>NZ_UHIO01000001.1:837500-1190000 GCF_900460315.1 Veillonella criceti | reverse complement strand
AAAGTAGGGCAAACAATTTGTAGGAGCAGAGCGACGCGCAAATTGTATTGCATCACTTTCTTGCGAAGCGAGTGAAACGAAGCGAAGCATGATAGGTAGTCGCAAAGGATGAAGTATTAGAATTCACAGCTGACGAACAGATAGGGAAGAAAATGTCTTTTTTAGTATATTCGCTTCTACCTATCCGACCAGAAGTTGCTATGCAGAGGGCATACTTTATATGTTATAATTAATATCAACTTTACTGGCATATTTTCTATATATAGCAAATAAGGAGACGTGAGAACCTTATGAGCAATCATATTATAATTCGTCGAGGGAATCGGCAAGATATTCCAATCTTATTAGACATATATAATTACGAAGTAGTTCATGGTGTAGCTACTTTAGATATTCATCCACGGACCATTGAAGAGTGGACAAAATGGTATGAAGCACATAATATAAAAAATCACCCTCTACTTGTAGCTCTCGTGAATGACCATGTAGCTGGTTATGCAACGTTATCTGAATATCGAACAAAAGAAGCCTTTGCTAGTACGGTAGAGCTTTCTATTTATGTAGCTCCGCAATATCGTGGCATAGGTGTAGCCAATCAATTAATGGCTGATATATTGACGATGGCGAAAGAAGATACAACCATCCATTTGGTAGTGTCGGTAATTACAGCTGGCAATGAAGCCAGTGTAGCTTTACATAATAAGTATAATTTTACTTTTTGTGGCACTATTAGAGAAGTGGGCGTTAAGCATGGGCAGTATTTAGATATTGAAAATTATACGTTGCTAGTTTAAACTAAATATATAAGTATTAAAATAAAGTAAGTATAAGTAAGATTTTTGGTAAGTATTCAACGGAGGTTTACTAATGCGCACATATTCATTTCATTATGGGGAGCAGATGATAGATTGTACCTTGGACGAAAGGCGAGTTATTGGCGAATTACATATGGCTGAAACGCCAGTTATTGCCGATCCAGAGAGTGCCATTCGGGAAGCTTTAGAACATCCCATTGATTCTAAACCGTTAAAAGAATTAGTAAAACCAGGTGAAACGGTAGCCATTATTGCAAACGATACTACGCGAATTGCAAATACGCATGTCTTTATGCCTATCATTTTGGATTATCTTAATGAGGCAGGGATTCCTGATGAAAATATTAAAATTGTTTTTGCGTTAGGGACTCATCGTGATATGACTGAAGCTGAAATGATTAGCGAAGTCGGGATGGAGGCAGCTGGTCGTGTGACAATGATAAACTCGACTGCTAAGAAGACTGAAGATTTTAAATATGTAGGAACGACTTCTTTTGGTACAGAAGTTTATTTGAATCGCCATGTAGTTGAGGCTGACCATATTATTTGCACGGGTTCTGTAGTCCATCATTTCTTTGCTGGTTTTGGTGGTGGTCGTAAAGCGATTTTGCCAGGTGTTGCCTCTTATGAAACAATTCGGCAAAATCATAGTTTGATGTTAGATGATAAGGCAACGATTGGTCATTTAGAAGGTAATCCAATATATGATGATCAAATTGAAGGTGTGGCTATGTGTCCGCCAACCTTTTTATTAAATGTAGTATTAAACGGTGAAAAAGAATTTACAGGTGTTTTTGCGGGGCATTATATTACGGCCCATAAGGCTGCTTGTGATTTTGTAAATGCTCAAAATGGTGTAGAAATTGAACGACAGGCACCTATTGTGATTGCTTCTACGGGTGGTTATCCTAAAGATATCAACATCTATCAATCACAAAAAACTATGGATAATGCAGTGCGTGCTGTCAAGCCGGGGGGTGTTGTCATTTTGTTAGCTGAATGTCGTGAAGGCTCAGGATCAGCTATTTTTGATGAAACAGTAAACACCTTTGATTCGATTCAAGCAATCGAAGATTCGGTTCGCCAAGATTTTCAGATTGGTCGTCATAAAGCCTATGCAGTAACTCGTTTGATGAAAAAAGTTGATTTTTATTTGATATCTAGTTTAGATGATGAATATGCTCGTAAAGCCTTTTTTACACCGGTTCATTCTTTAGATGAAGCATTGCGATTGGCAGAGGCTAAATTAGGATCTAATGCTGAAATTTTACTTATGCCACATGGCTCTTATACGGTACCTATCATTAAATAATAAAATAATAATCCTCCTATACGTTGTTTATCTTTAGCGGTAGGAGGATTTTTATTTTAGAGAATGTAAAAAAATAGTTTAAAAGACTTGCATTTTTAAAATTTTCAATGTATACTAAATAAAGTAAATGCATGAGCATGCATTTTGAGGAGATTGATGTAAGAGAAATAACTTAAGCAATAACTTAAGCAATTAAAGATATATAATATAAAAAATTATAAGGTTAGGGAGGTGAAAACATGGCCTATATACAAAATTGGTTGGCCGATTTACGACGAATAAAAGAAATTTCAGAAACATTAGAAAAAGAATTAACGGCGCGTTCTTCGTTAAATTTGAATGGATATTACGTATTATATTTTTTAGCACATAGTGAAGAGAAAAAGTTACGCTTAAATTTATTACAAGAACAAATGGGATTAAGTCAAAGTGCGATGTCTCGCATGATAGTGCGTATGGAAGGTTCCCATTGTGGATCCATTCAACGGGCTAGTTGTGAATGTGATAAACGAGGTGTCTATATAGCTATCACTGAGTGTGGTTTACAGCGCTTAGCGGAAGCTGAACCGATTGTGGAAGAAGTATTACAGCGGTTTTATCAGTAATGTTGGTAATTCCGATCTAGGCAATGATGAGACGTGATCATTGCTTAGGTCGTTTACATATATTTTTTTATTATTAACATGCATGAGCATTCATTCAAAAGAATGTATGAGCATGCATATGAAATAGATAGAGAACATAGCAAATTATTTTAGAAAGCCATGTTTTTTACAATCCCTATTACATAAAGGAGTTTAGAGGCTATGAAACAATTAACAGAACAAGTACGTTTACGCAATGGTGTTATATTGAAAAATCGTTTAGCAATTCCACCAATGACAACTCGTATGAGTTATTATGATGATACAGTAACTGGTGATGAAATTGCTTATTATGGTATGCGGACAGGCGATGCTGGTTTATTTATTACTGGTGTAGCACATATTCAACCGAATGGACGTGGTTGGACAGGTGAGCTTGGTGTATATGATGATAAGTTTTTGCCAGGGCTTAGTAAATTGGCGACGACAATTAAACAGAATGGAACTAAGGCTGTTCTTCAAATTTTCCATGCAGGTCGTATGAGTGATAGTAAAACATTAGAAGGTGAACAACCAGTGGCACCAAGTGCAGTAGCTGCTGAACGCGAAGGTTCCGAAGTGCCACGTGAATTAACAAATACGGAAATTGAGGAGATTATTGAAAACTTTAAAGCGGCTACCGTTCGTGCCATTAAAGCAGGCTTTGATGGTATTGAATTACATGGGGCGAATCACTATTTATTGCATCAATTTTTCTCGCCGCACTCTAATCGTCGTGAAGACCAATGGGGCGGTTCATTAGAGAAACGATATACCTTTATTGAACGTGTGGTCGATGGCGTATTAGGCGTTGTAAAAGAGATGAATGTGCCTGACTTTATTGTAGGGTATCGTTTTTCTCCCCGTGAAGAAACTGATCCTGGTTTTAATTTGGAAGAAACATTATGGCTTGTTGATAAGTTGGCGGATAAAGAACTTGATTATTTGCATATTTCGTTGACTCGTTATGATCGAGCAACTAATATTCAAAAATATGCAGATAAATCTATGTTGCAGTATGTGTATGAAACAATCAATGGTCGTTTACCATTGATTTCTGTTGGTGATATTCATACGCGTGAAGATGTGGCTACGGCGTTGCAATACTCTGATATTGCTGCTATCGGAACCGGTGTTTTAATTGATCCTAAATGGTTCGCTAAAATCTTGGCTGGCCGTGATAGTGAAATTCGTAAAACTTTGAATTTACAAGATAAAGAGTTATTAATGATTTCTAATGGTACGTATGCCTTTATGGAAATGAAGACACCAGAATTACTTGTTAAATAATAAATTTATTTAGTTGTTTTAACACTATAGTATAAATAGTGAATTATAGATTGATAAAGACTGTGTTCTGTGTCCTTGTGAAAGGGGGGATGGCCCAGTAAATTAAAACTTGAAATATATAAAACTTCATAGTATACTATTTTATAAATTTAACTCATGAGAGTTAAATGCTAATCAAGTGGTTTGATTGGTGTGTAGGATGGTAGAAGTTGCCATGGGCAACGCGTAGAGAGGAGTTTTTATATGTTTAAGCGTAGTATGGTAAGCGTATTGGTAGGTCTTTTGAGCCTAGCGCTTTTAGTTGGTGGTTGTGGTTCGAGTAGTTCTAACCAAGAAGGTAAGATTCGAATTGGGATTTTGCAACAAGTAGAACATCCAGCGTTGGATGCCTCTACAGAAGGGTTTAAAGCCGGTTTAGCCGAACGAGGTTATAAAGACGGTGAAAATATTGAATTAGACTTTCAAAATGCCCAAGGTGAGCATTCTAATATGGAAAGCATTACCAATCGATTCGTTTCAGACAAAGACAACCTTATCTATGTGGTAGGAACGGCAGCTTCACAAATTGTGGCGAATGCAACGAAAGATATTCCTATTGTGGGGGCCGCTATTTATGATTACAAAGGGACTGGGTTAGTTCACTCTGTAGAGAAACCAGGAACAAATGTAACGGGCACAACCAATTTTAATCCTGTGCCAAAACAGTTAGATTTAATTTTAAAAGTGTTACCTAATACAAAAGAAGTTGGTGTGATTTATTCTTCAAGCGAAGTGAATGCTCAGATTCAAGTAGCTGCTTTTAAAGAGTATGCTGCCTCGAAAGGAATTCAAGTAGTAGAAGAAACAATTACTAGTGTTAACGATATTCCACAAGTAACGACAAACTTAATCAATAGAGGTGTGAAAGTTATTTACACACCTACGGATAATTTAATTGCTTCGGCGATGCCTAATTTAGTCGCTGTAGCAGAAACCGCTAAAGTACCAGTTTTCGTGTCTGATGGCATGTTGATTGAAAAAGGTGGTTTTATGGGATACACTGTTGATTTTTACCAATTAGGGGTTCAAGCTGGTCATATGGCTGCTGATATTTTGGATGGCAAGTCAAAACCAGAAGATATGCCTGTACAAATGCAAGCGACTATGAAACTGGCAACCAATCCTGATATGGCTAAGAAATTAGGGATTACCATTCCTGATGATGTACCTCAAGAAGCTAAATAATTAGCTCTGTTTTATTTAATATTGCACAGCACCGTAAGGTCGTTAGAAAGTTAAGATTCTATGAAAATCTAGCTTTTAGGCGAACTTACGGTGTTTTTATATGGTAAAAAGATGATAAAAACTATCAGATGGAGTATAATAAATAATAGAAGTTTTCGATATAGTGTGAGTTTTAAAATATCACACATTCGTAATGTATATATGTATAAAGTTGTATAGTTGTAATATTCGTGCTAGCCATATTCTACAATGAGGGAATATATTAGCCATAGAATATATGATAGATAAAGGAGTATAGTATGATTAATTTTGTTGCCATAGATTTTGAAACAGCCAATAAATATGCGAATAGTGCGTGTTCGTTGGCCGTAGTTACGGTGGAAGATGGGCAGATTACGAAACGTGGTTATAGCCTGATTAAGCCTCCATTCATGCAGTTTGATGAAGAGTGTATTGCCATCCACCAGATTCAACCACAAGAAGTTATGGATAAACCCACGTTTGATGTGTTATGGCCGGCTATTTATGAAAATCATTTAAAAGGTAAATTAGTTATTGCTCATAATGCTAAATTTGATATTGGTGTGTTACGAGCTACGTTAGATCATTATAACATTGAGTGGCCTGAACTAGATTTTACTTGTACGGTAAAAATTTCGAAACGAGTTTGGCCAGATTTGCAGAATCATAAACTAAACACGATGGCAGCTTATTTAGGGTATGAATTTAAACATCATTATGCTCTCGATGATGCGGAAATTTGTGCACAAGTGGCTATAGCGGCGGCTAAAAAGCGAGGCGTACAATCCATGGAACAATTGCTAGCTAATATTGGGTTAGCTAAAGAATCATTTATTACAGATGATCGTCGTGAAAAAGTAAAAGAAGAAGCGGCTGGGGAGCAAATGTCTTTTTTCTAGAAATAGGCAAATTTGATAGTGTAAGGTCGCTAGTAATGATGTGTTAAAGGAGTTAGTTATGGATGTAAATCAACAGAAACCGGCTTATACAGGGCGAGAAATTTTGGCTCATGTAGACCATACTTTATTATCACCAACAGCGACTTGGGAAGATATCAAGACACTTGTAGAACAAGCTTTAGCATTTCAGACAGCCTCTGTATGTATTCCACCAACCTATGTAAAACAAGTTAAGGATACCTATGGAAATGATGTTACAATATGTACGGTTATTGGCTTTCCTTTGGGATATATGACAACAGCGGCTAAAGTAGCAGAGGCAAAACAAGCCTTAGCTGAAGGGGCTTGTGAAATTGATATGGTTGTTAATCTAGGTGCGGTTAAAAATGGGCATTATGCAACGATTGTTGAGGAGATAAAAGCCTTGAAAGAAGCCTGTGGTTCGGCGATTTTAAAGGTGATTATTGAAACATGCTATTTATCAGAAGCTGAAAAAGTGGCGCTTTGTCAAGCCGTTACTGATGGTGGTGCTGATTATATAAAAACATCGACTGGATTTGGTACAGCAGGCGCTACATTGGCCGATGTACAGTTATTTAAAACGTATATTGGCCCTGGTGTGAAAATAAAAGCTGCTGGTGGGATTCGTTCTATTGAAGATATGGTAGCATATTTAGCAGCCGGCTGCGAGCGTTTGGGTGCTAGCGCAGCCGTGGGCTTATTAGAAACTCATTTAGATGAAACTTTTTCTTACTAGGTGCAGTAAACGCTTGAGGTATGTAGAGTTACAACAATGCATTGATCGCAAATTGAGAAATGAGGGATACAGCCTATGCATATGAATGAGTTGATATTAAAAAAACGTAATGGAGGCATTCATAGCAATGCAGAACTTACCTATATTGTGAATGAATTTGTTAATGGTTTAATTCCTGATTATCAAATGAGTGCATGGCTCATGGCGGTTTATTTTCAAGGCCTTACAGCGGAAGAAACTGCGAGTTTAACGAAAGCTATGGCGGAATCTGGGGAACAAATTGATTTATCCAGTATTCATGGGATTACGGTGGATAAGCATAGTACAGGTGGTGTAGGCGATAAAACGACGTTTATTATTGCCTCGATTGTAGCTGCTTGTGGTGTACCGGTAGCTAAGATGTCAGGTCGTGGTTTAGGCCATACGGGCGGAACAATTGACAAGCTGGAATCAATCCCCCATGTGAACGTTGCACTTACGAAAGACGAGTTTTTTCAAATTGTTAGAAATGTAGGTGTTGCTGTAACTGGGCAATCGGGTAACTTGGCTCCAGCCGATAAGTTATTATATGCATTGCGCGACGTAACGGGGACAGTCGACAGTATTCCATTGATTGCATCATCTGTGATGAGTAAGAAATTGGCAGCTGGAAGTGAAGCTATTTTACTCGATGTCAAAGTGGGGAGCGGTGCCTTCATGAAAACGTATGAGGACGCTGTTACGTTAGCTGAAACTATGGTTGCTATTGGTACTCATAATGGGCGAAAAACGGTAGCCCTTATTACCGATATGGATCGTCCTTTAGGACAAGCTATTGGGAACGCTATAGAGATTGCAGAAGTGGTTGATACGCTGCAGGGGAAAGGGCCTGAGGACTTAGTTACAGAGTCCTTGGAGTTAGCAACGAATATGTTGTATTTAGGTGGTAAAGGCTCTTATGAAGCCTGTAAATGTTTGGCAAACACTACTTTAGCAAGTGGGGCTGCTTTTACTAAGTTTTGTGAATTAGTGGAAGCACAGGGTGGAGACACTTCTGTATTAACTAAGGCCACTTTTAAAGAGGCGCAGTATAAAGAAGCTGTTTTGGCGCCCGTGTCTGGTTATATTACGCATATGGATGCTGAAATTTGTGGCCGCGCCGCGTTAGCTTTAGGGGCTGGACGCTATACTAAAACAGATGCCATAGATTATAAAGCTGGAATTTGGATGCTGAAAAAGACAGGCGATGAAGTGGTAGCAGGGGAAACAATAGCGTATGTACAAAGTAATACTAAGAGTACTTTAGAGGACGCTAAGGCACGTTATTTGTCGGCCTTGTCCTTTGGCGCAGCGGAACCTAGTAAGCAGCCATTAGTATGGGCCCGCGTTACTGAAGAAGGAACGGAGGCGTATATATGAGCCAATATATTTCGTTAAATATGAGTTCGTTTGATGAGTATAGAAGTCTGATTGGGGCGGCCTATGAGGCTAAACAGAATTCCTATAGTCCATACTCCAAGTTTGCTGTGGGGGCGGCGGTGCTTTGTGAGGATGAGACTATTTTCACCGGTTGTAATATAGAAAATGCCTCTTATGGCCTTACTAATTGTGCTGAACGGGTGGCGATTCAATCAGCGGTAGCTACTGGACATCAGACTTTTCAGGCTATTGCTATTGTAGGAGATTCAAAAGGGCCTTGTATGCCTTGTGGTGCCTGTCGCCAAGTATTAGTTGAATTTAAGGTACCCTTAATTATTTTAGAACAGAGTGAAACGGAATTAGTCGTTTATGAATTAGCTGAATTATTACCTCAGAGTTTTAGTGCTGACAATTTATAACATAAAAAAGCGAGTTATTCGAAGAACACAGGGCGTGTCTTTTGAGTAACTCGCTTTTGATTATATAACTAAGTTAACTATGTAACTAAGTTGCGTTTTATGAGGGCTATGCTAGATTTCTTGCCTAGAAGGCTGCTAAAATAGCACCTTTGTATTTGTCTTCAATGAATTTTTTCACTTCTGGCGATTGAAGTGCTTTCATTAATTTTTGAATTTCAGGACGATTTTCATCCCCTTTGCGAACTGTTACGATATTAGCATATGGGGAATCTTTATCTTCTAAGAATAAAGCATCTTTCACTGGATTCAAACCAGCTTCTAAGGCAAAATTAGTATTGATAACGGCTAAAGCTACATCATCTAAACTACGAGGCAACTGAGCCGCTTCTAATTCTACAAATTCAAGATTTTTTGGGTTGTTAACAATGTCTGTTTTGGTTGCATAAATATTGTTAGGATCTTTTAAGGTAATTAAGCCTGCTTTTTCTAATAGAAGAAGGGCACGACCGCTATTACTTGGATCATTTGGAATGGCAATTTTAGAGCCGTTTGGCAATACAGAATCTAAGTTTTTATCTGTAATTGTTTTAGAGTAAATCCCCATTGGTTCGATATGCACTTTACCAGCTGATACTAATTCCATGCTATGTTCACTAGCAAATTTATCCATGTATGGTACATGTTGGAAGAAGTTAGCATCTAATTCTTTGTCATTTAACGCTAGGTTAGGTTTTACATAATCAGTAAATTCAATAATTTTTAAGTCAATGCCTTCTTTTTCTAATAAAGGTTTAGCTTGTTCCAAAATTTCACCATGTGGTACTGGTGAGGCACCGACTGTAATTGTTACTTTGTTGCTGCTACCAGTGGCAGTATTTGTGTCGCTACCGCAACCAGCAAGTAATAAGGCGCTACCAAGAATTGCAGTAGCTGCTAGGGATAAAATTTTTTTCATACTATACCTCCTCGGGCTTACAATAATTAAGAAACATTAGCTGAGTGAATAAAAAAAGATGGCTTCGTAGTACCGAGCCATCATTGCTTACGCCTTGTATCTCTCGGTATATACCGCAGGAATTAGCACCATCGAATGGTTGCCGGATTTCATAGGGCCAGTCCCTCCATCACTCTTGATAACGTTTCATATATAATTCTTTGGTTAGTATATCATGAGAGGACAAATTTGTAAAGCAAAAAGAAACAGGCCCTGCGTGCAGAGCCTGTTAGGTATTTGGTGTATGAACTACTTTGTTATATAGCGCTTAGAATGCTGGCAAAATAGAACCTTGATATTTATCTTCAATGAATTTTTTAATTTCTGGAGATTGTAGTGCTTTAACTAACTTTTGAATTTCAGGACGATTTTCATCACCAGGACGAACTGCAATTAAGTTGGCATACGGTGAGTTTTTATCATCTAAGAATAAAGCATCTTTAACGGGATTTAATTGAGCCCCTAGTGCATAATTGGCGTTGATAACAGCAATATCTACATCATCGAGGCTACGTGGTGTTTGTGCTGCTTCTAATTCAATAATATCTAAATTTTTAGGATTAGCGGCAATATCAATTTTAGTGGAATAAATATTGTTAGGCTCTTTTAAGGTGATTAGACCTGCTTGTTGTAATAGGAGTAATGCTCGTCCTGTATTAGTAGGGTCATTGGGAATTGCTACTTTGGCACCATTTGGAATAGCGTTTTGTAAATCTTTATCTTTGATTTTATTAGAATAAATTCCCATTGGTTCAATATGAACAGTACCAGCTGAAACGAATTTCATATTATGTTCTTCTTCAAATTTTTTCATATATGGAACGTGCTGATAGAAGTTAGCGTCCAACTCTTTGTCATTTAATGCTAAGTTAGGTTTAATATAGTCGCTAAATTCAATGATTTTAAGCTCTACACCTTCCTTAGCTAATTTGTCTTTCACTTGTTCTAGAATTTCAGCATGGGGAACTGGTGAAGCACCTACTGTTAATGTTACCTTTTTGTCAGAACTAGTTGCTGCATTGCCTTGATCATTGCCACAACCTGCTAGTAGTAGAGCGCTGCCTAATACAAATGTAGCAGCTACAGATAAAAATTTCTTCATAGATGAAGCCCTCCTTTTGTCTCAAATAAACTCTCTCAAATAGAAATTTAGGACTACTTTTATATCCCCATACAAAAGTAGTATAGCGCGGTGAGTAATAAAAAAACGATGCCCTCGGCTTGCCGAGTCATCGCTACATTTGTTATCTCTCGGTATATGCCGCAGGAATTAGCACCATCGAATGGTTGCCGGATTTCATAGGGCCAGTCCCTCCATCACTCTAGATAATATCGCTATTAAAATTTCTTTGCTGATTATAGCATGAAGAAATCACACTTGTAAAGTAGGAAAATAAAATTAAAAAAAGCACATTCGAAAGCGGTATAGCTTTTGAATGTGCTTTTTTTATGGCGGAGAGAGAGGGATTTGAACCCTCGGTACGGTATTACCGCACACATGATTTCCAATCATGCTCCTTAAGCCGCTCGGACACCTCTCCATATATTACTTTGTGTAACGTACTTTACTATTATAGAAGAAAGTAAAAATCTTGTCAATCCATAAAAATAAAATTTTTTGAAGTAGTTCTTAGCAATATTTATGGAGTTCTTCCCGATAATGAGCAATGGTAATTTCATCTTTTGTATAAGTAAAAAGTTGTCCTAGAGAAATATCAAACACTTCTGTAATTCTTAGTAAAATATCTAAAGTAACGCCTTCTATATGATAGCCACGTTCTAAGCGAGAAATGTAACTAGTGCTAATACCAGCTGCTTGAGCTAAATCTTTTTGATACCAGCCTTTTTCTTTCCGCAAATGGGCGATTTTACAGCCTAGACAATTATATAAAGTTTGACCTTGTGGTGGGCCGTCTATATGGGCCGATGGGAATATGGGGTTTAGAAACGCAGCCAGTGCTAAGGCGGATTTAGAGCCTCTTTTTAAGTTGAATTTTGGGTGCCGTGTAAAATTACTTATATTAGTAGAATTAGTTTTCTTTGGAGTAGTCATAGATAATTTTTCGTGTATTGTTGACACCACATACGCCTCCTCTGTGTGGTAATAAGGATTAATTAAATAAACAACTATATATTACTCCTAAAAACATATATTGTCTAATGATTTGAAATTAAAATATGAAAAAACTATACCTAATTAACAAAAAACGTTCATTTTTTACTGGATTACACTGTAAAAATGAACGCTTTGATAAGTCTGTTTATATTATTTTAGTCCAAATGATACATATTTGGTTTTCGATCTCTAAATACATTGATTTTACGGCGAATTTCTTCCGTAACACTTAAATCAATGGTGCCGATAGCGATTTCTTCTGTATCACCTAAGTGTAATAATTCGTCGCCCCAAGGATCAAGCAATAAGGAATTGCCGGCACATTTTACCTTGCCAATATAGCCACAGGCATTAACGGCACAGAGGAACATTTGGTTTTCGATGGCGCGAGCGGTATTTAAAATTTCCCAGTGGCGTTGACGCATAGTTGGCCACTGAGCAGGTACGAAGAATAAATCAACACCTTGTAAAGTGGTGGTGCGAATGATTTCAGGAAAACGAATATCATAGCAAGTTACACTGGAGCAAGGAATATCATCTAAGAAGAAACGGTGAGTATGTTCGCCACCTTGGAAAAATTTATCCTCTTTAGCCGGTGTAAAACTATGAATTTTATCATATTGCGAGATAATGTGGCCTTCTCGATTGATAATATAGGACGTATTGTATACCTTGCCTTCCCGTAAAGTAGCTACTGAACCACCTACGATGTTTACATTGTGTTTATGAGCTAGTTGGCTGAGTATCGTTTGTGTTCGTTCGCCATCTTTGTCCGCTTCTGTTGGTAGTTGGTTCGTAGGATAGAAACCTGTGTTCCATGTTTCTGGTAATACCATAATGTCCGGTTGTTCTTTGGCGGCTGTGTTTATTAATTCTTCTACATGATTATAGTTGCGATTCACATCGCCCACGGCTACATCCATTTGTAATAAAGCGATTTTCTTTTTCATCTATGATACAAAGTCCTTTCTAACAGTTAGGTTAATCCCTTTGTGGCTAATTAACTAGTTATTATATGCTATATGGTTATATATATTATACAAATTACAGTACTAGTATAGGGGGAGATTTGAAAAGCTGTCAATAGGCATGGTCTGATTGTTTGTGATATAATATACGTTGTATAACTATTTTTAAAAACAATAGAATAAAATGGGAGGCAATTTATGAAACGTTTCATAGTAGTCTTTGCTTTGCTAGCGGGCCTATTGATGATATTAGCCGGTTGTATGTCTGAAACAAAAGAGGCAACGGTTAGTGAGGCTAACACTCAACCAGAAGCAGTGACTAAAACGGTGGCTACAGCTGTACCAGAGGGAATTCCGGTGCTTATGTATCACAAAATTGGGCCTGATGAAGATAATGATGCGGTCATTCGTGAAGACTTATTTAGAGCGCAGATGAAACTTTTACATGATAAGGGTTTTAATCCTATTACGATGGAGCAATTGAATGAATATGTTCGCCATGGAACGGCCGTACCGGTGAAGCCAGTAGTGTTAACCTTTGATGATGGCTATGCTGATACCTATAGCATTGTATATCCAGTGTTAAAAGAGTATGGTTTTGCTGCGACTGTGTATGTGAACCCTGGTGATGTAGGTACTCGTTTAACTTGGGAACAAATTAAAGAGATGAAAGACGGTGGCGTCACAATTGCTAGTCATGGGTATGATCATGTACGAATGAATGAATTATCTAATAGCGATCAATTAGCGAATATTGTGAAAGCACAGCTGGCGTTAAAGGAAAAATTAGACATTGATAATCAGTGGTTTTGTTATCCCTATGGCCGTGAAAATGAATACTCACAAAAAGCAGCGGCTGATAATGGCATTCTCTTAGCAGTTACAATGAATCCAGGCTGGGTTCATAAAGGTGATAATCCATATGCGTTGCATCGTATTTGGATTGGTAATGCAGTAGATTTAGCTCATTTTGAAGAGCGCATAACCACAGAAGATTATGCTGATTTATAAGGACAGATAGGAGTTAAGGATGAAACGATTTTTTAGTAAAGGGTGGGTAAAATTTATTCTTGTCATGTTTATTTTTACCATGGTTACTTCGCCTATCGTAGTACTATTTGGCCCTTTTGATAATCTGAAACGTACTGTTGTGGGGGCGATAATGCGTTCGCGTCATCCACATTACATTACTTGGTTATTTAATCAGGATGAGATTAATATGATTCTAGGCACAGTCAGCACAGTGCGGAGTCAGGATTTGTTTAAGTTTAAAGCGCGTGAAGATACAACACTTAAAATGCATAAAATTGAATCGACTCGTTATGTAGGCTATGTACTAGAAATTCCTGATCCTCGGCGCGTAAAAGTAGCAACGGCCAGAAATATTGAGGAAAAAGGGGAAACGGTAAGTAATATTGCCAAAGATAATGATGCCGTAGCGGCTATAAATGCTGGTGGTTTCCATGACCCTAACGGGACGGGAACGGGACGTTTACCTTATGGCTTTATTATGCAAGAAGGCAACTATGTAATAGGTAAAGATGTAGGCCCTGATGAAGCCGTTGATTTTGTAGGTTTTACTAAGGAAGGCAATTTAATTGCTGGTACGTATAATAAAACTGAATTGTCTGATATGAATGCAGCTGAAGGGATTACCTTTGGACCACCATTAATTGTAGATGGTAAAAAGATGATTACTGATGGCGATGGTGGCTGGGGTATTGGTCCGAGAACGGCCATTGGTCAGCGTAAAGATGGTACCGTTATTTTTGTTGTTATCGATGGGCGTCAACCAGGCTATTCAACAGGCGCTACATTACGTGATGTACAAGATGTATTGTTTGAAGAAGGTGCCTATATTGCAGCTAACTTAGATGGTGGTTCGAGTACAACGCTATATTACAATGGTAAGGTTGTTAATAAACCAGCCGATTTATTAGGTGAGCGGATGATTCCTACCGCCTTTATTGTGAAATAGGAGGACCCATGGCATCGTTTGGTAAAATTATGAGCGCCTTTGTCTTGGGGCTAGCATTACAAGGCGGCATTTATTATTATTTAGATCAAATTTATTTTGCGCCAACTACTGATTTTGAAGTGACAGCCAGTGATGGTCAAGAGAAAGATGGCAATTTCCCTGATGTAGGGGAAGGCAATAAATATTATTCACAAGGGCATAAATATATGGCCGTAGTGACACAAGATTCAGTCAAGGTGTATACATCTGGTGAAAAGACGCCTACTGATATCGATTTAAAAGGGCGACAAGTTAGTTATTTTGAGTGGTTGCCTGATCGTGACCTAGCAATTATGGGGTTATATGGGGGCGTTGAAGATAATGTAGTTCTTGCTCGTTTTGACCCTGAAAGTCCAGAACACGAAGTTGATACGACAATGCAAGATTTACCATCGGATAGTAAAATTGTGGATGCAGCGTTTTCTACGGCTACGAATGTCGTGTATATGAAAATTAAGGTTGCTGAAAATGCATATCGTATTTATCGGACTGATGCAAACTATGACACTCGTCGGGTATATATGCAGGCCTCTAATATCGGTCGTATTGCGGTTTTCTATGATGAAGATATCTTTTTCTATGACAATGTTAGAACGGGCGATGTGTTCATGTTTGACGGTACTGAAGGGGGCTGGCGCGTTATTAATCCAGCTGGTCGCTATCGTTTAATTGGTGTTGATAAAGATAAAGATATTTATATTGCTAAAGTTGATGAAGACGATAAAGCTTTATCGGTATTGCAAGGGCGTTTAGGCGTTGGCTTTGAAACAGTGGATACTTTTAGTGAGCCACAAGAATTAAAAGATATTACGGTTGCATCTATAGAAAAAATGATAACTGATAAACGTTCTAGTGATAACAAAAAACAATAAATGACGCATAAACAGACTTTTGATTTCAATTATGAGGTTTATGCATAGGTAAGTGAAAAGGTCTGCTGTAGCAGGCCTTTTCTTGATTATATGAGCTTTGAGGAGGCAATTATGGCTAAGTTTAAAATTAAAAAGGGTCTTAGTGACGCAGAGATGTTTAAGAATGTAGTAGAAGAAGAAACATTTGAAACGGCAATGCGCAAAGGTGAGGCAGAAAGTAAGCGTCCTGCACCGCTACGAAAGTCTTCTAGTAACAGTCAGGAAGCCTTTTATCGTGAGTTTCTAACTGAGAAAGTTGAGACTCAAATAGGTAAACTTTTATTAGATATTAAGATGGAATATTTTAAGGATGGTGTGGGAGATTTTTCGATACAGGTGAAAAAAGATGGGCGAAATATTGTCATCGAAACAGCACCTAAAAAAATTAAATAATTTGTTGACCTATATATTTATGAGTAATCCGTATTGTAAATATGTTGACAAAGAAACTCTTTAGTAGTCTAATAGATATGTGAGATGAATCCCTTTTTATCAAAGTATTATAGATAGAAAGGATTCGTTATAAGCGTAATTTAAAAAAGAAATGGATTGTTAATCTGTAAAATGTGGAAGGTTTTATAGAGCGAAAGGATACAATTCATCTCGACAGTGAAGGAGAAGGAGTTATGAAAGCGAAAAAACTAAGAATCATGGAAACCGTCCTCCGCGATGGTCATCAGTCCGTCTTGGCAACTCGTATGCGTACGAGCCAAATGTTGCCAGTACTAGAAAAATTGGACGGTGTTGGTTATGAAGCATTGGAATGCTGGGGCGGTGCTACATTTGATAGCTGTCTTCGTTTCTTGGACGAAGATCCATGGCAACGTCTTCGCACGTTAAAAGCTCATCTTAAAAACACTCCATTACAGATGTTGTTACGTGGCCAGAACTTATTGGGCTACAAACATTATGCTGATGATGTAGTAGAAGCATTTGTTAAAAAAGCTAAAGAAAACGGTATTGATCGTATTCGTATTTTCGATGCATTGAATGACCCACGCAACATGGAAGCCGCTATTAAAGCTGGTAAAAAATGTGGCGTTCATGTACAAGGTACTATGGTTTACACTATTAGCCCTGTACACACTAATGAAATGTTCGTAAAAGTAGCTGAAGAATTAAAAGATATGGGTATGGATTCCTTATGTATCAAAGATATGTCTGGTTTATTAGCTCCATACGATGCTGTATCCTTGATTCAAGACCTTAAAAAACGTCTTGGCGATGACATGATGATTGACTTACATAGCCATTTCACTTGTGGTCTTGCTAGTGCTACTTACTTAAAAGCTGTTGAAGCTGGCGTTGACGTAATCGATACGGCTCTTAGCCCATTCGGTCATGCTACTTCTCAACCTGCTACTGAAAGTATCGTTGAAATGTTCCGCGGTACTGAATATGATCCAGGTTTGGATTTAGCTACTCTTCGTGAATTAGCTGAATACTTCCGTGGCGTTCGTAAAGAAATTGCTGATGAATTTGGTATTACACCAGCTCATGAAGTATTGCCAGAAGTTCGTCATTATCAGATTCCTGGTGGTATGTTGTCCAATACTCAGAACCAACTTCGTGAAATGGGTATGTCCGACAAATTCTTTGATGTTATGAACGAAATGCCTAAAGTTCGTGCTGATCTTGGTTACCCTCCATTGGTAACACCTACTAGCCAAATCGTTGGTACTATGGCTATGATGAACGTTAACTTCATGGCAAACGGAATGGAACGTTATCAAATGACTCCTAGCGAAGTTAAAGACTTAGTTCGTGGTAAATATGGTCGTTTACCAGCTCCTATTAGCGATGATATTCGTAAGAAAATCATCGGTGATGAAGAACCTATCACTTGCCGTCCAGCAGACCTTATCAAACCTGAATTGGAAATGTATCGTCAGAAATTATCCGAATTGGGTTACCAAGGTTTCACTGATGAAGACGTATTGTCTTATGCTATGTTCCCAGAAGTATCCTTACAGTTCTTCGAAAAACACAGCAAACAAGTTATTCTTAAAGAAATTGATCTTCCACGTGAATAATTTGTTATATCCAGTTAGTCTGGGTATTTAAATTTAGAATTATAAAAGAGCGTTGTCAACTCGAAAACCTGCGTTCGTAAGAACGCCTTTTCCCTCCCGTAAAATATAGTTAGTCTTTTTAAACGGGCTGAAGGTAAAATAAAAGAGAAACACCGATGAAGAAAACCATTGTTCGTAAGAACGCCGGTTTTCGAATCGGTGTTTCTCTTTTATTACATTAAGATTAAAAAGACTGACTTATTTTACAACTCTAATCATGAATATCTTAATTTCTTCATACTGCAAGGTGTCGTCTTTTTGGACGTCTTGTCTTACATCGTCAATGACACTTACATCTTTGGCGCCTAGTTCCTTAAAAATGGATATATCCCAAGCAGGCCGTGTTTCCTGACTGATAGCTAAACTATCTTTTATGGCTGTACACTCATCTAACAAAGTTGTATCAATTTGAGCATGAACACGCCCTTCGTTGCGAGTGAAGTGTGTTTTACCATAGTCAGAATCAAAGTTAAGAATGACACCATTTGGTTTTAAGACTCGAAGCCATTCGGTATAGGCTGCTTTAGGATCTGGTAAAGTCCAGGTTAAATTGCGACTTAAAACCGCATCAAAGGTTTCATTTTCAAAGGTTAAATTTGTGGCATCCATTTTTTCAAAGGTGGCTGTACTATGGAAATTAGCTGCATTACAGCGAGCATGCTGTACCATTTGTTGTGACATATCAATACCAGTTACAGTATGACCGTGACGGCAGAGTAAAAATGTAAAAAAGCCAGTACCAGTTCCTACATCTAAGATTCGTAGTGGGAGATTAAGTGGCACATGCTTAGCTAATAAACTATGCCATGCTATAGCATTAGGGCTTTTTAATTCTTGAAGACGCAGTTTATTGAAGGCATCGCTGCGAGTATCCCAATAAGATTCAATTCGTTCCGATATATTCATAACAGACTCCTGTTTATACTTGTAGTGTAGGGTGCTACAATAATTTTTTATAGCGTATTTAATATAGCGGAGAGATTTATTAAATAGCTTTGGATAGATTTGTATATTTTGTATATTGTAGTGATTTACTATATAGATTAATATATTATAGATTGTAAGTAATTATAGTATGCAATCGTCACTTTAGTAGTATAGAGAAATTTTTATGATTTCGTAAGCGGGGGTGGGGGTTATTTTTCAAATATCTATCCCCCTAGGTGGCTTTTCAAGATGCTTTGAGATAGGTACACTAAAATAAGCAGATTAATGAGTTTAACGGAGTTTTTAGCATAGAGAGGTGACCCTATGAGACAGAATAAACCTTGGTACCAACATATAGGGCAGTGGCCTATATGGCGCGGTATTCTAGTGTTATGGGGTGTAGCGACACTGACTTTTTTATTGATGCATGCAACGCAGGATGATGTAGTAGATATGGTTTTTTCACAACAACAAAGTGTTAGTTTAACGATGCAAGCAGAAAAGAGAGCTGAGTTGGGGCTAGATGCGTCATTAGGGGTGCAGTATATTTGTTGGTGGTCGCAATTGTTACAAGGAAATTTAGGACAGTCTTTTGTAACAGGGCAATCAGTAGCTCAAATTATAAGTGATAAGTTATTGGCTACGATTGTATTAATGGGGAGTGCTATAGGTATTACCTTACTTATTTCAGTACCAGCAGGGTTGTGGAGTGCGTGTAAATCCGGTCATTGGTCAGATCGATTAATACGAGGTCTGGCAATATTTGGTAATACGATGCCTAATTTCTTTACGGCTTTATTGCTTTTATATGTAGTGGCTTTGCAGTGGGATTTGTTACCGGTAGTTTCACGCTCGACAGATTGGCGAAGTATTATTTTACCAACTATGACATTGGTATGGTCTATGAGTGCTAAGTATACACAACAAGTTCGGGCCTTAGCATTAGATGAATTGCAAAAACCGTATATAATGGGATTGCGTAGTCGAGGCTTAAGTTGGTTAATGATTATGGGGCGCTATGTCAGTATAGCGATTGCCCCCCAAGTTTTAACATTAGTGGCCTTAAGTTGTGGTTCTTTACTCGGTGGCGTTACGATTGTGGAATCTATTTTTATGTGGGATGGCATTGGTAAAATGGCCTTCGATGCGATTACTACGCGTGATTATCCTGTTTTACAAGCCTATGTACTTTGGGTATCTTTATTTTATGTAGTATTGAATTATAGTGTAGATCGTTGGCAACAACATTGGCATCATCAAGTGTTTGGAGGGCGTAATGAGGAAACTTGGTAGTGATAGCACTTTAGCTAAGCGCTATTATCTAGGGGGACAAACTTGTCGATGGGTGGCTCAGATATGGTCTTTAATTTGGCCAGGCGTGTTACTCGTGGCGGTTCTTAGTATAGGCCCTATTATATGGCCGGAAGATCCTTATGATCAAGTGCTGAGTCAAGCTTTAGAAGGACCTAGTAGTGTACATTGGCTAGGTACCGATCAATATGGACGCGATGTACTAGCCCGTATATTAATTGGGGGACACTTAACGGTAGGGATAACCTTATGCATAACATTTGTTATATGCATAGTGGGCACTTTATTAGGACTTTGGAGTGCTTTACGGCAAAATTGGTTCAGTCGTGTTATTCTAGCTGTTACTGATGTGGCAATGTCTTTGCCAGCATTGGTCTTTGCAATTGCATTAGCCGCTATGCTAGGGGGCGGGATGAAACAGGCTGCAGTGGCTTTAATGTGCGTACTTTGGCCTAAATATGCTCGATTAGCACGGAGTTTGACTTTACAAATTAGCAAGGCACCGTATATTCAACTTGCTAGATTACAAGGACAGCAGGAACACGGTATCATAGTGCATCATATAGTCCCTAATATTATCGGTCCTATTATAGTAACGGCTGTTCTTGATATGGGGGTTGTACTTATGGAATTGGCAGGTCTTTCCTTTTTAGGGTTAGGCGCTACGCCGCCATTAGCTGAATGGGGTAGCATGCTTAGTTTAAATCGATCTTTATTGCAAACGGCGCCATGGCTTATGTGGGGACCAGGTGTTGCCATTATTTTAGCCGTCAGCTCTTTTCACTATATGGGGGAACGTATGCGGCAACTATTAATGAAGGTCAATTGATGTAATTTTAAATAGATTATACGATTTTGGATATTGTGGCATGGTAATTTTAGACATTGTGGTGTGGTGATGTTTAATAAGCCGTGATTGTGTGAAAGCGAGGTTAGCAGTATGTTTAGATACAATCAGCAAAAGGATATATCGTCTAGTTGGTGGCGACGTGTTGGTGTTGTTAGTATGCTCTTAATAAGTCTGTTTGTATTAGCAGGCTGTGGCTCCTCGGATGCACCAAAAGGGAAAATATTACATTATGGCACTACAGCCTATGGACCTGCTATGGAGAATGCCGGTTTAAATCCTCATGTGTCGTATCAAGGGTGGAGTGCTGTTCGCTATGGCGTTGGTGAAACCTTGGTTCGTTTTACTGAAACGATGGAGGTAGCACCCTGGTTAGCCGATTCTTGGCAAATGATAGATGATCATACCGTGCGATTTCATATTCGTGATGGCGTAATATTTTCTAATGGCAAGCCACTTACGGCAGAGCTAGTAAAGACAAATTTAGAAGAGTTAGTGCGAGAGCATGACAGAGCACCAAAGGATTTGAAGCTTGAAGCTATTACGGTAGAGGGACCGTATATAACAATTCAATCGGCGAATCCTGTTACGGTATTATTAACATTTCTAGCCGATCCGTATAGTGCCATTGTTGATTTAAGTGATGGAGCCCCTAACGGCTTAGTTGTGGGGACAGGTCCTTTTAAAGCAACCAAAGTGAGTGAAACGGGCGTTAGTTTGGTCCGCAATGATTCGTATTGGGGTGGCGCGCCTAAATTAGATGGGGTAGAAGTGCTACGCATTACCGATGGAGACACGTTGACAATGGCTTTGCAAAAGGGGGATATAGAAGTCGCTCAAGGGTTACCATATAGCAGTTTAAATTTGTTTTCAGATACGCAAGCGTTTTCGATTAGTTCAGCCGCAACTTCAAGAGTGTATCAAGTGGCGTTTAATTTTATGAGTCCGGCTGTGCAAGATAAACGAGTTCGTGAAGCGGTTGCTAGTGCTATTGATAAAGGACAATTTGCTTCTGTATTATTAAATGGCTATGGTGTGCCCGCAGTAGGTCCATTTCCAAGTACTACTAAATTAGGGCAAATGGAGTTAATAGGGCCTCGTTATGATGAGGCTAAGGCGAAAGCTTTATTAGCAGAGGCGGGGTATCGCGATACTGATGGCGATGGCTATGTAGATAAAGGTGGTCAACCTTTAACGATTCGTTGGCTGACGTATACATCTCGCCAAGAATTACCTTTATTAGCGGAATCAGCACAAGCCACGCTAAAGAAAATTGGAATTAAAGTGGTTGTAAATGCGACTGATGCGTATCAAAGTGTATTAAAACAAGGTGATTTTGATGTCTTTGCAAAAGCTTTTGTCACAGCACCCACAGGTGATGGAACGTATTATTTTAAAACGAATATACTTTCTGAAGCCGTGGATAATGTAGGACAATATAAAAGCCCGCAGATTGAACATTTAATGGCAGACTTAGAGGCTACTGTAGCCCCCGAAGCACGACACTCTTTGCTTCAGCAAATGGTGCAACAAGTGTTAGCTGATGAGGCGGTGATATATGTGGCTCATTTAAAAATGAATTTAGTCATGACAGAAAAAGTAATTAATTTTAAAGCCTATCCAACTGATTATTATGAAATAACTAAGGATGTGGACATAGAACCTTAAAGGGGTGTAAACGATGCAAAGTTCACCATGGCTATTGGATTTACAAGACTTAACAGTTTCGTATCATAATCAAATAGTATTACAAAATTTAAATTTGCAGTTAAAGCCTGGTGAATGTATTGCCATTGTAGGCCCTTCAGGCAGTGGTAAAACAACACTATTGCGGACTTTGACAGGCTTATTGCCTCAACATAGTGAGGTTTCTTACAAGAGGGGGACCTTTGCTGGTGTCGCATGGCCTAAAACGGATCAAGCTTGGCATTCGTTGCGAGGTCGAGAGATTGTATATGTGCCACAAGAGGCACAGGCTTCATTGAGTCCTTTTAAAACAATTGAAACGCAATGTTGTGATGTGGCTAAAGCGATTCGACTACCATGGACTGAAGCACAACAGCGTATAGCTCATTTGTTGCAGCAATTAGATTTGCCTTTGACCGTATTACAGCAGCGGCCTAGCGCCTTGTCTGGTGGTATGGCACAACGGGTGGTTATGCTATTAGCCTTATTACCAAAACCGAAGTTAATTGTGGCTGATGAACCGGCAGCTAATTTAGATGTAGTGCGACAACAACAAATGGTGACATTATTACGTAACATACGGCTAGAAAGTGAGGTAGCTGTTATATTTGTAACGCATCAGTTAGAATTGGCTACTCATATGAGTCAGACCCTGTATGAAATGAAAGAAGGCCAATTACAATTACTGAATAGTACGGATCAAGTCGACCGATTACGTTTAAATCAGGTTAGTATAGAGGCCGTGACAAGAAATAATTCAGTGACTGATATAACAGCCCATAAATCACCTTTATTGCTAATGAAAGGCGTAACGGTTGCTTATGAAACGGAACAGGTGGTGTTACGTGATATATCAATCACATTGCAGGCTGGTGAATGGGTTGCCTTGATGGGATTGAGTGGTGCGGGTAAAAGTACTCTTTTTAAAACGCTCCTAGGAGAGCAGCCAATAGCGCAGGGAGATATTGCCTACCGAGGGCAACTGTTGGGCACTTTTTCAAAACAAGAGTTGGGGCGATTAGTACAGCCGATTTTGCAGAACCCCCAAAGTTCATTTAATCCACGGCAAACTATTGGTTGGAGTATAGGGGAAGCTTTGCGTTGTCAAGGCAAACAAAAAAAGAACAGTAATTTTGAACAGTCAAGAACCACCATGGGTAAAGTTGCTCAGACTATAGATGAGCGGATAGAAGATTTATTAGCACAGGTTCATTTACCAGCTGCGTATAGACAGAGGTATCCTCATGAGTTAAGCGGTGGTGAGTGCCAGCGAGCTGCGCTAGCTAGAGCATTAGCTAGTGAACCAGACCTATTACTTTGTGATGAAATGACATCTGCCTTAGATCCAGCAGTACAATATGAAATTATTGAAGTTTTACAAGCTATACGTAAGCAGCGACCGTTAGGAGGGCTTGTGATTACTCATGATTTACGAGTTGCTGCGGCACTTTGTGAGCGTCTATACATATTGGAGGCTGGTCATATAGTGGAAGCCTCATCAATTAATGATGTGTTGGCGCAACCGCAATCATTAACAGCTAAGCAATTGGTGACAGCATATAGTAAATGGTGAATCTTAAGGACCTTGTCAGATATGATATAATAAATACATATTAAGAGTTATGTATTTATAAGGTGGTGAAAGAATGAGCCAAGAATCACATGAAGTATGGCATGAATTGGGTTTAGGACACAACCATACTCACAAACATGAACATGATGATAGTATATTAGAGGCTATGCCTGATCATACACATACACATACACAGACTAAGGCTGTTCTTAATCGTCTATCACGCATTATTGGTCATTTAGAATCGGTAAAACGTATGGTTGAAAGTGGACGTGATTGCAGTGAAGTATTAGTGCAATTAGCGGCAGTAGGTTCTGCTGTGAAAAGTGTAAGTCGTGTTGTCATGAAAGATCATATTGAACATTGCATTGTTGATGCTGCAAAAAATAATGATACAGAAACTCTAAAAAAATTAAATGAAGCTATAGACCGTTTTATTAAATAGCTGATTATAGTCATTGGGTGTTATTTTAAATAGGCCGTCAGTACAATTTAGTGATAATAAAAGCCCCTCATCAGTTAGGTTATATGAATTAGAAATGTTTCATGTAGGCCTACGATGAGGGGCTGTTGTATTTAGTTATATAGAACTTGTTAAATTATTAAGGGGCTATTTAATGTGTTTGCTACCACGTTCCGTCATTGGGACGCTATCTTTACATAGTGGGCATTCTTCTGGCTGGTAGGTTGGTACAGTTAAATTTAATAAAGCTTGTACTTTATCATTAGGAATACCAAAATCAGCTTTGCCACCACTGCGGTTAACAAGAAGTCCTACACCTACAATCTCCCCTTGGGAGGCTTTGACTACGTCTACGACTTCACGAACGGAGCCACCAGTGGTTACAATGTCTTCTACAATAAGAACGCGTGTGCCTGGTTCAATACGGAAACCACGGCGAAGTGTCATAACCCCTTTTTCACGTTCTGTAAAAATAGCACGTGTACCGAGGGCTTTACCTACTTCATGAGCTAATAAAATACCGCCAGTCATTGGACCAATTACGAGTTCTACATTTTGGTCTTTGAAACGTGTTGCCAATTCTTGACAAAGGCGTTCTGTGTATTTGGGGTGTTGTAATACATTGAACTTTTCTACATACATCGGGCTATGTAAGCCAGAGGTCAGTAGGAAATGGCCTTCTAAGATAGCCTGGGTGTCGATTAATAATTGTTTTACTTCTTGTTCTGTCATCATGCGTTGATAGCCTCCATTTCTTCAACAATTAAACGAACCGCTTCTTGCGGATTATCAGCTTTGGTAATTGGGCGACCAATGACTAATTTAGAGGCGCCATCAAGGAGTGCGCTCTTAGGTGTAGCAATTCGCTTTTGATCATTGGCAGCCGCAAAGGATGGGCGGATACCAGGTGTTACAATAAGGAAATCATCGCCACAGGCTTCACGAATGGCTTTGGCTTCTAATGGCGAAGCTACAACTCCATCCATACCAGAGGCTTTAGCTAATTTGGCTAGACGTAATACTTGGTCACGAATTGGTAATTGCCCACCGATAGATGTCCAAGCATCTTCGTCAAAACTAGTTAAGACGGTAACGGCTAATAGTTTAGGGCGTTCGACTTGGAGTGTTTCAGCCGCTTCTGTAGCCGCTTTAGCGGCTGCGGCCATCATGATAGGACCACCTTGGGCATGCAAGGTAATGAGTTTAGCTCCTAAATGAGTAAGTGAAGTGACACCTTGAGCTACAGTATTAGGAATATCGTGTAATTTTAAATCAAGAAATACAGATTTCCCCTGCTCTTGAAGATATGTTACGGTTTGCGCGCCTGCTGCATAAAATAATTCCATGCCTACTTTATAGTAGGAAACGCTATCGCCTAACGTGGTTACTAATTGGGTAACCTGATCCATTGTTGCTACATCTAAGGCAACGATTAGTCTGTCATCTGCCATGGTGAACCCCCTTAATCGTACTCTAATTATAGATATATTCAAGTAATTTTTACATAAAAAAACAGTAAAGTCAATTAAAACTTAACGTATTATGCACTTAGTGCTATCGACTTGAATTTTTTATAAAATATCGGTACTATTAATATATAGAGAATTCTTGATGTAAAGAGTGGGCGCGATTTGTAAGGTCTGCTCAATTGCCTTGGCAAGATGCCGCTGAAATTATTGAAAGTGCTAAAAAAATGCAAGCCGTAGATGCTGAAAAGGTTCATGAAGCATTAATTGGTGAAGCGGATCATCAATGGATTGAAGATCAGTTGAGAGAGCAGGGAACAGAAATAATAGATGGGCAGTACTAAAAAGCCTAGTTGATAATGAGTTGATGTAGTAAATAAAAGAAGATATGATTGTTTGTCCTAGCGATGCAAGCATCAATGGACAAACAATCATATCTTCTTTTTTATTTAATAAGCAATTTTTTTATTACGGGTATAGGGTTATAGGACAAAATGTATCGCGCTGGAAGGGGATACATTTAGTAGTTATACTAAGTTTTGTGGTGTACCGGCTTCCCATTGTTTTATGTTTTCAATTACGATGTCGGCCCGTGTTTCAAGGGCTTCTTTACTAGCAAAGGCGACATGAGGCGTTAATACTGTATTTTTGGCATGGCATAATGGATGATCGGCTGGAATGGGCGGTTCCATTTCAAAAACATCAATACCAGCACCAGCTAATCGTTCTTCATTTAAAGCAGCGGCTAGCGCTTGGCTATCAACTACCGGACCACGAGCCGTGTTGATTAATACAGCTGTTGGTTTCATAAGCTTAATCGTTTTAGCATCTACAAGTCCTTTTGTTTCCTCAGTAAGCGGCGTATGTAAGGACACAAAATCTGCTTGACGGAATAGTTCGTCTTTACTTACAAAAGTAACGCCTTTTTCAATCAAGTCAGGTTTTTCACTACGGTTATAGGCAATAACGCGACACCCAAAAGCAAGGGCGATTTCAGCGACTCGTTTGCCAATAGCACCAGTACCTACGACACCAAAGGTTTTGCCAAATAATTCGAAACCAACTAGACCGGCTTTAGTGCCTTCATGGCGACTTTGATGATCACAAGGAACGATGTTACGGCATACGGAAATTGCTAAACCGAAAGCTAATTCGGTAACAGCATTAGTCGAATAGCCAGCAGCATTGCAAACTGTAATATTACGTTCGCGGCAAGCTGCTAAATCTACATGATCAACGCCAGTAAAAGCAATGGAAATCATTTTTAAATTTGGACATTGGCGAATAATATCACCAGATAATTTCTGATTGGCTAAGATAAGGACATCAGCATCTTTGACACGTTCAAGCAATTTAGTCTGATCTAACTCTTGGGTTTCAGGATAGAAAAATTCATGCCCTGCCGCTTTTAGTGGAGCTGAAACAGCGTTAATTTTGTCTGTTGATACGCCTAATGGTTCCATTACGATAATTTTCATGGTATCACCTCATTAAATTCAAGATTGCCAGTTTATCTGGCAGGAATAAAGAAAAGACTATGTATTGATTTTATTATACGCTAAATGATAAGACTGTTCAAACAAAGTGATAGGTGGATAGAGGATTACAAAATTAGATTATATATAGCAGGGGCCATATTGTTTTATATCGATACATTTCAAAGGAATATTGCTTATTTGTAAAAAAAGTGTAAAATATTAAGTACATTTAAACAAAAGTTAAACTAAATTTAAACTTTGTTGATTTTTTATTTAAAAGAGTTGAACTTGGAATAAATGGAGTAGTAAAAACTAGGAGTGATAGTATGCAGGATTCTTTTGTAACAGATTCAGCGTTGCAAGAGAAGTTATATAACGCATTGCGAGAGCATCCGATGGAGCGGGTGTTCTCTTTTGTTTATGACGACAGAAAATACTTTGTGAAACGTCATATTCGTAATAAACGGTGGCGGTTACGTTTTGGTGGGCAACATGGATATAATCGTGAAGTGAATAAAATGAAAACTGTTGCACAGGCGTGTGGTTTAGCCCCTAAGGTTTTGGTAGATACACCGGAATATTTTGTTACCCTTAGTGGTGGGGATACATTAGCTCATTTGATCCATCCGGCACAGGCTGATGACAGTGTGTTGGAGGCAGCGTTTTATAGAGCTGGACAGGGATTAGCTAAACTTCATGCAGCTGGTTTTAGTCATGGCCGTCCTGTGTTGCGAGATATAGTTTATGATAAACAGTCAGAAACCGTACAATTTTTAGATTGGGAAAATGATTACCACTTAAAATGTATGGATGATAAAGTAATGGATGTGCTACTATTTATTCATGGCTATTTCCGTGAAAAAGTTGTATGCCCTCAGGCTTTGACAGCAGCTGTAGCGGGATATACAGATACAGCTAGGGGACAAGCAACTATAGAAAAAGCACAGATGTTTTTCAAAAATAAGACCTGTTTAATGAAGAGCTTGTATTGGCTGGCTCGATTTGGCTGGGTTGATTTATTAGCCTTAACGATGACAAACGACTGTCTATTATTAGGAGACATATTGAAATTTCTATAGAGTTTAGACTATTCTTTTAGTATTTTTAAAATAGTGGTTATTATTGGTAAATGCATAGTAAATATGCGCAATGTTTATCTAATTCCTATTTGAAAATAGGACATTTAAGATGCTATACTACAAAGAGACATCACTCACAACCATAAAGCGTATGGTCGATGTCCATTTCGACAGAGGTCGGAGTATTTGAATACATAACTAGTATTATTTGTGTGAGGTGCAAAATTATGAGTTTCGAAAGTCGATTCCAACACATTGATCGTCGCGTGCCGATTGCTGAAGATAATATTGCGATTGTGCATGATTTAGAAAAATGTAAAAACTGTACGTTATGCCGTCGTGCTTGTGCTGATGTTATGGGTGTACTTGACTACTATGATTTAGAATCTACTGGTGATAAACCAATCTGTGTTCATTGTGGTCAATGTGCTGCTGCGTGCCCATTCGATTCTATGAATGAACGTAGTGAATTAGATCAAGTAAAAGCAGCGATTGCTGATCCAGATAAAATTGTTGTCATCCAAACGGCCCCTGCTGTGCGCGTTGGGATTGGCGAAGAATTTGGTTATGAACCAGGTTCTTTCTTAGAAGGTAAAATGATTGGTGCCCTTCGTGCGTTAGGTGCTGACTATGTTGTTGACACTAACTTTGGTGCCGATTTAACAATCATGGAAGAAGCGAGCGAATTAATTGAACGTGTTATTAACGGTCATGGTGAATTGCCACAGTTCACTAGTTGCTGTCCAGCTTGGGTTAAATTTGCAGAAACATACTACCCAGAATACTTACCAAACATTTCGACTACTCGTAGCTGTATTGCTATGGAAGCGGCTGTACTTAAAACCTATTTCGCTGAAAAGATGAAATTGGATCCAGAAAAGATTGTATCTGTAAGTGTAGCTCCATGTACAGCTAAGAAATTTGAAATTCGTCGTCCAGAACAGAATAAATCTGCTGAATACTGGGGTAAAGAAGACCTTCGTGATACAGATTATTGCATTACGACTCGTGAATTTGCGAAATGGATTCGCGAATCTGGCGTAGATTTTACACAAGTAGAAGAATCTACTATGGATAAATATATTGGTGCTGAAACAGGCGGTAGTGTCATTTTCTGTAACACTGGTGGTGTAATGGAAGCGGCTATGCGTAGTGCGTATAAATTCATTACTGGCAATGAACCATCTCCAGAACCATTTACTAACTTACAAGATGTACGTGGTATGGAAGGTGTTAAAGAAGCTGACGTTGAAATTGGCGGCAAAACATTAAAAGTTGCCGTAGTTCATGGTGGTAAAAACATCCGCGATTTCTTAGATAATATGAAAGCGACTGGTAAAAAATATGACTTCATCGAAATGATGGCTTGTCGTGGTGGTTGTATTGGTGGTGGCGGTCAGCCACGTGTTAAAATGCCAGTAGCCGATAAAGTAAAATCTGCTCGTATTGAAGGTATTTATAAAGCTGACGCTGAAATGAAACTTCGTTCTAGCTATGAAAATCCTGAAATTAAAGCTATTTATGAAGAATTCTTAGGCAAACCATTAGGTGAACGTTCTGAAGAGTTATTACATACTCATTACACAGATCGTAGTGCTGATTTAGGTGTTCGTAAAGATGTTACGCCTGAAACTTGCCCAACATCCCCTAAATTTAAAAAGCCTGAATAATCAGTTTATTTAGTTAGAATATGATAAGAGAGCATTGAAGGTTTAAATTATGACTTTCAATGCTCTTTTTGGCTTCAGGCCCTTATGTTTGACTGTAGTTGACAGATATCTTTCCTTTGAAGTATTATAATAGATATCCAAATGGTAGTAGTAGATGCCTTTTGGTAGCTATAACTTTATAGTATCATCTAGAGCAGCTGAGGGAACTGGCCCAGTGACGCTGCGGCAACCTGCTTTATAACTAAGTATATAGAGGAAGGTGCTAAGTCCAACGGGAAACCGGCAGATGATAAGACTGTAGGTCGTCATTTGTTGACGACTTTTTTCTTTATCTGCCTAATTTGAGAGGAGATTGAGAGTATGAGTAACACAAAACAAGTAGGTAAAGGACCATTTCATTATGATGTAGTAGGTAGCTTTTTACGCTCTGAGTCAGTAAAAAAGGCACGCCAAGATGTAGAAGCGGGGACAATTGGTAATACTGAATTACGTCAGATAGAAGATGAAGCGATTAAAGACTTAATCAATAAAGAAGTCGCTGTAGGCCTTAAAGCGGTAACTGATGGGGAGTTTCGTCGAGCTTATTGGCATTTAGATTTCTTAGAACAACTAGTAGGTGTTGAACGAATAAAAGCAGACCATTGGTCAGTCGCTTTTAAAGGACATCAACCAAAAGCAGCGACCCTTAAAATTGTTGATATCATTGATTTTCCAGAAGATCATTCATTTATAAAGGATTTTCAATTTGTTAAAGAGGCAGTTGGGGATAGAGCGGTTGCTAAATTTACGATTCCTTCGCCATCTATGTTACATTTAATCTGCTGCGTTCGTGAAGAACATTATGAACCGATTCCGCAATATGAAAAGGAAGAGGCCTTGTTTGAGGCCATTGCTAAAGCGTATCGTAAGGCTATCAAGGCGTTCTATGCGGCTGGTTGTCGTTATTTGCAATTAGATGATACCTCTTGGGGCGAATTTTGTGATGAAACAAAACGTAAAGAATACGCAGCACGTGGTTTAGATTTACAATATATTGCACAAAAATATGTTGAAGTTATTAATTATGCTCTTGAAGGTAAACCAGACGATTTGGCAGTGACTATGCATATTTGTCGTGGTAATTTCCGTTCGACTTGGTTTTCTTCTGGTGGCTATGAACCGATTGCAGAAACCTTGTTTGGACATTGTCATATTGATGGTTTCTTTTTAGAATATGACTCTGATCGAGCTGGTGGATTTGCTCCTTTACGTTTTATAAAAAATCAAAAGGTAGTATTGGGGTTAGTTACGTCTAAATTCCCAGTACTTGAAAAAGAAGAAGATTTATTAGCTCGTATTGAAGAAGCTACTTTATACGTTCCTAAAGAGCAATTAGCCTTAAGTCCACAGTGTGGATTTGCGTCTACTGAAGAAGGCAATAATTTGACGGAAGCCGAACAGTTTGCTAAATTAGCACTGATTAAGCGAGTGGCAGAAAAAGCGTGGGGCCCTTATGACGAATAAGGGGCAAGAGGCCTTTCGCTATGCGTTTCCATTAACAGTTCCTATATGTGCGAGTTTTTTATTTTTAGGTATTTCCTATGGGTTATATGCTGTGGGGCAAGGTTTACCTTGGTATTTACCGTTTCTCATGAGTGCCACTATCTTTGCCGGGTCCATGGAGTTTGTTACCGTCGCACTGTTAGCGGCGCCCTTTGACCCTTTAGGCGCTTTTGTACTAGCTTTTATGGTTAATGGGCGACATATTTTTTATGGCTTAACCATGTTGACTCGCTATGGGACGTTAGATTGGAAAAAATATCCATTGATTTATGGGTTATGTGATGAAACCTTTGCTATTAACGCGACCATTAATTTGCCAAGTCAAATTGATTGCGGATGGTTTTATTTACATGTGACCTGGCTCAACTATCTATATTGGGTAGGCGGTGTGGCTATTGGGGCGATTGGAAGTCATTTTATAACATTAAATATGAAAGGCATCGAGTTTATTTTAGCCGCTTTATTTATTGTTATATTTTTAGATATGCTATTGACCGCTAAGAAATATCAATCTGGTTTAATTGGTTTGGTAGTAGCCATGAGCTTGTTAGGTTTGTTAGGGCCTGATATGTTTATATTACCGGCTATGATATTGATGGTTATCATATTTTGTGGTCTCTTTTGGTTTCAGCCTAAACAGACAAAGGAGGGGCGTGAAGTATGAGTAGTTGGGAAATGGTCATTACTATTGGTGCTGTTGTGTTGGGAACGATGGCAACTAGGTTTACACCGTTTTTAATTTTTTCAAAAACGACGAAACCACCAGCTTTAATTACGTATTTAGGAACTGTATTGCCGGCAGCTGTGATGGGCTTATTAGTGGTATATTCTTTAAAAGATGTGACCGTATGGGACTATCCACATGGGTTACCGGAAGTATTAGCTATTGTGGCATTGGTGGTTATACATCTAATTAAGCACAATATGTTGCTTAGTATTGCCACTGGTACGATTGTATATATGGTATTGATTCAGCAAGTATTTGTGAAATGACCGTAAAATTGATGATTATTATTAGTGAAAACTGATGTTTTTCTATTATTTTTGAAACTTTAATAAAAAATGAAGTGTAGCTATGCAAAACAGCTATAGTCCAGATTCTTTCGTATACTAGCGAGGAATTTGGACTATTTTTTTGTAAAATTTGGATAAAAAAATAGTAAATAAAATTATTTCATGTGAATAATGCATAGTAAATATGTTGTAAAAACAATTGTATTGTTGTATTATGATTGTGACGAAGTTACGAAAACGATTTCGTAAATCGATACACAATATTTTATATGATGGAATGTTGGTATAGAGAGGTAATTTTGTCTAGGTATGTAGGCAATTGTGTTCGTGTATGGTATAGTCTAAGTGCTTAACCTTTTATAGGGCAGACACGAAGGGAGGATGCTAGATGGGGAAAATAACAATTGCCGATGTTGCTGAGCGTACTGGTTTTTCTAAGACAACGATTTCTAGATATCTTAATGGTAAATATGAATATATGTCAGCGGCCACGCGCGAACGAATTAGTGAAGTCATTAAGGAGATTGAATATAAGCCAAATAGGATGGCACGGAGTTTACGGTTACAACAAAGTCATATGATTGGGGTTATTGTATCCGATATTTCAAGTCCGTTTTCAGCCATTTTATATTCGGGCATTGCCGATTGGTGTGAGGAACATGGGTTTACGGTTCTGTTAGCTGATGCCGCTGATGATCCTTATAAAGAGCGTCGTTATATTCAGTCTATGATTGCTCAAGGTGTAGATGGAGTCGTTATTAATGCGACGGGGGCTGAAGTAGAGTATTTAAATGAAGTCAATCGCTCGATTATGCCCATCGTGTTGGCTGACCGGCCCGTTCCAGGTTGTGATTGTGATTTAGTATCTTCGGATACGCAACATATTACGGACGCTAGTTTAGATTTATTGCTTCGCAAAGGGTATGAACGAATTCTATTTGCTACGCGGCGCGTTGGGACTAATGGTATACGACGACTTCGTTTTGATGAGTTTGTAAAGCAATACGAAGGGAAAACAGGCCGTAAGGCCTTAACACTAGAGTATGATAAAACAACAAAAGCGATTCTTGCTAATACCGTCATAACACAATTAGAGGCAGCGAGAGCAGCCAATGAACGCTTAGCTGTATTTGCCGGTAATGGTGTCGTATTAAGTGATATTGCCATGTTAGCACGTCAACAAGAACTACAAATTCCAGATGACTTAGGCGTGTATAGTTATGATAACTGGACTTGGATGGATGTCATCGGACCAGGCATTTCTGTTGTCGAATTGCCAACCTATGAAATTGGACAAGAATGTGCTCGCTTGTTAGTGGGGCGAATTAAAGAAGCCTTAAGTGAAGAAGAAACGCCAAGGTTAGAGCAACAAACAGTCATTTTACCCTGTTCCATTGTGGAACGACAATCATTGTGATATAGGCAGTGCGACTAGGCAATCTTGTAAATTAGGTAATAATGAGCCCGTTTTACGGGCTCTTAAATAGAATTATTACAAATCTAGAGTAGGTATTTATTTTAAAGTATATAAAAGGAGTGACACACATGGATACACGTTATAGTGTAAACCCGCGCGACATTAAACGGTATACAACTGAGGAGTTGCGCAACGAATTTTTGATTCAAGATATTTTTAAGGCTGATGAAGTAACGGCTGTATATAGCCATGTTGACCGTATGGTAACACTTGGTTGTATGCCTGTTAATGAAGTAGTTAATCTTGAAAAAGGCATGGACATCTGGCATACCTTTGGCGTACAGTATTTCTTAGAACGCCGTGAAATTGGTATTTTCAATGTTGGTGGCGATGGTAAAATCGTAGCTGATGGTGAAGAATTTAATCTTACCTATACAGACTGTGTGTACATTACTAAAGGCACTAAAGAAGTTACCTTCCAAAGTGTAGATCCAGCAAAACCAGCTAAATTCTACATGGTATCGGCGCCAGCTCATACATCCCATAAAACAACTTTTATTCCAATGGCTAAAGCGAATAAACGTCCAATGGGTGCTATGGAAACAGCGAATGATCGCGTAATTAATCAGTTCATTCATCCAGATGTATTGGAAACTTGCCAATTATCCATGGGCTTAACGCAATTAAAACCAGGTAGCGTATGGAATTCTATGCCACCACATACGCATGAACGCCGTATGGAAATTTATTTCTACTTTGAAGTTCCACAAGATAATGTAGTGTTCCATATGATGGGTGAAGCACAAGAAACACGCCACATTGTAATGCATAACGAAGAAGCTATCATTAGTCCTTCTTGGAGCTTACATGCTGGTGCTGGTACATCCAACTATACGTTCATTTGGGCTATGGGTGGTGAAAACCAAGCGTTTGATGATATGGACCATATTGCTATTACAGATATGAAATAATCATGGGTATTTTTCCATATCAACGTAGATAAGCAAAACATATTTTTTTACCGATTTACGAAATCGATACACATATGAATTTTGCTCGGTTTATTAGTGATTATAGTTTAGAATTCGTAATCGGTTTAAGGACAGATTTTAGAGGAGGTTTGACATGAACGGCTTAGAACAATTCCGTTTGGACGGAAAAGTAGCACTCGTAACAGGCGCTGTATACGGCATTGGTTTTGCCATTGCACAAGCGTTAGCAGGAGCTGGTGCTAAAATTGCTTTCAACTGTTTAGATGCAGAAACTCGAGATAAAGCAGTTGCTGACTATAAAGCAGTTGGCATTGAGGCAGTAGGGTATGTGGCTGACGTAACTAAAGAAGAAGAAATTATCCCTATGATTAAAGATATTGAGGAAACACTTGGTGGCGTAGATATTCTTGTAAATAATGCGGGGATTATCAAACGTATCCCTATGGTAGAAATGGCTGCTGAAGAATTCCGTCAAGTTGTTGATATTGACTTAGTAGGTCCTTTCATCATGGCCAAAGCTGTTATTCCAGGCATGATTAAAAAAGGTCATGGTAAAATTATTAACATTTGCTCCATGATGAGTGAATTAGGCCGTGAAACAGTGTCTGCTTATGCAGCCGCTAAAGGTGGCTTAAAAATGTTAACACGTAATATTGCCTCTGAATATGGTGAATATAATATTCAATGTAATGGTATTGGCCCTGGCTATATTGCTACGCCTCAGACCGCACCACTTCGTACGGAAGGGCATCCATTCAATAGTTTTATTATTGCTAAAACGCCAGCCGCTCGTTGGGGGACACCAGAAGACTTACAAGGTCCAGCTGTATTCTTAGCCTCTGAAGCATCAGACTTTATTAATGGTCATGTATTGTATGTAGATGGCGGTATCTTAGCGTACATTGGTAAACAACCATAATCTATTCGGCTAGGTTATCTTAGTTGAGGCCTAGCCCTTAATTGGAGGAAATCGACATGAATATCATGAAGGCAGTATCACGTGTTCCCGGCGGGCTTATGCTCGTACCTTTACTACTAGGTGCTTTATTACATACCTTAGCACCTGGAACTGGTAAATACTTTGGTTCTTTTACAAATGGTTTGATTAGTGGCACCGTTCCTATTTTATCGGTATGGTTCTTCTGTATGGGTGCCAGTATTGATTTAAAAGCAACAGGTACTGTTTTGAAAAAATCAGGTACCTTAGTAGTAACAAAGATTTTAGTAGCATGGATCGTTGGGCATATTTGTGTTATGTTTATGCCTAGTGGTATGATTGAAACCGGATTTTTTGCAGGACTCTCCACCTTAGCTATCGTTACAGCTATGGACATGACTAATGGTGGTTTATATGCTTCCTTGATGGCACAGTATGGCTCCAAGGAAGATGCAGGGGCATTTGTTTTGATGTCCATCGAGTCTGGCCCATTAGTTACCATGATGATTCTTGGTACAACTGGGGCAGCTACCTTTGAGCCACATCTATTTGTAGGCGCTGTATTACCATTCTTAATTGGCTTTGCTCTTGGTAACCTTGATAAAGAATGTAAAACATTCTTCAGCCAAGGTACTATGCTTATGATTCCCTTCTTTGGCTTTGCCTTAGGTAATACAATTGACCTTATGATGGTTGTTCATACTGGCTTATTAGGTGTTTTATTAGGGGTTGCTGTTATCATTATTACTGGTATTCCTCTTATCTTAGCGGATAAATTCTTAGCTGGTGGTAATGGTGGTGCAGGTCTTGCTGCTTCTAGTACAGCTGGGGCTGCCGTAACTAACCCTATTATCATTGCTGGTATGATTCCCGCCTTTGCACCCATTGCGCCAGCCGCTACAGCTTTAGTAGCGACGGCCGTAGTGGTTACATCGATTTTAGTACCAATTGTAACTGCGTTCTGGTGTAAACATTTCAGCGATGAAGGTAAAACAAAGGCCGCTCGCATTGTGGTAAATGGGTAATATAAGTAAACGCATTAGCAGCACACCTTGCGCCTCCGTCGGCTCAGGGTGTTGCTTGCTATATTGAGGAGGAATAAAAATGGCACGTGTTCTTACAATTGGTGAACCAATGGGATTAATGGTAGCTACAGAACCTAAAGCATTAAAAGATGTCACGACCTTTCGTCGCTATGTATGTGGGGCTGAAGTTAATTTTGCTGTGGGGATGAGTCGTTTAGGTCATGAAACAGCCTATATTAGTCGTGTTGGCAATGATCCATTTGGGCAACATATTTTAGACTTTTTAGCAGAACAACATATTAGTACAGACTATGTGACTTTGGATGATGTAAATCGTACAGGCATGCAACTTAAGGCAAAAACATTGGAAGGGGATCCTGAAGTAGTTAATTTCCGTCGTTTTACAGCGTTTTCCTATATGGAACCGTCAGTTGTAGACACCGTGCAATGGGAATCATATGATCATCTACATGTGACGGGTATTCCACCGGCTTTATCTGAAACTTGTCGTGAAACCTCTATTGCGATGATGAAAGCGGCTAAGGCTCATGGTGTGCAAGTGTCCTTTGATACCAATCTTCGTCCGGCTCTTTGGCCATCTGAAGATGTTATGCGTAAAAACATTAACTATTTAGCGTCTTTAGCAGATATTGTATTACCAGGCCTTGGGGAAGGTAAAATTCTAACTGGGTTTGAAACGCCAGAAGAGATTGCTGATTTCTATTTAAAACAAGGGGCTAAAGCCGTGATTGTGAAACTAGGCACCAAAGGGGCTTATGTAAAAACGACTGATGAAACCTTTTACGCACCAGCCTATATTGTTGAAAACGTTGTGGATACAGTAGGCGCTGGTGATGGATTTGCGGTTGGTACAATTAGTGGCCGTTTAGAAGGTCTTAGTTGGAGTGAAGCTGTTCGTCGTGGAGCGGCGATTGGCGCATTACAAGTGCAAGTCGAAAGCGATAATGAAGGCTTACCGACGCTAGAACAGTTAGTCGCGTATCAGAACAGTGCTAAATTAAGTGAATAATTAGTGGTATTGACTGTATTAGAAGCATTGAAACATGATGACGAATGACGTTGAACTGTATATAATAGAGTAGGAAACAGAGCTAAAGATACGATTGGGAGGACCTATATGGATAAATTGCAAGTTATTGAAACCGTAAAAAAAATTGGTGTAGTGGCAGTGATTCGTGGTAATACGCCAGAAGAAGCCGTGCAAATTTCAGAGGCCTGCATTGCTGGTGGTGTAACAGCCATTGAAGTGGCCTTTACAACGCCGCGGGCACATGAAGCCATTTTAACATTAACTGAAAAATATAAAGAGGATGCGAGTGTGGTTATTGGCGCGGGTACGGTACTTGATGCAGAAACAGCACGGATGGCGATTTTAAATGGGGCCGCTTTTATCGTATCGCCTGCATTTGATGAAAATACTATCAAGTTGTGTAATCGGTATCGTGTGGCTTGCATGCCTGGTACAACTACAATTCAAGGGGTAATTCAAGCTCTTGAACTTGGTGCCGATATTGTAAAAGTATTCCCTGGTGAAGTGGTAGGTAGTAAATTTATTAAAGCTGTCAAAGGTCCATTGCCACAAGCTCAAATGATGCCAACAGGTGGTGTTAGCATTGACAATGTAGCAGAATGGTTTAAGGCCGGTGCTGTTGCTGTTGGTGCTGGTGGTGCTTTAACTGGTGGTGGTAAAACATTGGCAGAAATTACAGAAACGGCTAAGAAATTCGTGGCTGCTGTGGCAGAGGCTCGTAAATAAAATAGTAGGGGGATAGGATAAATAGTAAAAGCCCAAGGCGTTATCAGTTATTGATAGTGAGCCTTGGGCTTTTTATAGTCGTTAAGGGCAATGTTATAGGCTATATTTTAGAATCAGATGCTTCAATAAAGCCTTACAGCTAGGGGCAATATCATCATAGGTTTCATCAAAGTTACCAGTGTACCAAGGATCTTTGACATCACGAATTTCACCAATGAAGGAAAGCATTTTATGAATTTTGTGATCAGTATCAGGACCAAGTAGGCGCTCTAGATTACGACGATTATTTTCATCCATAATGATGATATAATCTGCTGAATTATAGTCATCTTTAGTAATTTGACGTGCTTTACGTGGAGTAAAAGGAATATTGAGAGCACGTAATTTAGTTTTAGTGCCAGGATGTGTGTCATTACCAATTTCTTCGCGACTAGTAGCTGTAGAATCGATGATGAAATTCTTGTTTAGCTGCGCTTTGTTTACTAAATCCTTGAACACAAATTCCGCCATAGTCGAACGACAAATATTACCATGACAAACAAATTGAATATGAATAGGCCGTTTTGATGCGGTCATAACATAACTCCTTTTATATAAATTGTAAAATAAAGCTAGTTATACAAGTTGCAAAATAAGGTTACTTATACAAATTGCAAAATTAGGCTAAATAGTTTTAAGATACTTTGCTGTACGGGGATGAGTACCATGCTTAAAAATGGCGTATAGGCAAGGAGAATTAAGGCTAAGAAGCCAAATCGTTGCCATTGCCAATATTTCATCTGCCAAGATGGCGATAGAAAGTTGGAGACAATATGAGCGCCATCGAGTGGTGGAATAGGGATTAAGTTGAATATAGCAAAATTTACATTAATAATAACCATAAGGGAGATTACTGTATATAAACCTTGTGATACGTCAATATTGTGATTATTCACAAAAAATAGCACGAAAGCCGCTATAAAAGCTACGATAATATTAGCCAATGGGCCAGCTAAAGAAACGAGCATATCATCTCTTTTTTTATTTTTAAAATTTGCTGGATTAATGATAACAGGCTTTGCCCACCCAAAATGTAAGAGTAAGAGCATTAACATACCAATAAAATCAAGATGTGCAAAGGGGTTCATAGTAAGACGTCCCATACGGCGGGGTGTATCGTCGCCTAATACATCGGCCACTTTAGCATGGGCATATTCATGCATAGCCATAGCGATAATAATAGCAGGCAAGGCTGCGACAATATTTAATAAACTGAAGTTAAACATAAACAGCTCCTTTGGTAAAATTTATATATTTATTAGTATACCGTAAAATATCGATATACGCAAAATTAGCGTCAAAAAATGTACTAGCAGTACATTTACCACTATTGGTATGCAACTCATTCTATTGGTGTGAGTGAAACTATTGATTCCTAGGGCGCTTCTTTTTATAATGGGCAGTGAGCTCAAAGTGTAAGGAAATAATTCTAAATGAAGGGGATAACTCTAAATTAAGGAAATAACTCTAACTGTAGTTGTAATTAGAATTTGTAGTGGTAGCGATTAGGGGTAGTCAACATAGAATATATGAGGAGGTTTACCTATATGGGGAAGGGGCAACAAGTGGTTATTCCAAGACCACTATTGAAGCAGTTATATTTAGAAAAAGGTATGTCTACGTGGTCCATTGCTAAAGAATTGCATTGTAGTCAAGATACTGTGGTACGGCGACTTCATGAATATGCAATACCGATTCATTCTAGACGAAAAGAATTGCCCATGAAAGAGATGGCGTATCTTTACTTGAAAGAGGGGCTAGGTGTTAAGCAGTTGGCTAAACGCTATCAATGTTCACATACTACAGTAGCGGCTCGTTTACGTAACTTAGGTATCTTAGCATCTAAACAGTCAACGTATATAGCGCCATCGTTAAGGAAGCAACAACAAATCATTTCTTTTTATAGCAATGGGCAAAGTGCCTCTTGGATTGCTAGACGATTACAGATTTCACGTTGGACAGTACTCACCATACTAAGGCAAGCTGGCGTACGAATTCGGCATAGTAACAAGCGAATTTATGTAAATGTAAAAGAACTTGTTTATTTATATACACAACGTCATATGACGACGACGGAGTTAGCCATATTATATAATATTAAGCCTGCTACTGTAGCAGAACGATTAAAAGAAGCCGGCATTCACTTGCATGGAAATCAGTTAAAATTGAATACGTATGAAGTATGTTTGCGCTATCAGGACGGGCAAAGCCCGCTACAAATTGCTGAAGAATTGGGGTGTTCGTACTCCGCGGTGAGAAAACGTCTTGATCAATGGCAGGGATATAAAGGGGCGCGTAAAACAAGTTAGGAGAAAATTTGCATTGGAAGGGGATAATTCGCTATACTAGAAGGCAAGAAAGTAGCACGTTGTAATTAGTATTTGTAGTAGAATGGAGAGTATGATGGATATTATTGTTGCATTGTTGCCGTTTTTTACAGTGGGTCTAGTAGCGGCTCTCATTTCACGTTTTACGGGGGTAGCTTTATCCTTTATTATTGCCCCTACTTTGTTGTATTGGGGGGCTAAGCCTTTAGAACTAGTAGCGTTTATGCTTACCTTTGCTGTGTATAATGGATTTACGTCTGAAACGCAAGATTTTCGATTAAATGTTAAGCAACTTATTTTATTTAAAGGCTGGCGTGTAGCGATTCCTGTGTTAGGTTCCGTTATATTGGCCTTTGTAGCACCACCAGCGGCTATTGCATTTTTTATTTTGTGCTTTATTGCTGAACTAGCGATGAATATGTACAAGCGATTACCGCAAAGTGAACGTCCTGCGTTGAGTCAAGTGCTATTAAGTGCCGTTATAGCCACAATTTGGTGCTTAGTTGGTGTATTTGCAGTGCCATATATGCCAGTTAATTACTACTTTATTTTGGTTGGTTTAGTTATGTTAGGGCTTACTGGTTTTGCATGGTATGCAGCTAAACATCGTGATGCATTTCGTGGTACATGGACTCAACTTTGGAATTTCTTGACGGTATTCTTAGGTTTATTTGGTTTAGATACTTCTTTTTACGCACGGGCTTTAGGGCGTAATTTCCCGAGTAAACAAGATGTGATGATTCCTGTGATTACTTTTGTGGCGGCCTTCATGGGGATTATGGCTATCTTTGCTACCGAATTTATTTTCTCTATGCCTGCACTTGTAGCGGCAGTAGGGGCAGCTATTGGCATGCGTTTTGCTGGAATTTATGAATTTAGCCGTCGCGGTACATTTTCTTATACGGCTATTGCCGTTACCATCTTGGCTGTAGTAAGCTTGTTCTTAGTATCACCAGCACCAGTAGGACTAGTAGATATGGAAGCGCTGTTTAAATAAGAGACATATTGCGATTTATCGGATTTAGTTAGTGTTAATCATGGAAATGAAAAGTTATAGAGACACTTTTCTACACTTTTATGAGGATATGAAGTATAATAAAAAGAGAATGTATTAGCATAAAGGAGGTGCAGATATGGCAACTGTATTTGATGTAGCAAAATATATATTAGATAGTGTTGGTTCTATGTCTGCTATGAAATTGCAAAAGCTAGTATTTTATTCACAAGCAATGTCACTAGTATGGGATGATATACCTTTGTTTAGTGATGAATTTGAAGCTTGGGCTAAAGGGCCAGTATGTAGAGCTTTGTATGATGCCCACAAAGGTATGTTTATGTTAAATGATTCTAATTTTTTGAAGAAGTATGATGTTGATTTAGACCGATTGACAGGTACTAATAAAGAAACAATTGATGTAGTAATAAATTCGTTAAAAGATTTACCAGCTTATGAATTAAGTGAAATGACACATAGAGAAATGCCATGGTTAGAAGCTCGTGGAGATTGTCCTGAAGGAGCTATTTGTACGAATATTATAACTAAGGAATCTATGTTAGATTACTATCAAGAAAACTGGTAATTAAATGGGGAATAAGAATAAAAAAGGGCGTCAGTCAGGCGCCTTTTTGAATGCAAAAAAGAAAGATTTACCTAATGTAGCTTTTAATTTGGATAACAGCCGATTTGCTTGGTCCTTTGATAAAATTGAAAGGGGTCATGAGTGTTGGCGATTGGAAGGATTATTTGTTATAGATACGATTATTGCAAAGTTAAAAAGTTTTGAGACAATGACTTGGTTTGAAATAAAATCACAATCGGGAGGTAAGGCAAAGGGAAACGGTACTAATAATCATTTTATATCGGGAACGCTTTTGCCTAAAGAATACCAAAAAGTTTTTATTGAACGAGGATACATGAGAAATTATGAAAAAGTATTTTCTTTACGAATTGATGCTCGTAAACGTTTAATTGGTGTTGTTGATAGAAATGTGTTCTATATATTATGGTTTGACGAGGCGCATTCTATGTTTCCAACAATAAAATGAAGCGGAAATAACAATTCATTAAAAAATAGTAGTATAAGAAGTAAAAGCTTTAAAGGCAAATAATGCGACTGGAAGATATATGAATACTTTCCAGTCGCATTATTGTTTTTAATATATTTTATTAGCTTTTTATTTGAAAAATTTTCCAGCTAGGTTACTAAGGCCTGCTTTTAAATCTTCATTACCGCTTACTTCGCCATACGCATCTTTTAGGCTGGCAAGCAGTGTTTGTAATTGATCGGCATCAAGGCTTTTTACATCGTCAATACTGTTAATGTTAAGACCTTCAATATTATTTACTACAGACATGAATTTACTTTCATCAACTTTGAAGTAAGAGCTAATCATTTCAATCAATTTTTCTTTAATCATAGAAATACCTCCTTTTTCTAATTATATTATATAATAAAATCGATTTTGAGACAAAATACCTGTAATATTTTGTCTTGTGTATAGATATTGGTAGCGTTGAGGTTGACTTTTTTGACGTGGAATAAGTTTCACAATAATATGTGTGAGAACGATAAAAATATAATGCTACAATACTAGTACTATTAAGGTAAAATTTTATGATAAAAATGATGTTATAGAAAAGAGGAGGTGTTGTATGCAATATATTATTTGTTATGATGTATCCGAAGACAAAATTCGTCGAGAAGTTGTTAAATTCTTAGAAAGTTTTGCTCATCGTTTGCAAGGTAGTGTTTTTATCAGTGATAAAGATTCTCTTAGTATGCATAAAATACAACAACATTTATTGAAAATAACTAAAACATCAGATAAATGTAAATTACTTATAGCACCTTTAGGATGGGGGTCAGTAAAAGATATTTGGACAAATGATGAAACGATGAAAAAGTCGCAGTATTATATTATTTCATGAGGGGAATATATTTACAATAATTTAGCTAAAGTACAACGAGCAGATTTTATGTGTAGCCTGGCTAAATCCGTGAACAAAGAGTAAGACTTTTCTGTAGTATATCTATCATATGTTTTCTTAAAGATATAGGTTCGATAATTTCGACTGCTGATCCTAAGGATAAGAGTTTATCAAACATGGTAGTTTGAATTTCGTCAAAAGCACAAAATGAGATAGTTAATTTATATTTTGGGTTCTCACTTCCTTGATTTTGAGTAATATTTAATTGACTAGCATCGATTAAGTGAGGGCTAAAAATGCCAAAGCAACGATCAAAAGTATTTCTAGTTGTGGAGTCGTGAAGAATAAACGTAATAGTGTGACTATTTTTTTCTATGTAATTAGCAAAAATAGTATCTAGATTAATAGGCACTGAGGTATTACTTATTGTTATTTTTTCTATTGCAGATAATGGTATACCAGCAAATGTATACTGATCTTTGTTATATACAAGTAAAGCGTATTGGTGAGTAGCTAAATTATACTCTAGCCGACAAGGTGAGACTTCAATTTGTTTTGGTAATGCAAGGGGGTTATTATTTATACTTGAAAAACCTATTAAGTTTTCTGATTTTAGTTGAATAGAGATATTATTTTTTAATTTAAACGATTGTAATATAGTAGTTAATAAATTATTTTGATTACTAGTAGTCAATGCTGTTTCTATCGGTGGGAGTGTGGAATAGTGAGTAGTTTTAATAAGTAGTTGAAATTCTTTGCATGCAGTTTGTAACTCCTTTTTTAAGTCCTCTGATATTAGCCAGTTAAAATTACAGTCTTCAACTAATTGTTTAAGAAAGCCTGCTTCATCACCGAATAAGAAATCGGGAAGTGGATTAGGTAAGATAGAGCGAGGCGTTTGTAAATCAAAACGGAAGAAAAAATTTGTAAATTTCTTAGCTGTTGAAACATTAGTAATAGAGGCTAGTGTATTGATAATAGACTCTTTATCTATATCTTCACCACTATCTACTTGGCGAATTAACTCCATGAGTGTAAACATAATTGAGCTATTTAATTCATTAAAAATAGTATTCCAATAACCTCTTTCTTTTAAGTTTGTTGATGAATCTTCAGATTTTATTCTTGAAGAAGCGGTTTGGGGATTACCTTTATTTTTTGTTACATCAGAGATTGTGTTTGGAACGGAGTTTAACAAGTAATTATTAAGTGTTTTATGTAAATCGTCAGTTATTTTTTTTGCAATTGAAGTATTTGTTTCTAGTAATTTAATATGAGGCATACAAATGCGAAGATTGGGAAGGATTTTTAATAAATCAAAGCTTTTGAGTTTATATATTTGATAAGAATCGGAACTTTCTAATAGGGTGAGACTTTGGCCACGGCAAGCTTCCTTTATTTTCATAATTAAGTCTGATTTTTTATAGAGAGGATCAAAAATTAGCTTGAATACTAATTCTTGTGTTGGACTAGCATGTTTATTGAGTGGATACAGAGTTCCGGATATGTTAAAGTCTGTATTTTTGTGGGCTGTTACATATGAAATTAATGGCAATGGTATAGATTTAACATAGACGCGATTCATTTTTTGAACTTTAAAAGGCTCTGCAGGGTTAATTTTAAATGTATCTGTTTTGTCGTTATAGTCTACTCGTTGACCAATGATATATTCACGATTATATAAAGGCTCACTAATGATATGGTGCGGAATTACTTTTATATCTTCTTCAGCACCATCATAAGTGAAGTGGAGTAGCTCATGTAGGTTGATTGCTTTTATCGCATCAGATAGGATTGCATTATCTAAAATGCGCGTAGCATTATTATTTTGAAATACAATAGGATAGTCATTTGAGTCTTTAGTGGATGGCAAAATGGTTCGTATTTTATCTACCAATGTATAACCAGGTGCACTGAGTATACATACATTGCGATAAAATTTTAAAGCATCTTGTAAGGATAATAAATCTTCGTCGGTTAAGTCAGGGAGAGGATAGTGTGGTAAATGATAAATCCGCACTCCATTATTATTTGTTTTTTCTTGTAGTATACCGATACTGACAAGACGATCAATGCGTACACGTAAAGCAGGCTCGTTTAATGTATCTTTTATTCGTTTTAATTCTAGTGGAGTTTTATAATGGGGGTAATGATTAGGCTCGTAAGGCCTTGGATCCCAGAGAAATTTTTTTAGCTCTATGAAAGTGAAGTCATTATGATCTTTGTCGAAAGCAGATAGAATTAGTAAAAAGTCAAGTACCGTTTCAGGTTTTGGTATTTTATATTGAAATATTTTTTGTAAGTAATTAAAAGACGTGTTGTAGCGATTCGTAAATTCTGGATTATATTGTAATTTTTTTATAAATTGTTCTTGTTTATCGACTTGAAATTCTGGAGGAAAAATATTACGAATGACTTTTAGCGCAGTATCATGTGTTCGTGGATTAATTCCAAATTTGGTAGACGTATTCCGTGAATAAAAATAATATGACATAAGGCGTAAGACTCGACGAATAGTATCGAGATTATGTAATTTAAATTGAGACATAAATAATCAACTCCTTTGGCAGGGAATAAAGTACTTGTGTCGAAAGATATACAATAAGGAGATAATAATCAATTTGTTGTTAGAAGGGAGAATATACAAATAGTATGAGACCTTTATTTATAAATCATTCTAATCATCCGAGTGATAACTGGTCAGAGAAGCAACGCGCAGAGGCTGAAAAAGTTGGTGCAATTAAAGATATTCTCTTTCCTAATATAAATCCTCAAGCTACTTTAGATGAAGTGAAGCAATTGGTTAGCATATATTGTGCAGAAATAAGAAAACTAGAACCTAGTGTTGTTTTATGTCAAGGAGAATTTACATATACTTTTCATATGGTTAATTCTTTAAAAGCCTTAGAGATTCCTGTAGTAGCAGCTTGTAGTGAACGCTGTGTAAAAGAAAGAATGGATAGTAAGGGTGTCCATAAAGACATATATTATGAATTTGAACAGTTTCGAGAGTACTAAGAAAGTTAGTATAATGTATATAGCTAGAGTGTAACAATTTTTGAGTAGGTTGTTAAGAGGAGAGTTGTGTTATGTGTAAAGAGAATATAGAATTAAATATTTCAAAAGAACATCATATTGTTGTAACCTTCATGTCAGCTTTAAATACTAGCTCGTTGTCAGATGAGTATAAGACTGTATGTGAGAAGGCGTTTAATAAAGAAGACTTAAACAATCTTCGCGTATATAATATTACACAGTATGAAAAGTTAGGACCAACAAAAACTACTAATGAATCATGTTTGAAGTATTTACTTCAAGGCTATAGCAATTTTAAAGGCGAAGGAGTAAAAATTCCTGTAGAAAAAGTTTTTCTATTTGCTTCTGATACAGCGCGTAAAAAAGTACGTATTGTTAATAAGAAAAATAAAAATTTGGATGAGATTTCAGAATATAATCTAATGATTGAAGAGGTAAATACATTAGATGTTTTGAAAAGACAATTACAAGATTGTATGGATAAAAAGACTATTGAAAAGATGTTTTCAGAGGATTCCATTTTAGAATGTCCTGATGTAATAACAGACGTTTCATATTTAATTTCCAATGTTATTCAAATGGCTGGGCGTATAAGTAGTTATGTAGCCAATGTCTGTGATGATGATAGTGATGTATATTTGCATGCCGATATTACAGGGGGACCGAGAGATGCAGTCATGACAATTTTAGCAATTGTACGGTTGGCTCAATATAGTACACCTAACTTAAAAATTGGTCAAATTTTATATGGAAATCTTAATAAAACAGAAACAGGGCGAATTGGTCATGTATATGATGCTAAACGCATTTATGATTTATTTGATATCATCGCTGGCGCCGAAGAATTTTCTAGATTTGGTAGTGTCAAAACATTGAAAGATGTTTTTTGGGCACAAGGTGGTTCTATTGATGTAGAAACGAAAAAAAATGCTATAGGGAATTTAGTAGCTTCTATGGATCAGTTTGCTGATGCTGTACAAATATCAAGGAGAAGTCAATTTGAACAGTCTATTCAGCAATTAAATAGAACATTACAAGAGTTTGATAGAGTAAAAGCAAAGTTTGATGAAACTTATAAAATATATATAAATAAGAGTAATCCGATAGATTTAACAGAGACGGAGAGACATTCTTTAAATGCAAAAGCAAACTATGATCTTGTTGGTTTATTGACTGGACGGTTGAAACAATCATATGCAACGATTGTTAACAAAGAAAAAATAGATGTATGTGATATTATTAGTTGGTGCTTAGATCGACGCTATATTCAACAAGCTTTGTCATTATATGTTGAATGCATTCCTGATTATTTAGTTGAAAATGGTATTATTATAGTAAATAAACATACTTCTGTTAAGAAGGAAGCGCCTAGTGAAACTAGGGATACAGATAAAAAAGTAAAAACTATAAATAAATCTAGCAATATTTATACATTATTAACAGAGTTTGATGAAAATGAAGAAGAAAATAATAGAATTCAAAGTAAATGTGATAAGGCAAGTTCACTTATTTTAGGGGTTTGGAAAGAATTATTAATGGAATTTAGTAATCAGGATGAAAGCACTACGATTAAAGAAAAAAGTAGTCGTCAAAAAGGACAATATAATTCTTCTTCAGTAGAAAAAGCATTTAAAAATCAGCGTGTTGATGTGCAATGCTTTGTAGCAAATTTTAAAGCGCAATTGGAAGATCGTGAGATTTATATACATGATGATGGGGGCTTAATTAAGTTTTTCTGTGCATCTTATGAAGAACCTAAAAATGCTTTACAATATAAAACCTTATTATCTGATACAGCTTCTAGTGCATTAGAGAAACAAGTTAGTTCAAGTATTAATGGACCGGGATATAAGTTACGCAAAAGTATGTTTGATTTAGTTATTCAAAACTGTAATCAAGATGTATTGGTGAAATTTTTGGATTATAGTGTAATCGCTTCGGAATTAATATTGTATAAAAAATGTAAAAGAATTTATGATCTTTTTCTTGCAGAAAAAATTGCGGTTCCCGCAGAGCTGGCAAAAGATGACTTATATCGAATTATGAATGATTATTATACATTAAAACCATACCGCAATGCGATGGCTCATGCTCATGATAATACTAAAGATTTAGAGGAGGATATTACTAGCGATGATTTAATTCGATTAATAACTGGAAGTATAGAAAAGATTCAACAAGTTAAAGCGAAGATACATAAGTAGGAACAATATGTCTTGATTAGAGAATCAATGTTTAGGTTGAATAAGAATTTGCTTTATTTATCTCTTTTAGATACAACAATGTAGGAAAGGGAAATTAACAGATGAAACATATTTTATTGTCTTTTTTGAGTCCAGTAAGAGTTGATAAAGATAAAATGTATAATCCTATTATTTTTAAAGGGATACAGTATGAAAGGTATGAGAATACAGTTAATAATCAGTTTACGTGTATTCAAACAAATGAAGCTGCTGTATGTCAACTTATGTCAGATTTAGTGATGTCTAATAATAAGTTAGATCGTATTTTTTATTTTTCTACTAAGAAGTTAAAAGAAAATGTAGAATTTGCTACAGCTAAAGATATAATAGGATGTGATCAATCTATTTCACTGACAGGTGAAGAGTTTTTTATTAAACGAATGACTTATTTATATCCTTCGTTAGTGAACCGTTTTTCGGGTATTGATTATGATGAAGATATGACAGGAATAGATGGTTTACATTCAGTCATTCAGATGGCACAACTATTAAAAAGTTATGCAGATAAAGTAAATGATACGGTTAATTTATATGTAGACATGACCGGTGGATTTCGGAATGCTACCATGATGATTTTAGCGGTGATACAGTTAATTCAACATAGTAATATTAAGGTATCTATGCTTTTATATGCTAATTATATTCATGGTGGAATTAGTCGTGTAGAAAATATAACAGGCATTCATCGTATGATGGGACTGATTTCAGGGGTCAATGAATTTATTAATTTTGGTAGTATTTATGATATTGAGTCTTATTTTGAAACAGCTAATATACCGATTAGTTCCGAACTAGCTAATTTATTAGCAGCAATGAAGGCTTTCTCAGATAATGTAAAAGTTTGTAGTAGTAATAGTTTTGAAACTTCAATTAAAAATTTAAAACAATCAGTTATATCTTTTAGCGAATTAAGTGATAAGTCAGTTCAAGAGAATTTATTTGAACAAATTATGTATTTAATTCAAAAAGAATATGAATTATTATTTAAAGAGGATAGTAATAGGCTGGATATTATACAGTGGTGCTTAGATAAGAAATTTTATCAACAAGGATTAACATTAGTCACTGAATGGATGCCTAGTATAATCGTAGATAATCATATCTGTAGTACCGAAGATGTAGAGGTTATTAAGGAATGCATAAAACGAGGGCAGGTACAAAAACGTGATTGGAAGCGGGAATTTATAACAAATTATATAGGAAGTTATTGTACTAACTTACAAAAAAAGAAAAAATCTGCTAAAAAAGAGATGCCGGTTATAAAGAAAAATGGAAGTCAAATAAGAGAACTTCGTTATATTCTTCAACAAATTGCCAAAAAAGAACCTTGGTCATCTGATAAATTGCCAGAATCTTTAGTTAATAATTTAAAATGTTTAGAAAAAGAACGTAAAAGTTTACCGGATAAAGGTAAATTGAATGAATATATAGGTGATAAAAAAAATCCTCATACTTTTATGTGGGCTGATCGAGTTTGGCGTAGAATTGTTTATAGAGATTATAACTATAGAGGCAGTTTTGAGCATTATATAAGTCGGCGCCAAGTAGCCACTTTTTTTAAAAGCCTTTTAGATTTTAGTGATGAAGAATTTTTGAATCTTATAAAAAGTTATATGAATTGTACAAAGTCAGAAATGGTAGTTAGCACAGATAAAGTTTCTATAGACAAAACCACCGTTTTAGATATAGAGACTTTGTTAGATTCAGATAAAGAGATAGTAGAGATTAATTTTGATGAAAAACGGTATAGGAAAGACTTTTCATATTTATTTAGGGATGTCATTATACAGTCTGTAGTGGCAGAGGAGAAAGCGATTGATGTATTAATTGGGTATCATAAAATACGTGGTATTCGTAATAATATTAATCATGCTAATACGTTACATTATTCGTATGATGATATTGGTGAAGAGTTAAAACAGTATCTTAAGCTGGTATACGGTGTATATCAAGAAATTAAGCGCCATTAGTGTTAAAGTTTTTGGTATATCGTTTCTAGTAATAGAAAGAGGATAAGAGCGAGTTTAGAGAAAGAAAAGAGAGCGGTAACTTAAATGACGGATATAATCCGCATTTGGTTACCGCTTTTTTAGTGTTCACAATAGTTTGTAATAAGAAAAAGAGTAACTCAATTGTATAATAGAGTTGATATTAGAAGTAAGATATAGGAGTTATTATATTAAATTTATGAATTTTAAAATGATTTTTGATAAGGAAGAGGGAAAATGGAGAAATTAATTATTATGAGTGGTATTTTGATTGTTTATATTATTGTTAAATTGTATCAGAAAGACTATGAAGAGGTACTGTCATCATTATGGAGTTTGCTATGGCCTTGGCTATTACTTATTATGTCTATGGTGTTGGTGATAATAATTTTTTCAGAAAAATAGGGGATTATATTGTAGTGTTACTATATAAGTTTATAGTTTTTTATGTGTAAAATTAAGGTATCTTAATAATCAACTTCAATTAGAGGTTTTTTGATAGAACTTGTCGAATAATTTAAAATAATGATTTTGTGAGAGAAATGAATCAGCTTAGGGGAATACATTAAAAGCTTGTATTTGTTTAGTGCGTAATGCATATGCAAATATTGCTGATAAAAAGTAAGGTTTATGATTTAGTTAGGAGGGTATTTATGAAAGTACGGGGATTATTGTTTGATACGAGATCAATTCAGAAATACATATTTTCTGGAAATAAGTTAAAGACAAATATAGGAGCTTCCTATATTGTAGAACGTCTTTTTGAAGATGTACTTTGTAAAGAAATTTTAGAGAAAAAATTAAAAAACTTTGTTCAAAGTCAAGAACCACAACGTAATTTCACTGTTGATGTAGATAGCTGGGAGAAATCTGAGTTAGTAACAGAGCAGCTGCCTACTGATTGTTATGTTGCTTACATTGGCGGTGGTAATGCATTAGTTTTATTTTCTGCTGAAGGGGCAGATTATCGTCCAGAGACAGTTAAACTTTTTAGTAAAGAATTATTAGTGTTATATCCCGGTGTTAGAATTGGTGCAGCTCTTGGGGAACTTTCCTTAGATAAAGAACAATTCTCTCTTGATTTAAGTGAGTTATATAAGACATTAAAAGATAATCAGAATTGTGTATCTCCGAATATATCTATATTTGACACAGGTTTAACGGTACCCTGTGAAACTAATGGCGAAGTGGCTAATTATTGGTATAAAGAAAACGGTCAAGCAAGGATTATTTCACAAGAGAGTTTTAGTAAAATTGATAATTCTAAATTAGCTAATGAAACATTACAATCTGAATTTTCTGATGTATTAGAGAATTATGAATTCCCTATGGAATTAGATGATATGGGTCAAGAGAAGCACGTTGTGGGCCGAAATGTAGGCGGCAATGATATTGCTATCGTTCATATTGATGGCAATAATATGGGGTTACGATTTAGAGCATGTAAAACATTGACAGATAGAAGTAAACTATCAAAAAAAGTGGCTAACAAAACTAAATTAGCTTTTAAGAAATTATTGTCCATTATTGTAGATGATAAGAAAAAACTTGAGCTTGAGGGAGGTAGGTCGAATCATAAAATCCCTCTTCGTCCTTTAATTTTAGGGGGCGATGATATTACGTTTGTATGTAATGCTCAATATGTACTGAAATATACGCGCTTGTTCATGAATTTTATGAAAGAAGAGTTAGAGCCTGAGGATATTTCTATTGATACGTGTGCGGGGATTGCTATACTGCCAACTTCGTATCCATTTTTCCGTGGTTATGAATTAGCAGAACAATTATGTGCTGTAGCAAAAAGTGAGTCGCGTAATTATAAAGGTTCTAGTTGGCTTGATTTTGCACTGTTACATGGAGAACAGGCACCAGAGTTAGAACAAATTCGCTTACAAGAATATACGGCTAATTTGGGAAATATGCATTTTGGCCCTTACATTGTAAATGGTATTGAGTCAAATGATCCACGTCATATTGATAATCTATTACAGTGTATTGCACGGTTTAATCAATGGAAGTTCTCTGATAATCCAGCGGTTTCATATGGTAAAGTGAAAGAACTTCGATTTGTTTTACAAAAGGATGAACATGAAATTCAGCGTTATCTTGAATTATTAGGTGATAGTAAGTCCTTATTGGCCGTGAACAACTGGGAGTCTTATGAAGAAAAGCTCTGGTTTGAGGGAAAAACACCATATGTGGATGCTATTGAATTGATGGATTATGCTGTGGGGATGGAGGATTAGTTATGAGTACATCTTTTTTAATAACGATAAAAGTGGAGTCGCCAATTCATTTAAGCTCAGGACAGGCGGATGTTAATATTGATTCTGACGTAATTCATGATAGATGGGGGTTGCCTTATTTCCCAGCTAGGACATTTAGGGGCTTGCTATATGAAAGTGCACTTGAATTATTAGAGATGGCAGAACTAAGTGGTGCTTCTTTTATAACTAAAGAAGAAATAGAGAATTTATTCAATCGTGGTGATATTGAAAATCCAAATTTGATTATTTCTAATTTTTTTATAGAAAATTATGCCATGGTAAGTAAGCAGTGGGATTATTTGCAAACAAAATATAGCCAATTTTTTAATAGTAAATCGGTATTAGAAAGTTACTCTTCTATTCGCTATCAAATGAAAAAGTCATATAAAAATGGCCTTACACAGCAAGGTTCGTTACATAATATGAGAGTTATTGATGCAGGGATAGTTTTTTATGGAACGATTGAAGTACTAGATGATACAGCAAGTAATGAATCCTTATTAGCTTTATTATTACAAAATACAAGAGTAGCTGGATTAAAACGTAATCGAGGTTTTGGTCGTATTACATGTACCATAGATAATCAAGTAGAGTTAGTGGCGAAACGATTAGAGGGGGCTTATTAATGAAACTATTAGAGGTTACTATTAAAACGTTATCACCGATTGTATTGACGACAAGCTCTACTAATGGTGTGTTAATAAAAAGTGTTGATTTTATATCTGGATCAGTGTTACGTGGTGTTTTGGCAGGTCGTTTTATAAAAGAGCAAGGTCTAGGTAAATTGGCTCATGAAGATGAAGATTTTGTTAATTTATTTTTTAACCAGCTTCGTTTTGTAGATGCGTATCCTGTAGCTAATAATCAACGAACTATTCCCATTCCACAATCTATTCAAAAGAGAAAACAACGTATTATAGATTCAACGAATTTTACTGGTACAACGAAAGAGGCTAAAGAAGTAGTTGATTTATTAGCTTGGTCAGATACATTAGTTGACTATAAAAGTATGAAAGGGTTTGCCACCTTTGATGCTGATTATGTATATCCTGCTTCTATATTTAAATCGATTTCATTTCATATGAGTCGTAACTCTAATAATAAACAGAAAAAGGGAGGAGATCGTGAACGTATTAGTGGAACAAGTTTAGATGGGGTGATTTACAACTATGAATCCATTGATGCCGGATACGAATTCAAAGGGTATCTTCTTGGAGAAGAAGATACGTTAGATAAGTTAATAAAAAAATTAGACTTAGTAGATAACCGTTTTGAAGGGCGGATTGGACGGTCTAAATTTACAGGTTATGGTCAATGTGAATTTAGTTTTGGTCCTATTGAAGAGGTTGAGTCGGTATATCCTATAATCGATGTGCAATCGCTTACTGACAATCGAATCTATTTGAGAGCGGATACGCCAATACTGCTAGAAACAGGGATAGCTTCTAACAGTCAAAGTCCATTGCAAGACATTATCAATAAATTTAAAGAGAATAATTGTGTCATTAAGATAACAAAAATGTTTGCTAATTATACTACGGTTGATGGATTTGTATCAATTTGGGGTATAAAGCGTCCGCAAGTACCAGCGATTGAAAAGGGGGCTGTATTTGAAATTACCAGTGAAACGCCGTGGACGGCAGATATGTTGGCACGCTTAAATGAATACATTTTTAATGGCATTGGAGAGCGTACGGAAGAAGGCTTTGGTCAGCTTAGGTTTTGGCAACCACAATCCGGAAATTGGGATATTCATAAAAATGTTTTTTCAGAGGAGCAGACATTGCAAAGTGCATTGTGCCCAGAGGTTGAACGCGTAGCTACTCGCATTTTAATGGATACATTAATTCGCAAAGTAAGAAAAGAAGCCTTAAGATGTATACAGGATTGGCGGAAGGCTAATCGTTGGTCTGCAAAAGTGGCTGGTGAAAAGCATATATTTGCTAGGCTAGAGAGTTTTTTAGGTGCTCGTGCGATGGTAGGATTTGGTGAATATGATTATAGTAAAAATAAGGCCATATTTCTAAAAGAATGTGAACATGCTAAGACGGTAGGTGGCGTATTTTGGAAACAGCTCAATCGTATAAAAATTAAATTAGCTAATGGTCGTGAAGAGGTATTGGCAGATTTATTGACAAAAGAAAAGATTGATTGGCCGTACAAAGACCTTCAATTAACGGCTGAAGAAGGGGATAAAGTACTTCAGGTAGCAAAAGACCTAAAGTTAACACTGCCTTCGTTTGATAATGATGTATTTTTCTATGAATTTTGGCTTTGGTTCTGTAGACATGCTAGAAAAAATAGCAAACAATAGGAGGACACATAATGAATGAAGCGAGTGTTATTCAAAAAATAAAGATTGAAGGTACGGTAGAATTAATGTCGCCACTTATTATTGGGGCTGGTGATGGTGCTGTTGGAGCAAGTGTCGAAGTTGATTCACAGGTAGTAAAGGATAAGGCAGAGCGCCCATTTATTCCAGGAACCTCTTTAGCTGGTGCATTACGTCATTGGGCTTGGAATACGACAAATAGTACAGTAGCGTTGAAGGATGAGTTAGACGAAGATTTTGATGAAGTTGGGATTAGTAGTATTTTATTTGGTGATTTTAATTCAAAAATAGGCTCTACTCAAAGTGCTATTATTATTAATGACATTGTGTTAGAAGATGCTAATATTGTATTTCGGGAAGGCGTTGCTATTGATAGCGTTGTTAATGTTGGTATTGACGGACATAAGTATGATTTTGAGGTTGTAGAACGAGGGGCAACTGGAAAACTCCATATTGAGATTACATTAAGAAGAGTTCATGAAAATTATTTGTCTGAATTAGAACAGCTAATTAAAACTCTTGTTGATCAATTAAAAGCGGGTATCCGATTAGGTGGGTCTACGACTAAAGGATTTGGTAAAATTGCTAGTTCAGATATAACAGCCTATTTTTATGATTTTTCAAAATTTGAAGAGGTAAAACAGTGGTTGTGCAATAAGCCTAGTAGTAATCAGTATGAAGGTAGTTTGAGTAATGTTTCCTTTGCTACGAATACATTTTATGCTGATATAGAGGGACGTATAGATTCTTCGTTAATTATTCGAGATTATGGTATAGATTTTAAGGGCGAAAAGATTAATGCCGTACAATTTAAAAGTGGTAAAAACGGGCATTTATTACCAACAATTCCGGGCACTACCGTAAAAGGTGTTCTTCGTAAACAAGCTGAGTATATATGTCGGCGCTTAGGGATTGACGAAAGTAAATTAGATCCATTGATGGGCATTGATTTAGATTTCAGAACTAAACAGGGCGCCAAGAGTCGCTTCATTGTAGATGAAGTGTATATTTCAGAAGGTGTTAAAGAAGTGAAACAATCTCGAATCCGCGTTGACCGCTTTACGGGTGGTGTTATTGATTCTGCGTTATTTACTAATATACCTTTGTGGCAGGAAAAAGAGTCTGGTAATAATGTGAAAATTCACTTTGAGATTGAACGTTGTCAGGAATGGGAAGCTGGTTTGGCACTTTGTTTAATTAAGGACATATGTACAGGACGCATTCCATTTGGTGGTGAAAAATCCATTGGTAAAGGACGAATTATAGGTGAGTCTGTCAACATTCGCTATGATGGGCAAGAATTTAACATAAAGAGTTTTGGAGAAAATAATGAAGATGATTCAGAACTATTAAACTTGTATTTAGAAGAATTTGCAAGTTTGGGAGAGGGAGTGTGAAATCAGCATGTCAATAGATTTAGTAAAACAATCGTTATTTTATCAAGCTGGTAAGAGTAATATAAGCTCGTTTACTTTTAAATCAGATTGTTTTGAAGATATAATTGCCCAATATATAAAACAAGAAGCTACAGTTGTTGTTTGGTTTATAAATAAAGTGAGTTGGGGACGAGTTAAAGGAGGGATTATAGAACTGATTGATAATGAACCATTGAATTTAAACTTGGTGTTAGAGTTACGAATTTTTAATGAACAGGAAGAGCTATATTTGAAAAAGGGCAATGATGAATTTAGAGCTCGTTATATTTGTGATACATTAGATGGAGATATGGATGTAGAATTTGTCGATAGTATGGGACGATTATGGGGCACTAATGCGGGCTATGGTCAACAGGGCGTTAAATTAGAAGATAGTAATCGTAAGATAAAAATGACCATACCAGTAGCAGAAGATTCAAAGTATTATGGATTAGTGACGCGTAATTACATAGGCTTTTCTGATAATGAAGTATCTGGTGCTAAAGTATATTTAGCTGGTTATGATGATTACAGATTTCTTCGAATAGAGGCATGGGAGGATTAATTATGGAATCAAAGAATAGCAAGAAATCGGTTAATAAAGTGCAAGAAATTAGTTTTGAAAAGTTTGCTACATCTCCATATAACTTTGTGCCACTTCCAAAAAAAGTTGTAGTATCACCATTGGCGAGTTCTGAGGAATGGAAAAAAATAGTTAACAATAATGATAAAGTAAAGGCACAAGCTGCTTATAAATCATATGTAAAAGAGTATGGATGCTACTCTGGTTATATTGATTTAAAGATAACAAATAAAAGTCCCCTTTATATAGGGGGGAGTGACGATTTCGCGTCTTACTCTCCCGCTGGAGTGCCAATTATTCCGGGAAGTTCGCTTCGTGGTATGGTAAAAAATATTTTCAAAATTTTATCTTGTAGTGCTATGAGAACCTATAATAAGAATAATACAGATGGTGATGTAGCTGATCGACATCTATATTTTAGAGCGATTACTAGTATTAGTCTTGAACAAAATGAATATTCTACTCAACATACACAGGCTTATTATACTGAAAAATTGTTGGGAGCTGAAGACAAACGAGGTAAGTATGCAAAACCGAAGAGTGGCTTTTTAGTGAAGATTAGGAGTTCTAGTAAAGATAATGAGGCTACAGAAGCAAAATATTTTATCTTTAAGGGCGATTCGAGCCGTAAGAGGATTTCAGATGATAAAAATTATCCGAAAATTGATGACATAGGTGTTATTTGGGATAAATATTCGTCTAAAAATGATAGTGAAAAAACAGTTACATGTAAGATTATTACTGGCAATATGAGTGGAAAAAAACATTATTATACTATTACTTGTAATAATTTTTCAGATACAAATCGCATTGAAGTACCAAAATCCGTAGTAGAAGATTATTATGCTGATTATAAATTGGTATTAGGTAGTAATACGGATATGGTAGCAGAAAAGAGTTTAACAGAAGGTAATCGAAAACGTTTTTTCTTATTCTCGAAAGCTGAAAAACATGGAGGTTTATTTAAACATGATAATCAAGAAAAAATTCAAGCTATTACTGGGCGCTCAGATATTGAATTTATAATACCTTGTTTTTATAGTGAAGAAAATAATAAGGTAGTTCATTTTGGCCATGGTCATTTATATCGAATTGCTTATGACAAATCGATTGGTGAACACATCCCTAAATCAATTAATAGCAATGTTGTAGATTTTACAGATGCTATGTTTGGCAAGAAGGAGTGGTGGGCGAGTCGAGTGTTCTTTAGTGATGCGTCTTTGGAAGGAGACGCTAAATACGTTTGTAAAGAAGCAAAGTATCCGAAGGCTTTAATGAGTCCCAATCCGACGTCGCACCAATTATATTTGAATCAACCAGATAAAGGGGGAGAAATTAATCATTGGGGCAAAAGTTCAGGCATTCGTGGTTATAAGTTATATTGGCATCAACAAATTAGTAAAAATTACTGGTGTAGCAATGATCAAACAAAATTTGTGAATGGTACGAAAAAGATTAGACCGCTAGATTGGGGCAATAAGTTCTCTGGTAAAATATATTTTAATGAATTAACTGATCTTGAATTAGGGGCTTTATTAGAAGTGTTTAATCAGAAACAGTCACAGTATTATTTTAAGATTGGCCAAGGTAAAAGTATTGGTTTAGGTAGTATTATGATTGTTACCAATTTAGTCCTTGATGACTTGAATAAACGATATAGTGCGCTCTTAGGGAATATGGGATTTGAGGAACCTATGTCTAATTTAGACCAACAGAGTTTCGTCGATAAGTTTAATGAATATAGGAAAGAACAACTTGGCGATAATGCGAGTCAAGAGTCTTTTAATAAGACCAAAGAAACTTTATTGGCTATGATGAATTGGAATGGTAAGGGCAGTGAAGAGTGGTTACAAAAGGTAGCTTATATGACTCTTAGTGGTGATGATAAAAAGAAATTTACTCATAGAATTCCATTAAAGCCAGCATTAGAATTTGAAAGTATAAAAATTAGATAGGTAATTAATACGAATTAGAGGTTGTAATAGAATGATAGTTTTACCATTTATTTTGTTATGACCTCTAATTTTAGTATAAGTAATTTTAGTATAAGACTTTAGACTTTAAATTTTAGATTTTAGCTGTTAGGGTTTAAGGTTTAAGGTTTTCTTTAATAGTAAAAATCAAAAATATTGTTACAAATAGTGTAAGTATGGGCTCAATTGATTTTTATGTAATTTTTAAGAAATCTATCCTGAAATTGACTAAAAGTGAGAAAACCCTTATAATATCAATATAGTTAGAAAATAGATTTCTTACACTTTATCAGTAATTGAGAACGAAGTATTTATCAGTGTTTTGGTGAGTTGAAACTATTTCTAAGAAGTAGCAAAACACAAGATTTGAAAAATAGTGTTATAGAGTTGCTTAGGTTTCTAAAATACTGTTTTTGAGCTAGTGTTTATGCGAAGTTTGAGATTATAGTGTTGCAGCACTGCTTACCGCTTGCGGTATTGAAACTGTATAAGGGTGTTCCAATGGGACCATTTGAGAGCGTTGCAGCACTGCTTACCGCTTGCGGTATTGAAACTAATAATAAGGAGGCCATACTACATGCATAACCAATAGTTGCAGCACTGCTTACCGCTTGCGGTATTGAAACACGAAAATGGTGAAATTCGTGAAAAATGGAATGGGTTGCAGCACTGCTTACCGCTTGCGGTATTGAAACTCTGAGTGAAGTCAATATTACTATAGGCATAGTTAGTTGCAGCACTGCTTACCGCTTGCGGTATTGAAACTCCGCATAATTAAATGATAGTAAATTCATACTAGTTGCAGCACTGCTTACCGCTTGCGGTATTGAAACTGGCGTTTGGCTAAAGCTAAATTCGCCGTTAATTGTTGCAGCACTGCTTACCGCTTGCGGTATTGAAACTCACGCCGTCAGTGGCGTTCCAATCAGAGCCGTCCGTTGCAGCACTGCTTACCGCTTGCGGTATTGAAACCCACTACCTCCCCGAAAGACTTAACCACTGCACCGGTTGCAGCACTGCTTACCGCTTGCGGTATTGAAACTTTAAAGCTTCAAATACTTGTTGTTCTACTTTAGAGTTGCAGCACTGCTTACCGCTTGCGGTATTGAAACTCCCATATTACAGGGATCATGTCAGGTTCTAGTTGCAGCACTGCTTACCGCTTGCGGTATTGAAACCGTCAAAATCTTCAAACAATGAAGAGCTTTTCGTTGCAGCACTGCTTACCGCTTGCGGTATTGAAACGTTTGTGCGCATTCATTACCGATAAAACCAGATTTAGTTGCAGCACTGCTTACCGCTTGCGGTATTGAAACTGAGGCAATACAGTATTGACTTTTGCACGTACTCGGTTGCAGCACTGCTTACCGCTTGCGGTATTGAAACCAATAATATTATCCATAATAATATCCTTTCTAAGTTGCAGCACTGCTTACCGCTTGCGGTATTGAAACTTCATGTCATTTTCCTCTTATAACCAGATATATAGTTGCAGCACTGCTTACCGCTTGCGGTATTGAAACTAATAATCTCGCCTGGAAAATCCTTAAGCCCAGTTGCAGCACTGCTTACCGCTTGCGGTATTGAAACTAAATGAAGAAGCAATACATTTGCTTTTAAATAACGTTGCAGCACTGCTTACCGCTTGCGGTATTGAAACGGTTCGATCGTCCGAATTCCTTCGGACGTGTTTACAGTTGCAGCACTGCTTACCGCTTGCGGTATTGAAACAAACCCAATTGACAATAAAATTGTAATAATTACTAAAGTTGCAGCACTGCTTACCGCTTGCGGTATTGAAACGTCATGTCACTAATCATATTAACGCCGGCTTTAAAGTTGCAGTACTGCTTACCGCTTGCGGTATTGAAACCCAAAGATTGCAATGTCCACGAGTTCTGGCTCTGTGTTGCAGCACTGCTTACCGCTTGCGGTATTGAAACGGTGTCCCTGTAATTAAAATTTTGTAGGGTATAGTTGCAGCACTGCTTACCGCTTGCGGTATTGAAACAAATGCTTTCTTTTGTTATGCCCAGGTCTTTAGTTGCAGCACTGCTTACCGCTTGCGGTATTGAAACTGAACGGCTCTTAATTCTAACATCTTTCCGTTAAAAGGTTGCAGCACTGCTTACCGCTTGCGGTATTGAAACAAATTACAGTCTGATTCCATAAACTCTTGATAGAGTTGCAGCACTGCTTACCGCTTGCGGTATTGAAACAATTTTTAATAAACTCAATATAATCAGATACATATTTATGTTGCAGCACTGCTTACCGCTTGCGGTATTGAAACTAACTGGGATCATTGATGGTTCTAAGACTTGGCAGTTGCAGCACTGCTTATCGCTTGCGGTATTGAAACGACATTCGAGTTGCCCCCTGAGTGAGCTCTTTTTTGAGTTGCAGCACTGCTTACCGCTTGCGGTATTGAAACTTAGTCAAGTATAGTGATTACGCCGCTTTGTTCTGGTTGCAGCACTGCTTACCACTTGCAATAGTGAATAGTTATTGCATTAAGTAAAAATGTATTAGTTAATTATGTAGAAGTCCTCTATATAGATTGAGCTGATGATTGGACTTACTTTATAAATATTGATTTAGGGGATTTAAATATCCATCTTAATGTTTTTTGTGCAAAATGGGGGAAAGGTATGCCGATACTGTATTTATTATCGCCAGGGGCTGTAGCAAGTAAAAGCGGAGGGCGAGTTGTGGTTGCCAAGGATGGTAGTGTTCAATATAGTATACCCTTAAAAACAGTAAAACAGGTCGTAATTAGTAAATATGCACAAATATCGACTCAACTTATTGCTGAATTAATTGTTAATAAGGTTATTATTATTTATGTAGATTATAAAGGTAGAGTATTATCTTATTTGGGCGGACATAGAGTGGGGGCAAATAAATTAATCCAGCAAGTAAATTTATTTACAAACTCTGTTTATCAGTTAGAGTTGGCACGTTATATTGTTAAACATAAAATTATGGCACAAACAGAGCTTTTAAAAAGATATGTAAAAAAAGATAGTTCTGGGGAAATAAATAATTCGTTACAATATTTAAAACAAGCATTTTTTATGTGTCAACGTTCTGCTTCTGTTGAAAAATTGCGTGGGACTGAAGGAATGGCTTCAAAGTATTATTTTGAAGCTTTCAGTAGTGTATTAAGAGCAGATACTTGGCAGTGGGTGGGACGTGAACACAAGGGGACTATGGATCCAGTAAATTCTTTGTTGAGTTATGCCTATAGTTTTTTAGAACGGGAAGTACGCTTAGCTATGATGGAGATTTATTTGGATGAACGAATTGGTGTTCTTCATAGTAATAATGGGCGTAAAGATAGTTTAGTTTATGATTTAATGGATTTATTAAGACAAAAGGTAACAGATCGATTAGTATTAAAGGTATTAAATGTAAAGACTTTTTCTATTGATGATTTTGTTTTTGAAGAAAAAGGCTGTTTTTTATCATCTCAAGGTCAGGTAAAATGGATTGAGGTATATGAAAAGTATATGGAAACTGAATTTAAAGGATTAGATGGCTTAACTCCGAGAAAATTAATTGAGAGAGAAGTGAAAGATTTTTATAAACAGGTCCGAGAATATCAGAAAGAGACAGCAGATAATAGTAAATAAAATATAAGATAATTAAGGAGTAGTTTTCTTTAGGAGTGAATAGGACATATGATTTTAGGTGCGATTGAGTTTGAATTACGATGTGTAAAAGAAGGAAATATAGACAAGTATAATGGACGAGCTGTGCATGGGGCCTTTTTTTCTTTGCTTCAGACTGTTAGTGAAGAAGAAGCGACATTTTATCATAATATGTCTCAATTGAAACCTTTTTCGTTATCGTCATTAACTTTTAAATTTAAAATTAAGGAAACTGATAATAAAATCAAAGTTAAGCCAGGGACAGAAGCTATGTTTCGTATTGCTTGTTGGGATGAAAGGTTGTTAGAGTTAATACTATCTATTCCACAATATAGCGAAATTAAAATTAATCAGGCTGTATTTGTTTTGGAAGAACGTTATGTAGGTGGAGAGGAGTCGCATCCGAATACAGGCGTAATTTCTGAAATGGATTTATTTAAAATTTGTCAAATTGATAAAAAGTTTAAAGAGGTAAAATTTGAGTTTTTGAGCCCTGTTTCATTTCGGGTAGATACATTTGATTATCCCATGCCATTACCACAATTAATTTTTAAATCATTGCTTATAAAATGGAATATGAATACAACAGATAATATCCTTGATAAGGAGCTTATAGAGTCAATTGCTTCTTCTATGCCACCAGTTTTTTGGAAAGGTAGAACACAACGAGTATTTTATGGGCGTGATAGAGGTGTCAATGGCTTTATTGGAAACATCTCTTTTGCTATAGGGCATCTATCCTTAGAAGAGCAACGATTAATTTGCTTATTAGCTAGTTTTGCTGAATTTTGTGGTGTAGGTCGGTTGACAGCTCAAGGGTTGGGTGAAACAAGAATAAGCATGAATTAAATATCATTTCAATCGGACACCCCATTGTCTATGGGATATGCTATAGTGAGCATACACCTGGATATGGGGTGATTTTATATGCTCAAAAGTATTTTATTATTATAATATAAGGTTCAAGGGGGAGCTTTATGGAACTGCATTGGAAACAATTATTTATTAATTATGAAGGGAATACATCAATATCTTCTCAGATTATAGACTTAGTGGATAATTTAACTCTTAAATATATGTTTGCAATTCATTTATTAGGTTGTGTGATTTCAAAAATATTCTTGGAAATGGGATTTCAAGAATTCAATACTATTCATATGATAATTGCTGTTATGAGTGTTTGGGGATTATTTAGTGTTTGGGCTTTTGGTACACAGGAACTAAATAGGAACGTATTTTATTTAGCAGTTGTATTAGGTATAGGTAGTACTTTTATAATACAACCAATTTTATCGTTGCCTTGGGGGCATTTTATAATAGCAGAAGTAGTGACTTGGATTTTGTTTGTGGGAATTTTAGTTGGTTCAGATATACTCAATACTTCTGTGCAGAGGATTTGTTGGGGATTGTTGCCTTTGTTAATTGTAAGTTTTGCAGCTACTATTTCGTATTTTATAGGCCTTCGATATATGGTTTTATCTAGTGTTATTCCTTTGCTAGTCTTACTGGATATAGGTATTATTTGGTGTTTTACCTTATTAGTTGTACAAAAGCTTAAAAAACGACTTATTATATATGTTGATAATCATGCACCTGTAAATGCAGAGACGAATATAGACTATGTGCTTAATAGGGTAAAACCTAAGATTTTTAAATATATGGCAATTTATTATGTAAATTTTGTAGCCCTTTTGGTAATGGTATACATTTTAAATGGATTGATTTTTGGGATGTTGAATATAATATTTCAATTAGTAACAGGTGTAATATAAGAATAACAGTGAAGTATGAGAATAATAGTAACTTTCAGCGTGAAGAGGCGTATTAGTTGTGAGGCGGTAGAATTAAATTAAGGAGGCATTCTTCTGGAATGGTTTTAGCTGTTTTTATTTTTCAAGGAATGGCAGCGTGTTGGAGTATATTCTTTTGGGGTGTAGGCATTTCTACATTGACTACTAATGAGAGCATTTTATTAGGCACATTAGGTAGTACAATAGGACTTTGTTTTTCGATATTACTAGGAAAACGTTATCTTATAGGTCGGATTTTATTTTTACTTTGGATAATTTTCCAAGGGTATATATGGTTGAGTTTGATTAAAGAAGAAGCAATAGTTGTTCTTTTATTTTGGCAATATTGTCGCATGGACGCACATACACCAGTTTCTGAAACTGAATTAAATTTGCTATTAGAGTTAGAAACCGCTAGCTATTCTATGCGTGGTATAGTGCATGGATTTTGTGCTTGTCCATTTCCGGCTATCACTGTATATGAAGTATTTTTTATCTATTCGATTTTGTGTATTTCATTAATTCGTTTTTTACAATTTTTTTTAGTATAAAATTGGCCCTAGGAGAATAAAGTATTCTCCTAGGGCTTTGTAATATTACTATTAATTTGTAAAACTTTTTTATTCATCCAACTGCCACAAGTTCAACTCAGCTTCTTCATCATAGTCCCGATGAATATCCTCAGGTAATAAGGTAAGTATCATTTCCGCAGTTACACTGATAATGGCACTTGTTAAATGACCACCATGTGAATGGCCTTCTTGGTCAGCAATAGTAATGTGGAGATGAGAGTAATAGTCGTTGTTTAATAAATCAATAGTACCTGTGATAGAAGTAATTTCAAAATCACCGGTTAGGCGATGATGATAATATTTCTTTTCAGAGGCTCGATAGGTTTCAAGGACAATGTCGTTAGTCGCACCAAGACCTTGAATCATAGCGGTAGTTATGTTTGCTTCACGAGCAATTTTTTCAATGGATTCGACAAGCTCTTCACCCGGATTAAGACGAAAGGCAATATGGGTAGTGCCAAGACGTTTGTATTGCATAGTTAAGACTCCTTTTAAGTTAAATGGTTGATTGGATTCTTTGGAAGAAAACAAATCGTTTTTCTGAGAGTATAATAATACTTGGAAAATGAAAAATCAACTATTTGTTAATCTACTAATTAGCTAATAATTTTAATGTACAATCTAGATTAAGAATATACTTAAATGCTATGTATGTAGAATAGGAAATTCTCTTTTACATATTCCCTCAAAAAAATGTAAAAAAATTCATTTTGCCTCTTGCGCAAAAAATAAAATCATGATACTATATGTAAGTACCTGAAACAACGGTATTGCGGCCCCGTGGTGTAGCGGTTAACATGTCGCCCTGTCACGGCGAAGATCGTCAGTTCAAATCTGATCGGGGTCGCCATTTTTTTATTTACAGATGTTTTTCCTCATTTGCCTCGGTAGCTCAGTCGGTAGAGCAAAGGACTGAAAATCCTTGTGTCGACAGTTCGATTCTGTCCTGAGGCACCATTAATAATTCCATGCGGTTGTGGTGGAATGGCAGACACGCCATCTTGAGGGGGTGGTGAGCGTACGCTCGTATGGGTTCAAGTCCCATCAACCGCACCATACAGTAAATAAGCGCCTTGTGAGTATTCACAAGGCGCTCTTTTTGTGTTAACCGGCGTTTAACCTATCGATTCATTTCAGGATATTCATAAGAAGGGGGACCATCTTGGCGACTTTCATCATAATGTTTTAGGATATCCTTGATTTCTTTGCGAAGTAGAATTAAGGCAATTAAGTTTGGAATAACCATGATCCCGTTAAACATATCACTTAAGTTCCAGACTAAATCCACTTTACCAGCAGATCCTAGTACAATGAATACCAATACAATAATACGATAGATATGAATGGCTATATTTTTTTGTTTGAATAAGAATCGAATATTGGATTCGCCGAAATAATACCAACCGACAACGGTAGTAAAAGCGAAGAATGTTAAGCAAATAGCGATAATAGCAGGTCCAATATCACCAAAGGCTGTAGCGAAGGCTTGCTGGGTAACAAGTGCACCAGATAGGCCGAGTTCATGACTACCAGTCAAAAGAATAATTAAAGCGGTAGCTGTACAAATGATAATGGTATCAAAGAATACACCAAAGAAAGCAACAAAACCTTGTAGAACTGGATGCAATACTAAAGCTGTTGCATGGGCATGCGGTGTAGATCCCATACCGGCTTCATTAGAAAATAGCCCACGGGCAACACCAAAGCGAATCGCTTCTTTTATAGTTACCCCTAAAGCACCGCCCCCGATAGCTTGTGGGTTAAAAGCACCTTCAAAAATATATTGGATGGTTGGTACAATGTGATCAGAAAATTCAAATAGAATAATAATGGCACAAAGTATGTAAAGAATGGCCATAAAAGGAACTACTAATTGGGCAAAGGTAGCAATGCGTCGTATACCACCAATAAAAATTAAACCGGCAAATAGGGCGATGATAAGACCAACGTATAAGGGTTCAAAACCAAAAGCACTATTGATGGACGAAGCGATGGAGTTAGATTGTACCATACAGCCTATAAAACCTAAGGCTATAATAATGGCAACGGAGAAAAAGTAAGCGAGAAAATTAGCGGAACCATGGCCAATTATATTTTTTAACCCTTTTGAAATATAGAACGCAGGGCCCCCAATGAATTGGCCCTTTACATCTTCCCGATAATGCTGAGCTAAAATTGCTTCTGAAAAGATAGTAGCCATGCCAAACATAGCACTTAACCACATCCAGAAGATAGCCCCAGGACCACCGGCCATAATGGCTGTAGCTACGCCGGCCACATTACCTGTGCCTACTTGCGCTGAGATGGCAACGGCAAGGGCTTGGAAAGAGGAGATTGATTTATTATCATCGCTACCTTTTGGCTTGTGGCCTTTATAGAGTCGACCAAATACTTGGCGGCAGGCAGGACCAAAACGAATAAATTGTGGTGCCCCTAAATAAATAGTAAAGAAAACGCCAATCCCGATTAAGGCATACATAAGTATATAGCCCCATAATACATCGTTCACTGTATTGACGATGGTTTCAACTGCTCCAATAAAGCTTTCCATACGATGACACTCCTTTTTCTTAAGTAACCTCAAACATGTAACCTCATACCTAAATACGTATATTCTCATAGAATATGGCTTCTATAGTATCACTAAAAATCCTCTTTGTAAAGACAAATGTTTATTTTAAAAAGACATAGCATGTATGACTTATTTAATTATTGGCTAGTTTATTCGGATGTATTTTTAAAAGAGTGTAAATGAGAGCCTATAAATGATATAATTATTTATAATTTGATGTAAATTTGAGCATAAGAAGAGACCTAGTAAGCGTGGGGCATTTTACAATTGGGCGTGGCATATAATATGCGACTATTTCATAAGGAGACATTAGCTTGGAATTACTATGGTTTACATTTGACATTATTGGTACAATTGCCTTTGCCATTTCAGGCACGCTGGTAGGAATTGGGCGACGTATGGATATTTTTGGCATGTTAGTCTTAGCGTTAGCGACAGCTATTGGCGGTGGGATTATGCGTGATTTGATGGTAGGCAATATACCGCCTAATTCATTACGTACGTTTACCTATGTGTTTATTGTTATGGCTGTCACCTTTGGTGTATTTTTTATCTATCGAGTACGGCGGGCACATTATATTGGTACTCGTTGGGTACGACGTATGTATCTTGGTGCAGATACACTGGGACTTGCTTCGTTTACAGTAACTGGAGCGGGGATTGGCGTGTATAGTTATCCTGAAATGCCTGTGTTGGCCGTCATATTAGGTCTTTTAACGGCTGTTGGTGGTGGCGTGATTCGTGATATCTTAGCGCAGCGCGTGCCATCCGTATTGCGTGAAGAGGTCTATGCGTTACCAGCGATTATAGGGGGCATTGTGTATTATGGATTTTATCATATGGGGCAATGGCAGTTAGCTTCGTATAGTGCGTTTATTATTGTTGTAGTTATCCGTACATTAGCGCTGCGTTATAACTGGAGTTTACCGCGTATTCGCTAGTTTTATTATATTTTTTCGTATGGTATAATAGATAAGATTATAAACAATGTAATGAATTGATGGATTTAGTAATAGCATGTGGCTTAAAAGGAGTTGAGAAGCGTGAGTAAACGATTTTCCTGGTTTGCAGGAGCGTTAGCAGCTGCTGTTTTATGGGGAACATCGCAAGTGTCGGCGGCTACGATTTTATTTGTACCACAAGACAATCGACCAGTTAGTTTATCCTACACAGTTGATACTGCCGAAGGGGCTGGTTATACGGTGATTACGCCACCGGATTATTTAGTATCTGGTAAAAATTATCGTGGTGAAGCGGATAAGATTTGGCAATGGGTTGATGAAAATGCAGCGCGGGCCGATGTGATGGTATTGAGTACGGATACTTTAATTTATGGTGGTTTAGTAGATTCACGTAAACATAATTTATCCTTAAATATGTTATTAAACCGGACGAAGCAGATTGGTAGCTTGCATGAAAAATATCCTAATGTGCCAATTTATGCTTTCGGTACCGTTATGCGTTCGCCTAGGGCTAGTGGGGGTGGTGTAGAACCATCCTATTATGATGAATATGGTCCTACGATTTTCCAAATTGCAGCTTTACAAGATAAATTAGATGCTGGTAATTTGAATCAAGAGGAACAAGCAAGTCTTGTACAATTACAGTCAACGGTGCCTATTGAATATTTACAGGACTGGTTTAATCGTCGTCAAAAGAATATGACGGTGAATCGGGCCTTGATTGATGAAACTCGTAAGGGCGTTTTCAAATATTTTGCACTGGGTCATGATGATACCAGCACTTTATCGCAGTCTGCGTTAGAAAGTCGTTACTTAAAACTATATAGTAAAGGACTTAAAGTGGATCAATATGGCAGTTTCCCAGGGGCTGACCAATTAGGCTTATTATTGATTGCCCGTGCTCATGTAGACCGTAATCATTTAAAACCTTCCTTTGAAGTGATTTATCCATTAGGTGGTGCTGGTGAAACGGTGCCTCATTATGAAGATCAGTCGGTAGCTAAGACGATTGCGGAACATGTGGAAGCTGTTGGTGGTACAATGACTACGAATGGCAAACCAGATATCTTGTTAGCTGTAAATACGCCACTTGGTAAAGTAACGGGTGAGTCGGAAGCGTTTGAAAACTTCCCTATGATTTCAGCGAGTACGAATGCTTTCCTTGATAAAGTGGAAACGGCTATTAATCAACAGGTGCCTGTTAGTGTAGCAGATATTTCCTACTCTAATGGGGCAGACAATACATTTGTATACGGACTTTATAAACGAGGGTTATTATATAAAGTAGAGTCGTATAATGGCTGGAACACAGCTAGTAACACGGTGGGGTATGCGATTGCTCAAGGTGTACTTGGTAAGGTTATGCCTGAACAGAAGCATCATAATATGTTAACGCAACAATATTTAGATAATTGGGCTTATCAAGCGAATATTCGCAAGGATATTTATCGTATGCAAGATTCTATTCGAACTGACAATGTTCGTTATACCGGCACCTTGAATGAAAAATTAGAGGCTTATATGGGTGAACGAGTTCAAGATTTTGCTGAAAAGTACTTGCAAATTGATCCGCGGACGGTATCGGCACGTTTCCCATGGGGACGTTTGTTTGAAACAGATATTACCGTGTATGATCAACCAATAGCCCCATTACAGAAAGAGTTACGTTTACAGCGTGAAGCGGAAGCACGTGCTAAGGCAGAAGCAGAAGCAAAAGCTAAGGCTGAAGCTGAGGCTAAAGCAAAAGCGGCAGCGAATGGCGGCGCAGTAGCAACAACCGCTAATGGAGCGAGTGGCGCTATGTCTACAGTTGTGCCAGTAACGAAAGAATAGACAGATGGATACAGGACGGAGGGCTTAGTCCTTCGTCCTGTTTTTGTTAGCGAGGAGAGTTGTTTTGAGACAGTCGTTTTTACCTGAAATCACCTATATGCGTGGACTCTGTATGCTTGGTGTTATTGGAATTCACGTTGGTTCTTTTGCACTGAGTAATCCGCAGGCCAATACGCAACTTATCGGCTTATTGGAGATTTTATCGCGCTTTACAGTGCCCGCTTTTTTCTTTTTATCGGCTTTTGGCTTGTTTTATCATACGTCTAGTTTTGAAGTCTTTTCGTATAAAGATTTTTTGTGGCGCCGTTCAAGGGTCGTCTTATTTCCTTATGTAGCGTGGTCTTTATTATATGTTTTGTATGCAGGTGCTACTGTAGGGAGTTTTGCAGGTCTTCTACCGCGATATTTAGTGCCGACATTGTTTTTTGGCAATGGCTATTACCATTTATATTTTATGGTTATTCTATTGTGGTTTTATTTACTTATGCCGTTGTGGCGTGTAATGGTGCGGGGGATTTTACAACAGCCTATAGTTTGGTTAAGTGTACTGTTTTTAGTGCAAGTGGCATTTAACTTTTGGTCATCTTATTATAGTGGGCAAATTACCTTTCAGAATCCGTGGTTACAATATGCATATGCTATGAAGCTTAATTACTGGGTGTTGCACTACGTTTGGATTTTCTTATTGGGTGCCGTCGTAGCCGAGCGTTATGAAGCCGTGGTTGAAGGTTTGTGGCGTTATAGAGGCCTATTAACAATCGTGTTTGCTTTATCGGTAGCTCTCATGATGGGGAGTTATTATTATGTATTAAGTGAACGTCATTATACGCTATTGGAAGCTATTTATACCATTCATCAACTCAGTCCTATGGGTATGGTATATACTGGGGCTGCTACGTTGTTCTTTCTATTTTTCTTCTTGTCTACGCCTATGAGTAGTGTGGCAAAGGCCTTTTGGGAACAAATAGGGACGCAGTCTTATGGAATTTATTTAATTCATCCATTCATGTTGATTGTTTTGACTTTTGGTATGGTTAAAGCGCAACTTCAATATACAGCAGTTGTTGTGATTGGACTCTATATTTGCACTGTTTGTCTATCCTATTTAGGAACGCTAGGCTTACAGCAACTACCAAAAGTGGTGCGACGTATTTTATTAGGGCGATAGTGCAGATTTTGTGGGACTGTGCTATAATCGAAACATAATTATTACATTTTACGGTCGGTTGTTTTTGGCAGCTTAGAATAGAGAGGTGTTCCAATGAAAGAGTTAACCTATTTTAATGGCGAATTTGTTGAGCCCGGTGCTAAATGTGTGAGCCTTGATGATCGTGGGTATTGCTTTGGCGATGGTGTATATGAAGTAACCCGTGTATTTAATGGCCGTTGTTTTGCTTTTTCCTATCATCAAGATCGACTCTATCGCTCCATGCGTTTCATGGATATTCCTGTGAAAATGCCACCAGAAGATTTGCAAGAATTACATGAGATAATGATTGAACAAAGTGGTATTACCGATGGGTATATTTATTTGCAGATTACCCGTGGTGTAGAACCTCGTCATCACGCGTATGATCGAGCTAAATTAGAGCCTACCATGTATATGTATATTCGTCCTATTAAAGAGGATTTAAGCAAATTAGGGGACGGCGTAAAGGCCATTAGCTTACCTGATGAACGTTGGCATCATGTAGATATTAAAACGTTAAATTTAATTCCTAATATTTTGGCACAGACTAAGGCAGAAAAGAAATTTGCTTATTCGGCCGTGTTGTTCCGTGATGGTATTTGTACTGAAGGGGCTACTTCGAATGTGTTTGCTGTCAAAGATGGTATTTTATATACACATCCAGCTGATGAATTGATTTTAAAAGGGATTACGCGTCAATTAGTGGTAACGCGTGTAGCGCCAACAGCAGGGGTTTCCTTGATTGAAAAAGAATTTGACCGTGAATTTGTAGACAATGCGGATGAATTATTCTTCACAGATACGATTGGCGGCATTATTCCAATTATTAAACTAGATCGTCAACCTGTAGGAAATGGTAACGTAGGGCCTGTAACTATGAAACTTCGTGACGGCTATGAAAAATTATTAGCTGAAGGTTTGGCGTAGGATATTTATGGATCTTCGTACATTAACAGGCACGGCCCTATTATTAGCGGTGGCCTTATTGAGTCAAAGTTTGCGCCTCATTTTGCCTGTGCCACCGATAGCAAGTATGTTTCTTATTGGTTCGCTCGTAGGCTTAGCCATGCTTTTGGCTACCCTGCGTTATGGTGTGATTAGTGGACTTGTGATTGCGTGGGTGACACCTGTTATTGCTTTTATGCAATCTATGCTGCCGTTTGCGCCTTTTATTCCATTGGTGGGCATTGGCAATACGGTGTTTGTCCTTTTAGGGCGCTTGTGCCAACATCAGCCCGTATGGTTGCAGACCTTTGTTTGTAGCGTTACTAAAGGGGTTGTGTTATACGGTAGTTTTTCTTTATTGTTTATAGGCTTTTCAGTGCCGTATCCCATTGAAAAGGCTATCTTAATGATGATGAGTTGGCCCCAATTAATTACAAGTGCCATTGCTGTATTAGGTACACGCTTTTTATTAAATCGTAAAGCGTTTAAGGTATGGCAATAGATGCATATTTGTAAAATTAGTTCATTGATAGTTGACTTAGCCTAGTTCTGTTATGTCACCGTATATGATAGTTGTAGGCTAAGTCCTTTTTGTTATCTTTATATTAAAATTTTAGATATACTTAATTCCTCTATTGACAGTATGTCTTTCCGGTGATATGATTTTATCACGTTAAAAAATACATAGGTTCATCAAGAGTTGACTGAGGGACTGGCCCGATGAAGTCGCGGCAACCATCCAAGTTTGGAACGGTGCCAATTCCAACGAAGTGATACTTCGACAGATGAAGAACAGGTAACTCTTCATGTGTTGTGAAGAGTTTTTTTGTTTTTAATGTGCTTTTAAATAGAGAGTGATTTGAGAAAAGGAGAGCGATCACATGATTGAACTGACACACATCAGCAAAGTCTATGAGGGTCCGAATCGTGTAGAAGCCTTAAAAGATATTAGCCTTTCCGTTAAAGAAGGGGAAATCTTTGGTGTTATTGGCCAAAGTGGGGCTGGTAAATCTACGTTGATTCGTTGTATTAATATGTTAGAGCGACCTACGTCTGGTCAAGTTGTTGTAGACGGGGTAGACTTAACAAAATTAAATGATAAAGATTTACGCGAACAACGTAAAAATATTGGCATGATCTTCCAACATTTCAACTTATTATCCTCCCGTACTGTATATGACAATGTGGCGTTTCCATTGGAATTGCAAGGACTTAGTAAGGCCGAAATTAAAGAACGTATATTGCCAATTCTTGATATTGTAAAATTGAGCGATCGCTTGAACAATTATCCATCACAATTGTCTGGCGGTCAGAAACAGCGTGTTGGTATTGCGCGTGCGTTAGCAAGTAATCCGAAAGTATTACTTTGCGATGAAGCTACGTCAGCGCTTGATCCACAAACAACGAAATCTATTTTAGAATTGTTAAAGGACATTAATGAAAAGTTAAAATTAACGATTGTTCTTATTACACATGAAATGCAGGTTATTAAAGAGATTTGTGATCGTGTGGCCGTTATTGAAGGTGGCGTTATTTTAGAAGAAGGGCCTGTAGTAGATGTATTTACTGGGCCTAAAGAAAAAACAACCAAGGAATTTGTAAGTGCTATTATTAGTCACAAATTGCCAGAAGAAGCGTGGCGCCATTTAAATGTACAATCTGAATGGCAGGAAGGCTTACATCCTATCATCCGCCTTAATTTCACCGGAGATGTTGTTGATGAGCCAATTGTAGCAGGCATGATTCGCCGGTTTGGCCTTGATGTTAGCATCCTATTTGGGGGCGTTGATTATATTCAAGATACAAGCTTTGGTCATTTAATTGTTGTCTTAGATGGCGAACGAGCTAATGAAGAGCGGGGCATTCAATACTTGAAAGATTTACCAATTGGAAGCGAGGTGATTGGCTATGTCGCAACAAATCATTAATTTGTTGATTCAAGGGTTAGGTGAAACTCTACAAATGACGGTCATCTCCACTGTAGTCGCTATGATTATTGGTATTCCATTGGGGGTAATTTTAGTCATTACAGGCAAAGGCCATATTTTAGAAAATAAAGCCTTAAATGGTGTATTGGGGACGGTTGTGAATGCATTGCGTTCCATTCCTTTCATCATTTTGATGGTGGCGATTATTCCGTTGACTCGTATTATTGCTGGCACCTCTATTGGTACGACGGCGGCTTGTGTTCCGTTAACCTTGGCGGCTATTCCATTCTTAGCACGTTTGGTGGAAACATCGATTCGTGAAATTAATAGCGGTGTTATTGAAGCAGCTCAAGCTATGGGGGCTTCACCACTACAGATTATTCGTAAAGTGTTGTTGCCAGAAGCGTTGCCAACGATTATTGACAACATTACGGTTCTGGTTGTTAACTTAATCAGTTACTCTGCTATGGCTGGTGCTATTGGTGGCGGTGGTCTTGGGGATATCGCCATTCGTTATGGGTACCAACGTTTCCAAGGGGACGTAATGTTAGCTACCATTGTCATCTTAATCGTATTAGTACAATTGATTCAGTCTTGTGGTGACTTCTTGTCCCGCAAAGTGAATAAACGCTAGTTATTGAGAGTTGAGAGAAACAGAAAGAGGGAGAATGTATGAAGAAATTAGCATTTTTATTAGCGGCTATTGCTACTTTAGCACTTGTATTAGTTGGTTGTGGTAGTGATACTAAAGAGAGTGCTGCTGAAGCCAGTCAAGAGTTTTCTATAGGTGTAACGGCTGGACCGCATGCGGAAGTTATGGATTTTGTAGCTAAAGAAGCGGAAAAACAAGGATTTAAAATTAAAGTTGTAGAATTTAACGATTATATTCAGCCAAATATTGCGCTGGAACAGAAAGAATTGAGTGCGAATTCGTATCAACATCAACCATTTTTAGATAATATGGTACAAGAACGTGGATTACATTTAGTTTCTGTAGGGAAAACAATCTTATTACCAATGGGGCTTTATTCCAATCAATATAAAGATTTAGGGACCGTTCCTAATGGGGCCTCTGTAGCGATTCCTAATGATCCAACCAATGGTGGTCGTGCCTTGTTATTATTACAACAAGCAGGTCTTTTAAAACTAAAAGATGGCGGTTCACCAAAATCTACCGTCGCTGACATTGTAGAAAATCCTAAGAATTTACAGATTAAGGAATTGGAAGCCGCTCAAATTGCTCGGTCTCTCAATGATGTAGATATTGCTTGTGTCAATACTAACTATGCTTTGAGTGCAGGTCTTAATCCATTGAAAGATGCGGTAGTGGTTGAAAGTAAAGAGTCTCCGTATGCGAATGTAGTCGCTGTACGTGAAGATGATCAGAATAGTGAAGCACTTAAAAAATTCTTAGCCATTTACCAATCTGAGGCTACTAAGAAATTTATTGAAGATACCTTCAAAGGGTCTATTATCCCTGCTTTCTAAAAATTTAATATTGTTTATAATAACTATGAAAAAGACTTTTGCACTTTTTTGTGTGAAAGTCTTTTTCTTTTACATGATTATGTAATATAATTAAACTAAATCTAAATGACTAAGGGAGGATCTTTATGAGTGTCAATGAAAAATTACGCAACCCCATGAATGACCAATTGTTTGAGGCTATGTTAGCATTAGAAACAATCGATGAGTGTTATGAATTCTTTGAAGATATTTGTACGGTCAATGAGCTTAAAGCGTTGGCACAGCGGTTGCAGGTAGCTCGTATGTTAGAAAATGGTGAAAGTTACGATAATATTGTGGAAACAACTGGTGCGAGTACGGCTACCATTAGTCGTGTGAAACGTTGTTTAGTATACGGCGCTGATGGCTATAAGACGATACTAAGTCGTTTGAAATGAGGCTTGTATGGATATTGTGAATGCAGTAGATCCTGCTTTGGTTATGCCATTGATTTTGTTTGTAGCAGGCGCCTTGGCCGGATTTGTAGATTCCATAGTAGGTGGTGGCGGTTTAATTTCAGTACCCGCTATGTTATTGACGAATTTGCCACCTAGTGTAGCGTTAGGTAGTAATAAATTATCTAGCGTATTTGGTGCCTTAACGGCCTCCATTACATACGCAAGATCAGGTATGGTAGAATGGCCTTTGGTTAAAAAGTTATTGCCTGTTACATTTATAGGCTCTTTATTGGGCACTTTATTAGTGATTAGTATTCCCCCATTATATTTAAAACCAATTATTATTGTACTGCTGATTAGTGTACTCTTATTTGTATTATTTAAAAAGGATTGGGGTACAGTGACAACCTATGCAGGGGCTTCGCAGAAGAAGTTATTGCTTTTAGGTTTGGGTGCTTTGACGATAGGCTTTTATGATGGCTTTGTGGGCCCAGGAACAGGTACTTTTTTAATTTTTATGTTTATCTATGCGGGATTTAACTTTTTGTATTCTTCTGGGAATGCGAAACTACTAAATTTTGTTAGTAATTTAGGCTCATTAATTTTGTTTTTAGGTCTTGGACATGTAGATTATGTACTTGGCCTATCTGCTGGCGCAGGGCAGATTATTGGGGCTACTTTGGGTTCTCGGTTAGCCATTAAAAAAGGCGTTGGTTTAGTTCGTTTTGTATTTATTGCCACGACAGTTAGTATGCTCTGTAAATTAACTTACGATTATGTTGTGACTCATTGGTAAGCGAAGGAAGGTGACTCTATGCCGATTAATAGTGAAAATCAAGTGGCTCTTATTAGTGGTGGTACATCCGGCATTGGCTTCGCGACAGCTCAGTTATTGTTAAAACAAGGCTGGTGTGTAGTCATTAATGGTCGTAATGAACGAGCTGGACAAGAAGCTGTTGTTAAATTACGTCGTATTTCGTCTAAGGTGCGCTTTGTACAAGGCGATGTAAGTAAGGTTATGAATTGTCGTCGTATTGTAGAAGAAACTTGTCGTTTATTTGGTGATGTAAGTGCTCTTGTGACGGCCGCTGGGTTTTATAAAGAAGAATTATTAGATGATGTGACGGAACAAGACTTTGACGAAATGATTGGGACGAATGTAAAAGGCACTGTTTTTTTGTGTCAAGCAGCGGCGCCTTGTTTAAGACGAACTAAAGGGAGTATTGTTACGGTATCGAGTGATGCAGGTCTTCAAGGTAATGTAGCTTGTTCTGTGTATGGTGCTTCTAAGGGCGCGATTGTGAGTTTTACAAAATCCTTAGCTCTTGAAATGGCGGTTCACAATGTGCGTGTTAACTGCGTATGTCCGGGGGATGTAGATACATCGTTAGTGGCTAAACAATTAGCTGAAAGTAATCAGACTTTTGAAGAGGCTATGGAAGAAATGGCCACGCATTATCCACTAGGGCGCATTGCTAAACCAGAAGAAATTGGCGAAGTGATAGCCTTTTTGTTGAGTGCGAAAGCATCCTTTGTAACGGGCGCTGCTTGGACCATTGATGGTGGCCTTACTAGCTGGTAAAATCAAGTTGTATAATTTATATAGGAAAAAAGAGGAGATTTCACACTCAATATAGAAATAATTATAGGAAAGGACTATAATTGTAATATAGTGTGAAACTTTACAGGTGATAAAGGAGCGATATAGATGGAAGACGTAAAAGATTTGATGACTCACCCTGAGGGAACGTTAGCAGCTGTTGAAGCAGAATTAGCAAACCGTGATGCTGAAATTGAAACGATTTGTCGCTGGGCGGCTGCTCGTGCAGGCGTGCTTGTGATGGCACCAAAACTTAGTACGACCGCTTTAATTGCTAATGATGCTTACATGGTAAGCCGTATTGCTGCGGTATATGGACATACCGCAACTGCTGGAGCTATTATTGGGTTCCTTGGTGGCTTAGGTGGCAGCCTTGTTAGTGCTTTATTAACCTCAGTATTACCAACGCCTAAACTTAAAATTCCATTGGCTGTATGCTTAACTTATGCGGTTGGTAAATGTGCTAAAACTTGGGTAGAAGGTGGCATGCCTATGCCTGGTGATTTCTCAGAATATAGAGAACGTCTTGTAGAAATTATTGATTATAATAAGACCACGATTAAAGCGTTAATGGATTCGCCTATGAAGAGTCAACCATTAGGTGATGAAGGAAAAGACTTTTTAGCTGAAGCTGGTGTAGATAAAGAGGATTTCCTAGGTCTTAGTCGTTTGAATTTAGGTAATCTTTTAAATGGTGATACCTTAGCTAGCTTAGGTTCTTTAAGAAATGTAGTGCTTGGTCTTGCGACGGCTGCTGTAGCGGGGGTTGCAGGTAAAGCCATTGCTAATTCAGATAAAGACTATATAGCTGATGCTAAACATGCTTTATCTGGTATTGGCTCATTATTGGCGACAGTTAGTGAAGCAGCTCTTGATTTGGCTGCTGGTGGTGCTAGTTCAGCTGTTAAAACGACAGATGATGTAAAATCCACGGTACTTGGTAAATTAAGTGATTTCTTATCTGTGGCAGGCAACCGTAAAGAAGATGTAGTTGAACGAGTAAGTGATTTTATCGTTTCCGCTGGTGACAAACGCGAAGAGGTTGTGCAAAAAGTGAGCGATTTAGTTGATTCTGCTAAAGATAAAAAAGAAGAATTAGTTGATTTAGCTAAAGATAAGAAAGAAGAGTTAGCTGATAAAGCTAGTGATTTAGCCGACAAAGCTAAAGATAAGGCTGATGAAGTAAAGGGCAAAGTGGAAGAAACGATTGATGAAGCAAAATCTAAATTACAAAAATAATTTAGTGAATGCGCAAGGCTAAGTACCATATATAGTATGTAGGAGTGAGTTTTGATGAATCCTTTAAAATTATTAAAGTATGCGAAGTTTTTTTCGTCATCTAAGTTTTTACGGTTTGCCAGTGGCATTGGTAAAAATGTAGCATTTTTACGTCGTGCCTGTATTTTATTTTATTGTTTTAAAGATCCAGATACCCCAAAATATGTGAAAGCCATTATTGCTGGTGCATTAGGTTATTTGATTTTGCCGATTGATGTGATTTCAGATAGAATTCCAGGTCTTGGTTGGGTCGATGATGCCGCTGTTATTGCCTTAGCTTTTAAGGTGGCGAATCGTTCTATTAAACCGATGCATCGTGAACAGGCTCAAAAATTAGTACCATTTGGGTCAGAAGAGTAATTGATTGTTGATATTTATAATAGAATAAGACATAAAATTGAGGCCGTAATTAATTACGGCCTCAAAATTGTTTTATTATGAAATTAGGAAAATCGGGGGTTATCAGACAAAGTTGTGAAAACTAGAGAAACTAGATACATTAGAGCGATTAGAATATAATTCGTTTTGATTAAAAGGACCGTTTGCCTAATTTGGGATGGCTACAAGGGCGCAAGGTTAACGTATCAATGAGATGGGCTGCTGTTTCCAAATCGACATCTTCATAATGACCTTGTCGTTCTAAGATGCATATAGGATGATCAACACCCACTTCACCCGCTGGTAGATAGATATATTCTTCGTTAGTAGTATCACCAAAGATATAGCCTGCTTGTAAATGTTCTTTGTGGATTCGACTCATACTTCGAAACTCCTTTTGTAAAAGATTAGATAATTTGTTTTAGCTTGAAATTCATAAAATCAGCGGATACTAGATGTAATTGTGTATTGCCAAAATGACTAGGTATACGCTCAAAAGATGTTTTATCATGTAAATGACCAAAAATGCAATGATCAACATGGTATTTAGCTAATAAATCAGTAAAGCCACTAGCCTCATTTTTATCGTTAAATGGAGGATAATGTAATAGTAAAATTCGTGTAGTGGCATCGCCCATTTCCTGCAAAGCCGCTTCGGTGCGAAGTAACTCACGGGCATAAATTGAAGTATCGGTGGCCTCGATAAAGGCTGTATCACGTGGACAAATATAGCCGCGTGTACCACCAAAGGCAAGGGTATCAGCGATTATGCTATGACCTTGTAAAAAAGTAAGACTATGGTTCATAGCAGTGTTCATTTTATTAGCGCTACTCCACCAATAGTCATGATTACCTCGAATTAAATAAATTTGGCCAGGTAAAGCAGCAATAGTTTGTAAATCAGGTATTGCTTCAGATAATTTTAAAGCCCAAGAAATATCGCCCACTACAAAGACGATATCTTCTGGGCTTACTTGTTCATGCCAGGCCGTGATAATACGTTGGCGATGGTCTTGCCAATGGGCACCAAAAACATCCATTGGCTTAGTAGGTGGTTCGCCTGAAAAATGAAGATCGCCAATGGCAAAAATTTTCATCATGTCTCCTTACAGTCGTTCTATAGTGGTAATAGAAGTTACTAAAAAAGTTATTTAAAAAAGTCGCGATTTAATTCGGCTTTAACTTGTTCAATGCGTTCATGGTTGCTAATTTGACTAATTGTATAGCCCACATATAATGGGGACGTAATATAACGAGGTACTATTTTAACATATTGTGAATCAGTATGTAAATCATAGAAAAATAAGTTGTAAGACCCGCTATGTTTTGAAAAATCGGTTAAGATATACCGCAAGAGTTGTTGGATACGACGACTGAGTAGGGCTAGAGATGTATGTTGGTTGAATTTCATATTAAATTCGAAGAAACCAATAATAGGTTTATTGGATAGTGTAATGACTAGCTCGTCGTCTTCTTTTAGGACGGTACCTTCAAAATGATATTCTTTAATATCCTTACGATAATCGTAATCATATAGACCTATAATTTGACTATGGGGATGGCGAATAGAGCCGCCAGACATAGGTCCAAAATTTTTAAAATATAATACAGATTTAAATTCATCACGCGCCATGGTTTCTTGCCACTTGTGCAAGGAAAAGGCGAGCACTTCTTCGGCTTTTTCTGGTGTATACCGTGAAAATTCACTAAAACAGTCATTTGTTTCAATAATGACTGTAGGCCAAGTACGATCTAAAACAGGGTATTTATTCATGAGCCAAATAATATCTCCCTGAGTATCTAGAATATTTGTTAATTCGTCGACTGCACAGAAAGGACACGCCACTTCGCGGTGGCGAATATTTTCAGGTTTACTGCGGCCCATGGCAATATTAAATGTTAGTGGTTCGTTCATAAATGCACCTCTCTTATTTAATACTATCACAGGTTAGACCTTTTGGGCAGTATGATATAATTAATTAGTATAGATAATTTAAAAAAATCTATATAGAAATATTATAACAATGAGTTATAGGTAGTGTTTATTTATGAAAAAAGCGCTTGCTAGGAGTTTATATGAAACCGACAACATTATGTTTAATAATAAATGATAAGAATGAGATTTTGCTAGGCCGGAAGAAACGTGGCTTTGGGGTTGGTAAATATAATGGCTTTGGCGGGAAGAAACAGGAGAATGAAACATTTCGTCAATGTGCAGTTCGTGAGATTTTTGAGGAAGTATCATTAGTGGTACAACCAGAAGATTTAATACCAGTGGCGATTATGAATTTTCAATTTCCCTATGAGGAAGAATTAAATCATTTAAATTATACATATATTGTTAAGAACTATGAAGGCTTACCTTTAGAAAGTGAAGAAATGGAGCCTCGTTGGTTTGCTTTTGATGACATTCCTTTTGAAACAATGTGGAAAGGGGATGACATGTGGATTCCAGAGGTTTTAAAGGGCAAATTACTACATACATTACTGGTGTTTGGTAAAGATAATGATGAAGTGAAATTGGCTGAAAATACATATGTTGACACTATTGAAGAATTTGAAACAACAGCAGAAATTGCCGCTTGTTTGCGAAAGGGATAATCAATTGTGAGTGAAACAAAAAATAAAGGAAATATGGCTAGGTGGCCACAGGAATTATTACAATGGTATGACGTAAATAAGCGTGATTTACCTTGGCGCCAGACAAAGGATCCCTATTGTATTTGGGTGTCTGAAATTATGTCACAACAGACTCGTATTGAAGCGATGAAACCGTACTATGAGAATTGGATGGCACAATTTCCTACTAAAGAAGCGTTAGCGGCGGCTGACGAGGATACTGTTGTAAAAGCTTGGCAAGGATTAGGCTATTATTCGCGAGCTCGTAATTTGCGTTTAGGTGTGCAAGAAGTGATGAGTAAATATGGGGGCGAAATACCACAGACTCGTAAAGAAGTAGAAAGTTTAAAAGGGGTAGGTGCTTATACGGCAGGCGCCATTTTATCTGTTGCTTTTAATCAACGAGAAGCGGCCATAGATGGGAATGTATTGCGTGTATATGCGCGTTTATATGCCGTGCAAGAGGATATTATGCGAACGGCTGGTAAAAAGGCTATTGCTGCTTTGGTGGAGGAAACGTTGCCCTATAATCGTCCTGGTGATTTTAATCAGGCATTGATGGACTTTGGCTCGAGTGTTTGCATTCCTAAAGTGCCTCGTTGTGAAAGTTGCCTCTTACGTCGTTGGTGTAAAGCTGATGCATTGGGGATAGCGACGGAATTACCGATTCGCATTGTAAAAAAAGCCGTACCAATCATTTCGGTTGTGACAGGTCTTATTCAAAACGAACGTGGCGAATATTTGTTACACCGACGTCCGAGTAAAGGCTTGTTGCATTCTATGTGGGAATTTCCTAATGTAGAAGTACCGCGAGAGGCTTTGGTACAAGATAAGAAGTCATTACCGCTAATTGGCGTAGAACCTTTGGCCACATATTGGAGAAACGCAGGGGCTAAGATTCAATGGCAAGATTCTTCTATAACGACCTTACGTCATGTATTTTCTCATCGTTGTTGGGACATGGAAGTATATAGGGGGATTTGGCCTGATTTTGTGGACGAGAAGATTGATAGGATAGAAGAGACGCAGTGGCGTTGGGTGTTACCTAGTGAATTTACAGATTTGCCGTGGGCTGGTCCTCATGGTAAATTAACTGTATATTGTAAAAGTTAAATATGATATTATAAATTATATCGAAAGTATATAATTTGATTGGATGTATTAAAATTTTATAGTTTTGAGTTATGTTATAAATAGTAATAGAGTAAAGAAGAGAGTGAAAGGATGATTACATAATTTATGTTTAAAATTATTGCAGGAACAATAGTGTTCCTTATTGTATTTGTGAATTCGTATTTAATTGTACGATTAACTAAAGTAGCAAGGCGTGCGTTATGGTTTTGGGGATTAGTAATTGTACAAATCATAGCTATTGCTGGGGCCACGTATTATCAGATGGCACAAGTTCAAATATTTGATACCGCTTTATATGGTTTTTGGAAACATTGGACGGTTGGTTCATATGGGTTATTATTAGGTCTGGGCGTTTGTTTTGCGATTATGATTCCACTCGCATTAGTCGTGGCTGCGGTTAATTGGCGTGCGCATAAAACTACGGAGGCCGAACAGGCGAGCCGGCGTACATTTTTACGGAATGCGTTATGGGCCGTTCCTGCAGTAACTGCTGGCGGTGGCGTAGTAAGAGCTTATGAAGGCTCTAAAGAATTAGAAATCAATCATATTGATTTAGTATTCCGTAGTTTACCTGAGTATTTAAAAGGCTATAAATTAGCCCAAATTAGTGATGTCCATATTGGTCCTTTTGTTGATTTACATGATTTTGATAAAATTACGGAAGCCGTGTTGGCTGAAAAGCCAGATCGTTTGGTAATTACAGGCGATTTAATTGATGAACTGGATTGGTTAAATCCTTTATGTGGGCGATTAGAAGAATTGTTTCCTAAAATTCCAGATGGTATTGATTATATTTTAGGTAACCATGAGTATTTTAAAAATTTACCCCTTGTACTAGAGGCATTTAGTAAAATTTCTATGCGTATGCATCGTAATTCATCGTTGCGTTTAAGTGGTGGTTCTTGGCCTGTCTATTTGGCGGGGGTAGAGTACTCTTTTGATCGTAGCGGCAAACAACGGGAAGTATACTTACAAGAAGCCTTAGCTAATGTGCCTTCTGAAGCCTTTGTTATTTTATTAGCACATCATCCTGACTTTATTGAAAACGCTTTTGCCCATGATATTCCTGTAACGCTTTCGGGACACACTCATGGTGGTCAAATTGTAGTGGGGGATACGCCATTAGTGCCAGTAGGCACACCGTATTATAAAGGTATGTACCGTGATTCATGGAAGTATGGCTATGTGAATAAGGGGACAGGTCATTGGTTCCCCGTTCGTTATAATTGTCCACGTGAAATTACAATATTTACGTTTAAAGAAGGTAAAGTATAATAAAACCAGCGAAAACTTAAACAAATTTTAAATTTTTAACGATTACATAGAAATTAGCGTTGTGAAATTCGACTAAAACGTCTATAATGAATGAGTTATAGCGCTATGTTAGTGTTATATACGTTACAGTGTTATATTAGTGTATGTGGTTTATATAAGAACCACGAAGTTAACTAGCAGATTGGTAACTGAGGTGACATAATGGATCAAAATATTATTGCCTTTATACTAGGTATTGTAGAAGGGGCCACTGAATTTTTACCGGTATCAAGTACGGGTCATATGATTTTAGTGGGAGATTTTTTAGGCTTTACAGGGGAACGTGCTAGCGTATTTGAAGTGTTTATCCAGTTAGGTGCGATTCTTTCTGTATTTATTTATTATAGAGAAAAGTTTATGACTATGTTGCGTCGTGAGAATTGGATTCGCAATGATGGGTTATCGTTAGCTCATATCTTTTTTGGTATGTTACCGGCTATGGGAATTGGCTATTTAGGACATTCGTTTATTAAAAACAATCTCTTTTCACCGGGTACAGTTATTATTGGTTTAATTATTGGTGGCTTGTTCATGCTATTCGCTGAAAAGTATCACCGCCCAATTACTACGCATAATGTAGAGCGTTTGACCATGTACCAATGCTTATTGATTGGTTTATTTCAAGTATTATCTTTATGGCCCGGTTTTTCGCGATCTGGCTCAACAATTGCAGGGGGCCTAATTTTAGGGGTGAGTCGCAAGGCTGCTGCTGATTTCTCCTTTATTATGGCAGTACCTATTATGTTGATTGCTTGTATATATGACTTATTAAAAATCATTGACCAATTGTATTGGTCCGACTTTATTATGTTCTTCATTGGTTTCGTAACAGCCTTTGTATTTGCGTACTTGTCCATTGTATGGTTCTTAAAATTCTTAAATAAATCGTCTTTGGCTGGATTTGCATACTATCGATTTGCTGTGGCCGCTGTTGCGTTAATTTATTTCTTCGTATTTTAAAATGAATAAAACAGGCTCTGTGTATAGTTGATTAATACTGTATGCAGAGCTATTTTTAACTCTTTGAAAAAATTTTTGAATTTTATGAAAAAAGTACTTGCACAATTATTATGTCTATGCTATTATAATAAAGCACTAACGCACTGGATGTGTTAGCGAACAGATTGTCAAACTGAGCTGAAAAAAATCTATTGACAAGATGTTCAGGAATATGTATAATATTCCTTGTCGTGGTACGCTGGCGTAGCTCAATCGGTAGAGCAGCTGACTTGTAATCAGCAGGTTGTGGGTTCAATTCCTATCGCCAGCTCCATTTTTATTCGTGGAGGGATTCCCGAGCGGCCAAAGGGAGCAGACTGTAAATCTGCCGTCTTCGACTTCGAAGGTTCGAATCCTTCTCCCTCCACCATTCATCGCGGGGTGGAGCAGTTGGTAGCTCGTCGGGCTCATAACCCGAAGGTCGCAGGTTCAAGTCCTGTCCCCGCAACCATTCTTTTAAATACGTATGCTGGTGTAGCTCAGTCGGCAGAGCGTATCCTTGGTAAGGATAAGGTCACCGGTTCAATCCCGGTCACTAGCTCCATATACACATGGCGGCATAGCTCAGTTGGCTAGAGCAATCGGTTCATACCCGGTGTGTCCGCGGTTCAAATCCGTGTGCCGCCACCATTAAATTATCAGATACTCACATTTTAAATGTGAGTTATTTTTTTAGTTTTTTTAGTGTTTAGGAGGTATACATTTGTATGTCAGAGAAAAAGGAGTTAGCTAGAGGGCTAAAAAACCGTCACGTACAATTGTTAGCGATAGGGGGCGCTATAGGGACGGGTTTGTTTTTAGGATCTGGTCGATCCATCCATTTGGCTGGTCCATCCATTTTATTAGCATACATCATAACAGGACTTATTTCTTTTTTTATGATGCGTGCTTTAGGGGAGCTTTTGTTATCTAATACTGATAACCATTCGTTTGTGGATTTTGTACATGAATATTTAGGACCTGGTGCCGCCTTTATTACGGGGTGGACATACTGGTTTTGTTGGGTATCTTTGGCTATGGCTGACGTCACGGCCGCTGGAGTGTATATACAATATTGGATTCCTAATGTGGAACCATGGATACCCAGCCTATGCATTCTATTGATCTTATTTGCTTCTAATTTGATGGCCGTTAAGATTTTTGGGGAATTAGAATTTTGGTTTGCTTTGATTAAAGTCATTGCCATTTTAGGACTTATTATGGGTGGCTTATATCTTATATTTATTGGGTATCAAACAGATGTAGGGGCTGTTGGTTTTGCTAATTTGTGGTCTCATGGGGGATGGTTCCCCAATGGTTGGGAAGGCTTTGCACTGTCCTTTCAAATGGTTGTATTTGCTTTTACAGGCATTGAATTAGTTGGTTTGACGGCTGGGGAAACAGAGAATCCTAAAAAGGTAATTCCACAGGCGATTAATAATATTCCAATTCGCATTATTATTTTCTATGTAGGTGCTTTAGCTATTATTATGAGTATCTATCCTTGGACAGCCGTTAATCCGACAGCTAGTCCTTTTGTGCAAGTATTTAAAGCAGCTGGTATTGTGGCAGCGGCGGCGATTGTTAATTTTATTGTGTTAACATCGGCTGCTTCAGCTTGTAATAGCGGGCTTTTTAGTACGAGTCGCATGGTATATACATTGGCTCGCGAAGGCAATGCGCCACGCCGTATGTTCCGTTTGCGTTCCAATCAGGTACCGGTTAATGCAGTAGTATTTTCCGCATTAGTCATTTTTATGGCGGTTATTATGCAATATATTATGCCTGAAAATGTATTTATCATTATTACTAGCGTATCAACATTCTGCTTTATTTTCATTTGGGCAATTATTTTAGTATGCCATATGAAATATCGGAAGTTACATCCAGAACAAGTGAAGGTGAATCCATTTAAAATGCCTTTGTATCCAGCTATGAATTACATTATTTTAGCTTTTTATGCGTTTGTGTTAGTATCGTTAGCATTTAATGAGGAAACCTTAATTGCGCTTCTCTTTACGCCAGTTTGGTTTGGCCTGTTATGGTGTTTCTATAAATTACAAACATTTAAACAAAATTATGGTAACTAAACTTTAAGAGGGTTGTATCGAATGGTGAATTTTATTCATTTGGGCGATATAGCCCTCTTTTTATATGCATTATTACTCATTTTTATAAAAAAGTAGACAAACAAAATCGATACGGAGTATAATGAGCGTATATAGGTTTTTATTTTTGTGAAGGAGGCTCATTACTTCAATGGCAAAAGCAAAATTTGAACGTACTAAACCACATGTTAATATCGGTACTATCGGTCACGTTGACCATGGTAAAACAACTCTTACGGCAGCAATCACTAAAGTATTAGCTGAAGAAGGGAAAGCAGATTTCCAAGATTACAGCATGATCGACAAAGCTCCAGAAGAACGTGAACGTGGTATTACAATCAACACTTCTCACGTTGAATATGAAACTGAAACTCGTCACTATGCACACGTTGACTGCCCAGGCCATGCTGACTATGTTAAAAACATGATCACTGGTGCTGCTCAGATGGACGGCGCTATCTTAGTTATCGCTGCTACTGACGGCCCTATGGCTCAGACTCGTGAACACATCCTTCTTGCTCGTCAGGTAGGTGTACCAGCTATCGTTGTATTCTTGAACAAAGCTGACATGGTTGACGATGAAGAATTAATCGAATTAGTAGAAATGGAAGTTCGTGAACTTCTTTCCACGTATGAATTCCCTGGCGACGATGTGCCAATCGTTGTAGGTTCCGCTTTAAAAGCTTTAGAAGGCGACGAAAAATACGTAGCTAAAATTAAAGAATTGATGGACGCTGTTGATTCCTACATCCCAACTCCAGAACGTGACACTGACAAAACTTTCTTGATGCCAGTGGAAGACGTTTTCACAATCACTGGTCGTGGTACTGTAGCAACTGGCCGTGTTGAACGTGGCGAAGTTAAAGTAGGCGACACTGTTGAAATCGTTGGCTTGAAAGAAAAAGCTGAAAGCTATGTTGTAACAGGTCTTGAAATGTTCCGTAAAACATTGGACTCTGCAGTAGCTGGTGACAACGTTGGTGCTCTTCTTCGTGGTGTAGACCGCAAAGACATCGAACGTGGTCAAGTATTGGCTAAACCAGGTTCCATTCACCCACACACTAAATTCAAAGGTGAAGTTTACGTATTGACTAAAGAAGAAGGTGGCCGTCATACTCCATTCTTCTCCAACTACCGTCCACAGTTCTACTTCCGTACAACAGACGTAACGGGCGTTATCGAACTTCCAGAAGGTACTGAAATGTGTATGCCTGGTGATAACATCACTATGAGCATCGAATTAATCACACCAATCGCTATCGAAGCTGGTCTTCGTTTCGCTATCCGCGAAGGTGGCCACACAGTAGGCGCTGGTGTTGTTACTGAAATCATCGAAGGCTAATTTCGTGATGTAAGGAAACAATTATAAGCATATAGTTGTTAAAATTTGATGAGACACCGCTTGAGGATTACCTTGGGCGGTGTTTTTGATTATTTTAAAATTTGCACTTGACATGGACAAATGTTTTTCGTATAATGAGTTCAATCTTAAATGTGCTGAGCACAGATAAAAGTGATGATGAAAGAAAGTAGCTCTATATGGCATGCGCAGAGAGCCGTTGGTTGGTGTAAAACGGTGATGAGTATAGTGTGAAGTTCCTTTCTGAACTGCAAAGCTGAATGAGAGTAGGCTGAGCCGGCGTGGTTGTCGTTAGAAGAACTATGAGTTGGTCGATTCGAGATAATGAGGGTGGTACCGCGGATTTTCCGTCCCTTGGTGCTACGCTCTTTTTTTATTATCCAAAATCGTCAATGAGGGTGGTACCGCGATTCGTCATCGTCCCTTTTTAGAGGGGCGATTTTTTATTTCATATTTTGAGAGTGAAGAGAGTGTAGTTAAAAAGGCGGACGAGCCGGTGATAAGCCCCAATCACCACAGCGAAAGGAGCGAAAAAATGACTATTTCAACTGTGATTGTGGGGCTGTACGTGGTATTGCTCTTTGTAATTTCCTTAGCATCGCGTCGTTTAACAACAGGGAAAGCAGAAAACTATGTATTGGCTGGACGGCGAATGACAACACCGTTAATAACTGTGTCCATTGTAGGACTCGCGGTAGGTGGGGCATCCACCATTGGTGTAGCTGAACAAGCTTATATGAAAGGGATTTCTGCAGGCTGGTATACGGCAGCTTGGGGGCTTGGCGCAATCGTCATGGGACTTACGGTTGCTAAACGGTATCGCCGGTTGCAAATTACGACAGTGCCTGAGATGTTAGAACGCTATTATGACAAGAAAAGTCGTATTGCAGGCATTGTCATCCAAATTTTAGTGCAACTTTGTGTTATGAGTTTACAGTATGTGGCTGGGGGCACTATTTTAGCTGCTTTATTGCCAGAAGTATTTACAGTGACAACGGGTATGATTATGAGCGCTGTCGTTTTTATTGGGGTAACTATGATGGGTGGTATGTGGTCAGCCAGCATTTCTAATTTATTAAATGTTACGCTTAAATATATTGGCATTGCTGCGGCTGCTTATATGGCTGTTCATTTAATGGGGGGCACTGCTGCAGTAGAAGCACAAGCGCCTATGCCTCATATGTTTGATCTAGTTGAAGGGGTAGGGGGACTCACTATTTTAACTTGGATTGTTACTTTGATTACGGTGAATTTATCACTACAGAGCATTATTCAAATTTCCCTTGGCGCCAAAACAGTTGGTGTAGCCCGTAAAGGTTTTATTCTTGGTGGTTTAGTTATGCTTCCTATTGGCTTCGTAAGTGCTTATTTAGGCGTTATTGCTGCTGAATTATATCCAAACTTATCACCAGCGTTAGCATTGCCTAAATTGATTGTTTCTTTGCATCCGTTGCTAGCAGGTGTAACCTTGGCGGCTTTATGGGCGGCAGATGTAAGTACAGCTTGCAATTTATTGTTAAGCTCTGGTACTTTATTCTCGCAAGATATTTATAAGCGTTTCATCAATCCAAATGTAACGGATGAGCAATATACATTGATTACTCGTGTTGCTATTGTGGCGATGGGTTTATTGACATTTACCTTTGCCTTAACAATTAGCGGAATTATTGCTACTTTGATGCAGGGGTTAAGCTTAATGGCCGCGTTTGCTGTTATCGTGTTGATGACATTATTTGCGCCTAAGTATTGTAGTCGCATAGGGGCTTTTTATACATTAGTAGCGGCTGTAGTAACATTGGTTTTGTGGAACATAATGCCAGCTATTCGCATTGTGCCTCATGTTATTTACTTAGAGTGGATTGTATGTGCTGTAACGTTTGGTATATGTACATTAGTTAGTAAACGTTCTATTGTAGTCGACCAAGCGCTACAAGGTGAAACGTCTACAGAAAAGGGGATGGTTAATTCATTAAGTTAACATATAAATTGAGTGTACACTTAATTTATGGGGGATTTAATTGTAGGGATATTTAATAGTAAGGGTTATAATAAAGGCCATTTAGTTATAATTCGTTGGGCGTTGAGAAACCACGAGTTGTGACTGAATGGCTTTTTTGTTGTACGTTGTTAAAATTAAAATTCTGTTTTATTTTTTGAAGATTTTAGATAATTAGATTGTGTAAAATATAGTTGACAACAACTAAAATATTGTGTACAATTAAATCATCGAAAGAGAGATAACCGGTAACACTCGAAACATCGATTAGGAAGTATATGTATTAAGACGTAAATTACTAGATTCTTCTAGTTTTTTTGATAAAAATTTATTGGCAATAATAAAGGAGATTCTATCATGAGTGTATATGATTACAGTGTATTAGATAAAGCAGGTAAAGAAGTTAGTTTAAAAGAGTTTGAAGGTCAGGTGTTAGTGATTGCTAATACAGCTAGTAAATGTGGTTTTACACCACAATATGAAGGCCTAGAAGCTTTATATAAAGAATATAAGGAGCAAGGGTTCTCTGTGATTGCTGTGCCAGCTAATGAATTTTTAGAGCAAGAGCCAGGCTCTAATGAAGAAGTTCAGAGTTTTTGTAAATTAAATTATGGTGTAACATTCCCTGTAATGGGTAAAGCTGTAGTTCGAGGTGCTGGTGAAATTCCTTTATTCAAGTATCTAACTGGGCAACAGGGCTTTAAGGGGTTTAAAGGGGAAAAAGCTGATTTTATGAATAATTTCTTGCAAGAAAAATTCCCTGAATTTTTAGGCGATGATTCTATTAAATGGAACTTTACGAAATTCTTGATTAATCGTAAAGGAGACGTTATTGGTCGTTTTGAACCGACGGAAGAACCAGCAGCTATGGAAGAAGCGATTAAAGCAGCCTTGGCTGAATAAGCATAGCTGAATACATATATATATTTCCGTCTTTGGCCGTTCACATAGATGAGTTTTATAAAATAACATATTGATAATCATGAGTATTAAAGAGCATTCTTACAGGTTTGGAGAGTGCTCTTTTTAGTTTCTCTGTACAAATCTGTGTTCATCTGCATTGATCTATATTCACTCGTGTTCATCTGTGTTGAGCTATATTATTTATATTTATCTATATTTATCTATATTTATCTATATTAGGGTTTCGTGTTATAATTAATAATTAAGATGTTGATTGCTCAAGGAGGTTGTGCCGTGACAAGAAATGATATATTAAATGGCTTACAATCGCTTCGAGCGAAAGAAGTAAGTCGAATTGAAAGCAATCCTCACAAACCATTTAAAGTGGGGTTAGTATACCCAAATACATATTTTGTAGGTATGAGTAATTTGGGATTACAAATTATTTATGAAGAAGTCAATCAAAGAGAAAGTAGCTGTGGTGAACGCTATTTTTTACCACCTAATTCTGAATTGCGTGATTATGAAAAGCATCGGTTACCATTGATGAGTGTAGAAACACAGCGCCCTTTAAATGAGTGTGATGTTATTGGCATTGACATTACGTTTGAAATGGATTATTTCAATATTCCCGTGCTTTTAAAATTAGGTCGTGTGCCGGTAAAACGAATCCATCGCATTGAACGTGATCCGATTGTTATTGCCGGTGGCCCTTGCGCTACTTTTAATCCAGAACCTATATCAGATTTTATCGATGCCTTTATTATTGGTGAAGGGGAAGAACTGGTTTCTCGTGTATTAGATGTGATTGAACAGGGGCGTAATGAACAGTGGCTACGGTCAGATATTTTAATAGCTTTAAGTAAAGTAGGTGGTGTGTATGTGCCGGCTCTATATGAACCGCAATTTGATGAAGCGGGGCAATTTGTGGGATACACATTTTCTGAAACACAAGCCAATGATGTGCCTAAGGTAACACGTCATTGGAAATCTCTTGATACTGTGGGGGAAACAGTTATTGTTACTGATTTTACGGAATTTGGCGCTATGTATATTGTAGAGGTAGCTCGCGGTTGTGGACGACATTGTCGTTTTTGTATGGCTGGTTATTGTTACCGCACACCTCGAGTTCGTCGCCTTGATCTTCTGAAAGAAGGTGTTGACAGAGCGGCTGCTTTGAATAAAAAGGTGGGGCTTATGGGGGCCGCAATTTCGGATTATCCAGATATTGATGAACTAGTAACTTATATTCGTTCTAAAGGGCTTCGTTATTCGTGTGCTTCACTCCGAGCGGACTCATTAACACAAGCTGTTGTTGATGGCTTAGCCGCTAGTGGACAGCAAACAATTACCATTGCGCCAGAAGCTGGTAGTGACCGGTTGCGTCGTGTTATTAATAAAGGAATCTCTAATGAGGATATGGCAAAGGCTGTGAAATTGGCGGCTAAAGCAGGAATTCCTCACATTCGCTTATATATTATGGTAGGCTTACCTACGGAAACTGATGAGGATATATTGTCCATAGTAAGCATGGCTGAGGACGTGTATAGTTATATGCAAGAAGCGGGCTGTAAAGGACGGTTAACTCTAAGTATAAACCCTTTTATTCCTAAGCCTTTTACGCCATTCCAATGGATGCCTATGGCTCATCAAAAAGAAGTGACTAAGAAATTGAATACGATTAAAAAAGCATTAAGTAAAAATCGTCGTATTGAAGTCCTCGTTGAATCGCCCAAAGAAGCATATATTCAAGGAGTGCTGGCTCGTGGTGATCGTCGGTTAGGAGATATAATCTTAGCTGCGGTTGAAGCGGGTGGACCTAAACAATTTAAACGAGCTTGTAGCGAGTTTCATTATGACATGGAAGGTGCTTTATATACGGAACGAGGGCTCGAAGATCCATTGCCGTGGGATATGTTAGATATGCAATTAGCCGATGGATATTTAGCGGCGGAATGGAGGCGTAGTTTGACAGAAGTTTATACAGCGCCTTGTCAGGTTGGCTGTAAGCGTTGTGGCGTTTGTGTGGGATGAGGTGAAACGTATGGCACGACAGAATAGAACGGTAATTCGTGAAGGGGGCGGCTTTCCCGGTCGACCTTTTGAATTTGAAGCCGCTACGGCACTCACTGGATTTCCTCTTATGCATGGTGTCACGCGTCGCTTTGGAGGCGTTTCTAAAAAGCCATTTGACTCTTTTAATCTGGGCCTTCATGTAGGCGATGATATAGAAGGTGTATGGGAAAATCGTAGGCGATTAGCTAAGCATTTGCGGGTAGGACCTGAAATGTTAACGTGTGCTCAGCAAGTTCATGGTGTTCAAATTTCAGAAGTGACGCAAGATAAGGTGGGAGCGGGCGCATTTCAGATGGATAAAGCAATTCCTGATAGTGATGCTTTGTTTACGAATCTAATTGGTGTGCCGTTACTCTTGCTGGTTGCTGATTGTGTGCCAGTGTTAGTGTATGATCCAAATCATCATGCAATGGCGGTGATTCATGCTGGCTGGCGTGGGACTATTGGGCATGTACCAGTACTTACCTTGGAAGCTATGGGAAATGCTTATGGTACAAAGCCGGAAGAATGCTATATTTATTTGGGACCATCGATTCAATATACGTCCTTTGAAGTGAGTGAAGAGTTGGCGGATACATTTAGAAAAGCCTCACGTATTCCAGATCAAATTGTAGGGTATCGATATCGAGCGGACAAAGGAATTCAAACGCCAAGAGTTAACCTACAACAATTTATAGTACAAGATTTACGCTATCTAGGCGTGCCTTTACAGCAGATTACTGTATCTGCTACAGATAGTATGACAGCACCAGCTTGCTATTCCTATCGCCGAGAATATGGGAAAACGGGGCGTATGGCTCTGTTTGCTATGTTGACTGAGCGTAGATGAAAATAAATGAAAATAGCTTAAAAATAACCGTAATATATACAGTGTTTCTCATATTTTCATTGGCATTTTATCTAAAGTATTATATAATATTATCGCATGAAAGTAATTTTTTGACATGCACTGACAAGTGTTAGCTGGTGCATATAGGGGGTAGGCTATGATAAAAGATGCGTTAGAAGCTGTGCAAAAGCGTATGCAAGAAGCTATGGCACAAGCTGGTCGAACAGACTCAGTGACGCTCATAGCAGTGACTAAAAACCATCCTGTGACAGCGGTGGAAACGGTGGCTCAATTAGGGGTTCTGACAGTGGGTGAGAACCGCGTACAAGAAGCAAAGGAAAAGATTTTGACCTATAACGGACCAGAACTAGAATGGCATTTAATCGGCCATTTACAAGTGAATAAGGTTCGGCAAGCAGTGCCACTATTTTCCTTGATACACTCTGTTGATAGCAAAAAGCTACTAGATGAAATAAATAAAGTAGCCACAAAATGTAATAAAGTGCAAGATATTTTATTACAGGTTAATGTGGCGCGAGAAGCAAGTAAATCGGGGTTGACGGTGGAAGACTTTCCAGAAGTGCGCGATTATGCGAAGACATTGCCAAATGTCAGAGTAAGAGGGTTGATGTGTATGGCGCCTTTTTTTGAAAATCCGGAAGAAGCTCGTCCTATTTTTCGAGTAGCCCATGCACTTTATGAAGATATGAAATCTCAATTCCCAGACGGACAGATTTCCTATTTATCGATGGGGATGACCCATGACTTTGAAGTGGCTTTAGGAGAAGGCGCGAATATGATTCGCGTTGGCACCGCAATTTTTGGTAACCGAGTATATAATTAATAGCTTAGCGCAATGTAGGAGGGTTTATAAATGAGCTTAAATTGGAATAGCATTAAAAATATGTTTTTTACAACCAACGCGGCCGATTATGATGAAGAAGAATATGAAGAGAACTTAGGTCCCGATTATGATGAGCCGGCACAACAAGCCCCTCAAACTAATTCTACCAGTTCCGCATTTCGTCCAGCAAAAACAGGAGGATATAACACCGTGGCACAGCGTCCTAATGCAATGAAAGTAGTAATTGTTGAACCAACTGTATTTGAAGATTCTGAAAAAATTACGAATGAACTTCGTGATATGCGTCCTGTAGTTATCAATTTTGAAAAAACTGATGCTCATGAAGCGGCTCGTATTGTAGACTTCGTAAGTGGTGCAACTTTTGCGTTGGATGGCAAATTAGAAAAGATTGGGAAAGATATTTTCATTTGTGTGCCTGTTAATGTAACTGTTGATTATAACGATAAGAGCTATAATGATTTGTCGGAACAATTTGCTTGGAAAGAACCACAAATTTAATAGGAGCTAGTATGTTAGGACAGATTCTATTCGTGGGAGCCGGAGCCATGGGAGGCGCTATATTGCGTGGCGCCTTGCAGGCCGGTTTACTGGAACCAAAACAAGTACAGGTGCTTGTTAGAACAGAGGCTAGTGCACATGCTTTGCGAACTGAATTAGGTGTAAATGCCAGTGTTGAGATGCCTAATTTGAGCAAACTTAATACGATTATTTGGGCTGTCAAACCACAAGTTTGGCCTCAAGTTGTTCCGCAATTTCAAGCTATTCCAGCGGGTACAACTTGTTTGTCTGTAGCTGCGGGTATTAATTTAGCTACCCTAGAAACAGCGTTGCCACAAGCCTCTTGGTATCGAGCTATGCCAAATACACCGGTAGCTGTAGGCGCTGGTTTAACGGCCGTATCTGTAGGAACTAAAGGGACCGATGAAGCTACGGAAGCTTTTACTAAGCTATTTGGAGCTATTGGGGAAGCTGTTGTTGTTTCAGAGGCTGATCTTGAACGATTGACAGCGGTTTCTGGGTCTGGGCCGGGCTATGCCTTTGTGATTATGGATGCTTTGGCTGATGCTGGTGTACGCCTTGGCTTAACACGTTCGTTGGCGATTAAAGCAGCGGCCTATACGTTGTTTGGCGCTGGTAAAATGGCTCTTGAAACGGGGACTCATCCCGCTATTTTAAGAGATCAGGTGACTTCGCCAGGAGGCACAACAATTGCTGGTATTGCAGCTATGGAAAAAGTGGGTCTTCGTACGGCCATGCAAGAAGGCGTAGTAGCTTGTTATGAACGCTCCTTTGAGTTAAGCAAGAAATAAAGGAGGATTTGTGAAAGATAAAGAAAAATTAATTCGTTATTTTGAAGCATCTGGTAATGGTGAAGAAGCACGACGCATGCTTGATTTAGCAGAACAAGTGGTGGCCGGTAAGCCATTTCGCGTGACAGAATTTATGTCGCCTGCAGGACTTATCATTGCAGATGCGATTAAAGCCAATCTACCGCAATTGCGTGTAGAATTTGGTGGTGGCTATGAAGGAGCCGAGCGCATACGGGTTGCATTTGTAGCGGAAGATTTTCAAGGTACCGTTGATTTAGGCGTTAGCGCCTTAAAGGTATCCTGGGATCCGCGGTTCCGATTGTTAACACATCGTGATGTGTTGGGCTCGCTCATGGGTTTGGGTGTTGAGCGTACTAGTTTTGGTGATATTATCATGCAAACTGGTGGGGCTCAGTTGATTGTTGATTCAGCTATGGCTGAGTATGTAAAACAAAATTTTACTAAAATCGCCATGGTATCCGTATCGGTAGAGGATATGGAGTTAGCTGAGATTCAGCCAAAAGAAGAAAAAATTAAAGAAATACGCACTACGGTAGCTTCATTGCGTTTAGATGCTGTCGCATCATCTGGCTTTAGTGTATCTCGCACTAAAGTAGTTAGCTCTATTAATGCAGGTTTAGTTCAAGTTAATTGGCAGCCTGCTAAGGGGCCAGCGCAAGAAGTGAAAGAAGGAGATATTATATCTCTTCGTGGTCGTGGACGGATGAAGATTGAGGCCATCACAGGCACATCTCGTAAAGGACGTATTGGGGTCTATCTCAAACGTTTCATGTAATAGGAGGTAAGCTATGATTACACCAATGGATATTCACAATAAAGAGTTTGAAACAGGCTTTCGTGGGTATGATAAGGATGCTGTTAATGCGTTTATGGCTGAATTAGTTCATGACTATGAAACACTTTATCGTGATAATCGTGAAATGACAGACAAAATTGAGCAGTTGGAAAAACGCATTGCCCAATACGAACAGATGGAAGCGACTATGAATAATACATTAGTATTAGCACAAGAGACGGGTGAAAATGTTAAAAATGCAGCTCGTAAAGAAGCGGACCTTATTATTCAGGAAGCAGAACAACAGCGTAAACAGATTTTAGAAGAGGCAGAACGTAGCTTGCGAGAAGGTCAAGAAAAATATTCTATTATTCGTAATGAAGTGGCTGTATTTAAAGCCCGTATGGAATCTATTTTGAATTCTCAATTACAGATGTTAGAAGGTTGTGTACTTGGTGATAGTTCAGTACCGGTAGAATCCGTTGATATTGATGAAGTATTGGCTGCGGTAGCAGAAGATAATTCGACTATTCATGACAATGCTGGCGTTGATCAAGTGGTTCTTGATGCTAATGCAGCTGCTGAAGCAGCCGATAGTGAGAGCGAGGAAGTCCAATCCGAGTCTGAGGGTAATCAGACGGAGGCAGACTCCCAAAAATAAGTGTATATTGCATATGGCGTATCAATCGGCTTGATCTTATATCAAGCCGTTTTTGGTATGAGGAACTTATGAAAAATATTCATAGCTTATAGGGTTTTACCTATCCATGTTAGCAGTGAATCATTGGTTAGCAGTGAATCATTATATGGATTATGTACCTCTATAGGAAGCGAGGATGACATGATTACAATGGCGCTACGCTTAGCCGGGAAACGCTGTGTCGTTATCGGTGGAGGCCCAGTAGCGGCTCGGCGAATCGCTTTATTTTTAGCCGAGCAAGCTAAGATTACCGTAGTAAGTCCTAGGGTAACGCCTGAGATTGAGGCGTTAGCCAATTCCGGACAAATTATTTGGCACCCGCAGCCTTATTCAGAAACAGTGGATTTAGAGGCTGATTTTGTGTTATTGGCGACTAGTGATAGTCAACTAAATGAGCAGGTAGCGCAGCGAGCCAGAAGTTTTGGGGCATTAGTCAATCGGGCGGATAATCGAGATGATTGTGATTTTACCTTCCCTGCTAGTGTAGATATAGGTGATTTACAATTTGCGATTTTTACGGGCCGTGTGAGTCCACGCCTAAGTCGTTTAATGAAACAAGATTTACTAAAACGATATAAACCTGTGGCAGACATATTGCCTGCATTTAAGAAGTTACGACGAGAAGTACGACAATTGTTACCAACGCCAGCAGAGCGTGAAACATTCTGGCAGACCTACCTTGGTGAGGAACAGTTGGCGATGATTATAGATGGTAAATGGAAACGTGTGGAGGAGATACTAAACAATGCAATTAGTAGTATTAGGATTAAACCATAGAAGCGCACCCGTTAACGTGCGTGAAGTGTTTTCCTTTGATAAATCTGAAGTGGGGGATGCTTTAAATCATGTGTACGAACATGAACAAGTAGCCGAGTGTGTACTGTTATCAACTTGTAATCGTACTGAATTATATGCCGTATTAGACGATGTAGCGAAACCCAAAGAATTTATGCTTCATTTATTACAGCATTTAAAAGGCTGTGAAGATATGCATATTGAAGATGATTGGTTCTTTGTCTACGAAGGCCGTGATTTGTTAGCTCATTTATTTAATGTAGCTTCTAGTCTTGATTCACTAGTGCTAGGTGAAGGGCAAATTTTAAGTCAATTAAAAGTTGCTTATATTACAGCCTATAGTCGTGGCTTGACAGGTCCAATTTTTAATATTATATTTCAACGAGCCATTAGTGTAGGGAAGAAAGTACGTACCCAAACAGGGATTGCCAATACACCGGTATCGGTAAGTTATGCCGCTGTTAATCTAGCTGAAGACTGCTTGACTAAGCCTATGGCTGAGGCCAAGGTTCTTGTTCTGGGCGCTGGTGAAATGAGTGAATTAACAGCCACTCATTTGCAATCTAAAGGGGTAAAAAGTATTTTTGTATCAAACCGCACATATCATAAAGCCGAATTATTGGCTAAACGCTTTGGTGGGGAAGCGATTCAATTTGACAAGTTTATTGAGCAAGCCAAAGAAGCCGATATTTTAATTACGTCTACAGGAGCGCCTCATTATATTATTGGACCTGAAGAAGCGGCCAAGATTGCGGCTAATCGTAAGGGAAATCCAATTGTGATGATTGATATTGCCGTACCACGTGATATTGATCCAGACGTTTCAGATATTAAAGACGTATATTTGTTTAATATTGACTCTTTAGAAAGTGTAGTAGAAGCGAATAAACATCAGCGTGAATTAGAAGCAGAAAAAGCGAAACCAATTATTTCTGAAGCCATTGAAGAATTAGAAGAAAAATTAGGTTATTTGTCGGTACGGCCGATGATGGTGTTATTAAGTGATAAAGCCGAACGCATTCGTAAGCGTGAACTACATAGAGCGTTAGCTAAATTGCCAGATGCTGATGATAGATTGCGCAAGATTATGGATAATATGAGTCGTATGATTGTCCGCAAATTGTTGCGTGATCCGATGATTCGTTTTGGTGAAGTGGCCGGTAAAGACGAAGAGAATGAATACTGGAAATTATTCCATGATATGTTTGACCTAGCAAAGGAGAGAAAATCCTTATGAGAGACGTAATCCGTATTGGTACACGAAGTAGTGCCTTAGCTTTGTGGCAAGCTGAATTTGTAGGGGCAGAATTACAACGTTTATTTCCTGGCTGTCAGGTTGAACTGGTGCATCATAGCACTAAAGGGGATCGCATTTTAGAAAAGCCATTAGCTGAAATTGGTGGTAAAGGGTTATTCACTGAAGAATTGGAAGCGTCAATGCGTGAAGGCTCAATTGATATTGCAGTTCATAGCTTGAAAGATATGCCGACTGATTTACCAGCGGGACTTACGCTAGGGGCTATTACGAAACGAGAGGTGCCTTGTGATGCCCTTGTTTCACCAAAATATAAGACCTTAGATAAATTGCCCCAGGGCGCCAAAGTGGGAACGAGTAGTTTACGTCGACAAGCACAATTATTGCACCATCGTCCTGATTTACAGATTAATGTACTACGAGGGAATGTACAGACTCGTTTACGTAAATTGGAAGATGAAAATTTTGATGCTATCGTGTTAGCACAAGCCGGCCTTAAACGATTGGGGTTAGCGGATCAAATTACACAGGTATTTACAGCGGATGAGTTAATTCCAGCTGTCGGTCAAGGGGCATTAGCTATTGAATGCCGCAGTGATGACGAAGAAATGTTAGCCATGCTAGCTAAGCTTAATGATGAAAACACTATGTGGTGTACGCGCGGGGAACGAAGCTTTTTACGGCAGTTGCAAGGGGGCTGTCAGGTACCAATGGGAGTACATGGTACGATTCATAAAGGACAATTAACCTTAAAAGCTATTATTGCATCCTTAGATGGTAAAAATTGTTACGAAGGGGAAATGACAGGCCCTAAACAAACGGCAGAGATTATTGGTCGTAATTTAGCAAAAGCACTCTTCGAAGAAGGGGGCAAACATATTATTGAAGAGTTAGTTCAGGAGGGAATTTTGCAATGACCGGTATCGTATATTTAATTGGTGCAGGACCAGGGGACTATAAATTAATTACTGTAAAGGGCCGTGAGTGCATAGAAAAGGCCGATGTAATTGTATATGACTATTTAGCTGATGAACATTTGCTTCGTTGGGCACGGCCTGATGCAGAATTGATTTATGCAGGAAAGCAATGTAAGCATCATACGCTACATCAATATGAAATTAACGAATTGCTTGTGAAATTTGGCAAAGAAGGTAAAATTGTAGCACGCCTTAAAGGTGGCGACCCACTTATTTTTGGGCGTGGTGGCGAAGAAGCGCTTGAACTCGTTAAAGCAGGCGTACCTTTTGAGTTTGTACCAGGTGTTACCTCTGGTATTTCAGCGCCCGCGTATGCAGGCATTCCGGTTACTCAACGAGCTATGGCGACATCCTTTGCTATTGTAACGGGGCATGAAGATCCAACTAAAAATGAGTCTGGTATTAATTGGGAAGGGCTTGCCACCTCAGTTGATACGATTAGCTTTGTTATGGGCATTGGTAATTTACCTATGATTTCTCAGAAACTTATGGAATATGGTCGTCCTAAGGACACACCGGTAGCTGTTATTCGTTGGGGCACCAAACCAATTCAAGAAACGCTTATTTCTACATTGGAAACAGTGGCTGATGATGTCAAAAAAGCAGGGATTAAACCGCCATCTATTATTACCGTGGGGGACGTAGTTAATTTGCGTGAGTCCTTACGGTGGTTTGATAACAAGCCATTATTTGGTAAAACGATTATGGTGACACGCGCTCGTTCTAAGGCGAGTGTTTTAAGTGAACAATTAGAAGCATTAGGCGCTAATGTGATTGAAGCGGCGGCTATTAAGACACAGGCGTTACCATTAGAGAAAAAAACGGAAGATGTTTTATTACAGGCCCATAGTTTTAAGACTGTTATTTTTACTTCCGCAGAAGGGGTACGTTATTTCTTTAAAGCTTTACAAACTATGGGGAAAGATAGTCGTGTGTTAGGACAGGCTAAATTGTGTGCGATTGGCAGTGCTACTGCTAAAGCCTTGCACGATAAAGGCTTGTTGGCGGATATTGTACCAGCCGATTATAAAGGCGAATCCGTTGTTAAAGCTTTGCGCCCCATACTAAAGGAAGGGGATAAAGTTTTACTTATTCAACCTAAAGTAGCGCGCAAAGTGATTTATAATGGGCTAACTGAAGGCGGCATTGATGTGACGGTAGCTCGCTTATATGAGACCTTGGTAGATGAATCTCAAGCAGTTACCTTACAAGAGGCTTTACAGTCTGATACAGTAGATTACATTACCTTTACTAGCTCTTCAACGGTAACTAATACGTTGAAACTATTAGGTGAAGAGGGTAAAGAGTTACTTAAAAAAGCTAAGGTCACTTGTATTGGACCGATTACAGCAGCCACTTGTGTGGAACAGGGTATTGAGCCAGATTTAATTAGCGATACTTTTACTATTCCAGCTATGGTAGCGATGATTCAAGCTGATGCAGCGAACAATAATTAATATGATACTGAGGCTACTTCTTAATCAGAGGTAGCCTTATTGGTAAATTCGTACTACAATAGTAGGTAGTATTAAAATAAAGGAGACGAGGATTTATGGTAGACTTAACTTATCGTCCGCGCCGTTTGCGGACAACACCAGCTATGCGTGCGTTAGTACAAGAAACAACACTTCAAGTAGAGGATATGATTTATCCATTATTTGTTGTGCCAGGGACTGGTGTTAAAGAAGAGATCCCATCGTTACCTGGACAATATCATTTATCTGTTGATGAAGCTGTTAAAATGGCCAAAGAAGCTCATGAACTTGGGATTTTAGGTGTTGAAATATTTGGTATTCCTACTTATAAAGATGAACAAGGTTCATCTGCTTGGGATATGGAGCAACCTGTACAACAAGCGATCGCGGCGATTCGTAAAGAAGTACCTGAATTAATTGTAGTTGGTGATGTATGCTTATGCCAATATACGTCCAGTGGTCATTGTGGTATGATTGATCACCATGAAATTTTAAATGATGAAACGTTGCCTTTATTAGGTAAAGTCGCTGTTAGTCAAGCAAAAGCAGGGGCACAGATGGTAGCACCGTCTGATATGATGGATGGACATATTGCCTATTTACGTCAAAGCTTGGATGAAGCTGGGTTTAATAATGTATCCATTATGAGTTATGCCTCTAAATACGCCAGTGCATATTATGGTCCATTCCGTGATGCTGTTCATTCAGCCCCTGAATTTGGTGACCGTAAAAGCTATCAGATGGATCCAGCGAACCGTTTAGAATCTTTGCGTATGATTGAACGCGATATTTGTGAAGGGGCTGACATTATTATGATTAAACCAGCTCTTTCCTATTTAGATATTGTGCGGGAAGCTCGCGATAACTTTGACTATCCATTAGCTGTATATAATGTAAGTGGTGAATACGCTATGGTTAAAGCGGCAGCCGCTCAGGGCTTAGTTGATGAAAAGCGAATTGTATTAGAAACTTTATTATCTATGAAACGTGCTGGCGCTAAGATTATTATTACATACCATGCTCTTGATGTAGCGCGTTGGTTGCGATAAGATACACTGTTGTTAATACCATAAGGAGAGAATTATGTATACGTTAGAAAAATCGAAGCAAGCCTTTCTTGAGGCAAAGGCTTATATGCCGGGCGGTGTTAATAGTCCGGTCCGTTCCTATCGTAGTGTAGGCTCTGAACCACCTTTTATTAGTTCAGCGGCTGGTGATCGTATTTATGATATTGATGGCAATGAGTACATTGATTATGTGTTATCTTGGGGACCTATGATTTTAGGTCATGCTAAATCAGAAGTAGTGGCAGCCTTGCAAGAAGCCGTACTTCGTGGTACTAGTTATGGGGCACCTACCTTATTAGAAACAGAAGTGGCGAAGAAAATTCAAGCTTTTATGCCTCATATGGAAATGGTGCGCATGGTTAACTCTGGCACAGAATCGACTATGAGTGCGTTACGTGTTGCTCGTGGCTACACGGGGCGTGATAAGATTGTAAAATTTATTGGCTGTTATCACGGTCATAGTGATTGTTTATTAGTAAAAGCCGGTTCAGGCCTTGCAACCTTTGGTGTGCCTGATAGTCCTGGCGTACCGGCTGGCGTGGCTGCTGATACATTGACAGTGCCTTATAATGACATTGAAGCGATTCGTGATTTATTCCAAAAAGAAGGTCATGCTATTGCAGCCGTTATCGTAGAACCAGTGGCTGGCAATATGGGCTGTGTGCCACCAGTACCGGGCTTTTTGGAAACATTGCGTGAACTTACGACGGCTCATGGCGCATTACTCATTTTTGATGAAGTTATGTGTGGCTTTAGAGCAAGTTCTGGTGGAGCTCAGAAAAAATATGGTATTAAGCCTGATTTAACTTGTTTAGGTAAAATTGTAGGCGGTGGCTTACCAATGGCTGTATTTGGGGGCTCTCGTGAAATCATGAATCATGTAGCGCCAGCAGGCCCAATTTATCAAGCTGGTACATTGAGTGGTAATCCGATTGCCATGACGGCTGGCCTTGCAACTCTTAGTATTTTACAGCAAGATCCAACGGTATTTAAACGTATTGAACAAGCTACAGATATGCTTTGCGAAGGCTTACGTGAACGGGCTGCTAAGTATAATATTCCCGTACAAGTACAATCGGTGGGCTCTATGTTTACTTTATTCTTTAGTGATAAGCCAGTATTAAACTTTGATGATGCATCGGCTTGTGATATGGAAGCCTTTAAAAAGTTCTTCCATTATAATTTAAGTCATGGCATTTATTATGCACCAAGTCAGTATGAAAGCAATTTCATGTCTGCTATGCATTCGCCTCAGGATATTGAGAAAACATTAGCTGTTGCAGAGGAAGCGTTTGCAACTTTATAGTAGTGTCATAGGGCGCCTAGCCAATGAGTTGGGCGCTTTACTTTCATAAATAGGAGAGACAACAATGACGGAGTTAACCCCAGAAACTTTGGAGGCAGCACGTAAAAGTTTACAAGAGTGTTTGAGTGAAAGTGTAGTTCCTCGTGAATATTGGGATGAGATTGCTCATTGGTTAGAAGCTACCCATGTAGAGAATTTATTTTTAGTAGGTCGTGATGCGATTGGTGCTTGGTGGGCTGCTAAAGAAGTGCGTAAGCTAGGGTTTGCTATTAATTTTGCTAAAAGTGGCTGCATGCCTGGCAATTGGTTCCCAGAAGGTGAAAATTGGGACGTAGCACAGGCTAATGCAAAATATAAACTTGTAGCCGATTGGCAGTGTTTAATTGATCACGAAGCACTTAGTAAAATCTAATCAAGCAAGGCTTGAGATATAAAGCATGTAGTGATTGAGAAGTAAAGGGTGAGAATTAAAAGTTGAGGTTGATGCATGAAATCCTTTAAAAAGAGCGCCAGCTTATCGGTCGTTTCATTAAGCTGGCCAATTTTTATCGAAATTTTCTTACAAATGCTGATTGGTAATATTGACCAGTTTATGATGAGTCATTATTCCCAAGAAGCCGTTGCGGCTGTAGCGAATGCGAATCAGATTATGAACATTTTTATCATGCTGATTATTGTTATGAGTACAGCAAGCACAATTTTAATTGCCCAGTATTTAGGGGCGAAAAATCCCGATAAAATTAATGAAGTAACAACCGTAAGCATTGCTTTTAATTTTGTGTTTAGCTCTTGTGCCGCAGCGTTTATTTTGGTGGCTCATAGGACTTTATTTCAATGGTTGGGTGTACCTGATGAAATTATGGATGACACAAGTTTGTATATGACAATAGTGGCTTGTAGTATTCCTATTACAGGTATTTATACAGCGTTTGTAGCTACATTTAGAGGTTTTTCGTTACCAATCATTACTATGTGTGTAGCTTTTGTAATGAACGTAATCCATATTTTAAGTAATTTAGTATTAATCTATGGTTGGGGGCCAATCCCGTCTCTAGGTGTATTAGGTGTTTCCGTTTCTACGGCTGTAAGTAAAGGAATTGGGTTAGCACTTATTTATTATTTATTCCGTACCCAATTATCTGTGAAATTATCTTGGGCCTATCTGAAACCATTCCCGAAAGAAACTTTGAAACGACTCCTTCATATTGGGGTGCCATCAGGTGGTGAAACCTTATCCTACCAATTGTCGCAGACCACGATTATGAAGATGGTTAATATCTTTGGGATTGTAGTTATTAATACAAAAGTATATGCCTATATTATTTCTATGTTTTGCTACATGTATACGATCGCGCTGGCTAATGCAGCCCAGATTATTGTAGGGTTCTTAGTAGGGGCTAATCGGGAGAATGAAATATCGTCGCGGGTATGGCATACGATGTGGCTAGGTATGGCAATAAGTGTGGGTTTATCGACTACGTTTTACCTATTAAGTGATTATATATTTGCTTTCTTTACATCGGATCAGGAAATTATATCCTTAGGTAAAACAATCTTGTTTATTGAAATCTTTTTAGAAATTGGTCGCTCTGTGAATATTATTATGGTACAATGTTTGCAGGCTGCCGGTGATATCCGGACGCCAATGATTGTAGGAATCTTTGGTATGTGGCTCTGTGCTGTTAATTTGTCCTATGTCCTAGGTATATGGCTAGGTTGGGGCTTAATCGGTATTTGGATTGCTATGGCCATTGATGAAGGTGTGCGCGCGATTATTTTTGTATGGCGTTGGCACAGTGGTAAGTGGAAGAACCGCAAGCTTATTGAAGAGCCTGCGTAGTAGGGAGTTTGGTGAAGCATTTGTTTCACAAGGCTCAAGGAAGGAAGAACGTTATGAAACGGACAGTAGGAATTATTGGACTTGGTCTATTAGGTGGTTCATTAGCAAAAGGATTGGCGTTGCATCCCGATTATGAGGTAATCGGGTATGCACGGCGCTCACATATAGGCGCTCAGGCTATGGCGGATGGGGTTGTTAAGGCAGCGTATACGGAAGCTCGAGCAGTGGTGGAGCAGGCCGATATATTAGTATTCGCCTTACCACCTGACACAAATGCGAGGCTGTTTGAGGAGTTAGCTCCTTATATACAGCCTCGCACTCTTATAACTGATGTGTCCAGTACAAAGGTTAATTTTGCTCGTACAGTGAAACAATATATACCGATGGGAGCTCATTTTGTATCGATTCATCCCATGGCTGGTTCTGAAAAAGGCGGTTATGCTATGGCACAGGCCGATTTATTTAAAGGTTGCACTTGGATTGTATTAACTGATGAGTCTGAGCCGAGTTGGAGTGAAGCGGGCGCCCAAGAACTCGTTGCTATGGGTGAATATTTAGGCGGCCGTGTAGAACAAATTGCGATGAAGGATCATGATGGTTTTATGGCGACGGTGAGCCATATGCCTCATACAGTAGCCGCTATGATTGCAACTTTAGCAGGTGGTGATGCGCACGGTGCTTTGCGCCTTCGGCTGGCAGCCGGTGGTTTCAGAGATATTACGCGGGTAGCTGGTGGCAATCCAGCTATGTGGCGTGAAATTATTACGAGTAATCGCCAAGAAGTGGTGAGAGCATTATCACAATTAGAAGAGCAAATATTACATATTAAAAATTTACTTTTGACCTCAGATGATGATACACTAGAGACGTATTTGAAAATCGCCAAAACAATTCGCGATGACTTTTCCCACTTATAGGAGGATATGATGGGCTTATTTGAAGAGACTTGTAAAAAAATTACCCCTAAGGATACGAGTATTGGGGAAGCAGTACAAGCGGTATGGGATCGGGAAACACCCTATGGTAGCTATGGTAAATTAGTGGATATGGTAAAACAATATGCCATGGTAACACGGCAAGTATCGCCAACAATTCCTAAGCGGTGCATGATTATTGCAGCGGCTGATCATGGTGTGGCTGAAATGGGCGTAAGCGCCTATCCTATTGATGTAACCGTAGGCATGACGCAAAATTATTTAATTCCTAAAGGAGCAGGTGCGAATGCATTAGGCAACTATTGTGGTACTGATATGGAAGTCGTGGACGTAGGAATCAAAGCGGATATGACTTGGGTGCCAGGCTTACGCCACAATAAAATTCGGATGGGCACACGTAACTTTTTAAAAGAACCAGCCATGACCAAAGAAGAATGTATTAAAGCCATGGAAGTAGGGATTGCTCTCGTCAATGAAAAGGTAGCAGAAGGATATAATGTATTCCTTGTTGGTGAAATGGGCATTGCTAATACTACGGCAAGTGCGGTTATGACCGCCAAATTTGCCGGTATTACGGCTGAACAGGCGACTGGTCGTGGTACAAATATTTCAGACGAACGTCTAAAAGTAAAACAAAAGGTCGTTCATGATGCATTGGTAAAATATGCCGATATTGATCAAAACGATGGCCTTGGTATTTTACATTCCGTAGGAGGCTTAGAGTTTGCTTGCATTACGGGTATTATATTAGGGGCTGCGGCTGCTCATGCTATGGTTATTATTGATGGTTTTAATACAACAGCCTGTGCCTTAGTGGCTCATACAATGGCACCAGCTAGTATGGACTATGTAATGGCGTCTCATTTATCGGCTGAAAAAGCACATGTACAAGCCTTAAAAACGTTAGGCTTAGAAGCGTATGTTAATCTTGGGCTTTGTTTAGGTGAAGCCTCAGGTGGCTCTATTCAGATGGGGATGTTAGACTTAGCCATTCGCATGTATCAAGAATTAGAAGGAGGGCACCAGGCATGAGAGAGTTTACGATTCAACCATTAAACGAAGCGTGCATGGAGGCATGCCAACTTCGCGTAGATAATTTAACTAAGCCAATTTATAGTTTGGCACAATTAGAGAAAATTGCTGTTCGTTTGGCAGGCATTTATAATGTGGAACAACCAAACCATATTAAAAATGGTGTTATCGTTTTTGCTGGTGATACAGCGGTTGATGGCAAGCAAAATCTGACGAAGGGTGAAGAAAGTTTACGAGCAGTAACCCGTCTTGGCAGTGGCCATAGTGCTACGGAAGCGGCCGCTAAAAAACTAGACGCCACTGTATATACGGTAGATGTGGGCTTGGAACAGGCTACTGATACCGTAGCAGGTGTCAGTAATAAAAAAGTAGCCAATGGTGCTAAGTTCTTTGGTAAAGGACCGGCTATGACAGTAGAAACTATGGAGAAAGCCTTAGAAGTAGGGTTTGCTATGGCTGAAGAGCTAGCCAATAAAGGTGTTCAGGCCGTTGCTCTTGGTAATGTAGGCGAACGGGCTTTATTAAGTGCTTTAGCGGTGACAGCTGCCATTACACAATATCCAATGACAGAATTGTTAACGGATAATGAATGCACGTTGTCTATTCAAGAAAAAGCAGAGCGCTTGACCGCTACCTTAGCCCGTTATGAATTAAGTCCAGCACAGCCATTAGTCGTGCTTCAACATGTAGGTTCGCTTGAAATAGCGGCTATGGTAGGCTTTTATTTAGGCGCCGCTGTTAATCGCTTAGCCGTTGTCTTTGACAATGCAGTAACAGGTGCTGCTCTATTAGTAGCGCGTGCTATTAATCCGTCTGTTATGGATTTTGTGTTCCAGTCTGCAGCTTATAATGAACCCGTTCACAAAGCACAGATGAAATTTTTAGGGATTAGTCCTTATTTATATTATAATCTTGAAATGGATGAAGCCTTAGGCTCTGTTATGGGCTTATCTGTTGTAGATGCAGCCCTTCACATGCTAAATGATATGAAAACTTTTGGTGAAGCTACTGTAACTGTGGCCGAAGATGGTCCTGGTAATAAACGCCAAGATGGTCGTTAAGAATTATTTAGATGAGTCGTTAGTTATATAGGTACGTGAGTTACTGGCAAACACGCAGGAAATACTAGACCGTGTTTGCCAGTCTTGTTAATAGCTAATATTAATTTTAGGAATGATTATGTGAGTGACTTATTTCTAATATATAGCGATTTATTTCTGATATATAGCGATTTATTTTTAGTATAATTAGAGAAATATGAGAGTTTGAGATGAGGAATGAGTATGAGTAAGTATTTGTATGGTCTTTGTACTTCTGGCATAAGTGGCAATATGATGATTGGGGCTCTTTTAGATTATGGGGTACCCTTTGCCTATTTACAGGAAGCTCTACAACCACTAGGACTTAGTGATTTTGAGTATCTTTGTGAGTCTGATGAAAAATTGGGCGTAAAAGGTACATATTTTGATGTAAAGCTACTTAATCATACGAAGCCTCGTTGGTTTAATCCGTTGACTTGGCATAGCCATAAAGGTCGTCGCAATTATCCTGAAATTAAAGCGCTGATTGAAAGCGCACCATTAAGTCCTTGGGTAAAGGAAAAGGCATTAGCCGCTTTTTTGAATTTAGGTAAGGCTGAAGCTAAGGTGCATGAAACGACTCTTGAAAAAGTACATTTCCACGAAGTGGGGGCCATTGATTGTATCATAGATATCGTAGGGACTATGTGTTGTTTAGAATATTTAGGGGTAACTGGTATCATTTTTTCACCGCTCCATGTAGGACAGGGCAAGGTACGGTGTGATCATGGCTTAATGGATATACCCACACCGGCTACGGCAGCGTTACTTGAAGGCTATCCTACCTATGTAACACCTGTTAAAGGTGAACTAGTTACACCGACAGGTGCTACTTTGGTTAAGACTTTGACAGTAAATACAGTTATGCCTACGGCTAAAACAGTTGATCCTACATCTGAAAGTAATTCCTACGATTTAGCATCTGAAACGATGATGCAAGAAACGGTTATGGCCATGATGGAACAAGCCGATACGGCTACTAAAAAGGGGATAGGCCTTGGGTCGATGGATTTACCAATTCCTAATGTGTTTACGCTGTTTGAAATGTAAAAATTTTGCCAATATTTTTTTACAAAAGTGTTGACAGAGACTAGGTATGTCTGTTATTATTATTAAGCGGTCAGGGACAAGACACTTTGAATGGTGTCAAGTTAAAAAATATCTTGACAAAATATCGTTAACGGTGTAGAATTGTTTCTGTTGTGAAATGCGGAAATAGCTCAGTGGTAGAGCACCGCCTTGCCAAGGCGGGGGTCGCGAGTTCGAATCTCGTTTTCCGCTCCACTTTCATTCCTCGATAGCTCAGTCGGTAGAGCAATCGGCTGTTAACCGATCGGTCGTAGGTTCGAGTCCTACTCGGGGAGCCATTTTATTAACACAGGCTTGGTCCTTTGTATAGATAGGGGTATCGCCAAGCGGTAAGGCAACGGACTCTGACTCCGTCATTCAAAGGTTCGAATCCTTTTACCCCTGCCATTTTTTACATGACTCACTAGCTCAGTTGGCAGAGCACCTGACTTTTAATCAGGGTGTCCCGCGTTCGAGTCGCGGGTGAGTCACCATTTTGGCCCGTTGGTCAAGCGGTTAAGACACCGCCCTTTCACGGCGGTATCGGGGGTTCGATTCCCCCACGGGTCACCAACATATGGACGATTAGCTCAGCTGGGAGAGCGCCTGCCTTACAAGCAGGATGTCGGCAGTTCGATCCTGTCATCGTCCACCAAATCATAAAAAAGACGAACTTTCAAGACATTGAGAGTTCGTCTTTTTTACTTTCTCTTTACTTTTATAAAATACTTAAGTAAGTCACTTTTAGTTTAGTTGTGGCTTAGGATAGCCTACAAATTAGATAAATAATAGAGTGGAGTATGAGTGATGGTTTAAGTGACCATCACTTTTTTGCTTTATTATGAAAAAGTATAAAATTAGTGAATAATAATTAAATATTCTTATCCGCATCTTAATAGTTGGGTATGAGGTAAATTAATCACATTATTAATAAAATATTGAAAATAGATAAAAAATTAAGAAAATAAACGATATAAAATATTATAATTATAAAATAAAAAAATAAATAAAAAATTTAAAAATATTTGATTTAATTTAAGAAATGTGCCATTATAATGGTACAAGTGCAGAATAGTTATGTTTGATATGAGTGATTTGCAATGGAGTTTGTATGTTTTCTTTATTCTATGGGAGAGTTTAGAGAAAATACACAAATTTAGGTAAGAAGGGAAAAACAAAGTAACTGTTAACACGAAAGGGGACTGTTAGTATGGACAAAAAATCAAGAGCACTTTTAGTAGCCACATTAGCTACAACCTCTATTTTATATACTGGAGGGGGACTTTTGGCTGCTGACTTAACAGCGGATCAACAAGCGGTGTATGATGCGGTGGTGGCGAAGTTTGGAGAGCAGATTACAAATCAAGATAAGCAAATCACAGAGTTACAAGGTTGGACAAGAGATTTATATACTAAGAGCAGTGCTATGCCAACATCAGGAACAGGAGATGGTATTGCGTTAGGTGTTGATTCGGTAGCAAAGTGGAAATCAGCTATTGCTATTGGTAATAGGGCTAATGCTAGTGAGGAAGAGTATGCGAATATTGCTATAGGTACTTTAGCTCAGGCACTTGGAGGGTCAACTATTGCTATTGGTGCGGGTGCTGAATCTATAACTAATGGTGCTGTAGCTATTGGTACCAATGTAAAATTGACAGATGAAAATGATAACGTTGCTAGTAATTCTATTGGGATTGGGCATAGTGTATACAGTAATGGTGTGCGTTCTATTTTGATTGGTAGTGATATTGGTAAAGTAGATGACCCTAATTCAAACAATTATATGGTAGGTATTGGATATAATGTAAATCCAAGTTATGACTCGGTTGCTATTGGTAATTTTGCAAGTACTAGCCCTACTGGTGTAGCCATTGGTGCTGGTGCACATACTTTGCATGATAATGGCGTAGCTATTGGTTTTACTAGTTTTGCTGGAGGGCCTAATTCAGTAGCCTTAGGTCATAATTCCTATGCATTTACTGATGGTGTAGCTAATACATCGTATTTAAGTGGCGAAACATTCTCTGCTGATAATGGTATTGTTGCAATAGGTAATAATTTTGAACTAAATTTAGGGAATAATGTTGCACCAATTAACCATCGTCGTATCACTGGATTAGCCGGTGGTGCCGATGATTATGATGCAGTTAATGTTAAACAGTTAAAAGCTTTGAGTACAGCTGTAGATGCGCGTATTGCTAATAAAATAAGTACCAGTAGTGGTGTTGAGTATGTAGATATAAATTCGAAAGTGGAAGGTAATAAAGATAACTCAGGCGCTAGTGGTACTGATTCTATTGCAATTGGTCCTGATGCAAGTGCTAGTGCAGCTAATACAGTAGCTTTAGGTTCTAATGTAAAAGCAAGTATTGACAATGCGATTGTAATTGGTAGTAATATTACTGATGGTAAAGGTATTGTTATTGGTGTAAGTTCTTCTACAACATCTAATCATAGTGTTGCTATCGGTGTTGAGGCAAATGCATCTGGTAATGCACGAAATACAGCAGTAGGTTGGAAATCTATAGCTACCGGTAATTATAGTGTAGCTTATGGTCAAAATAGTAATGCTTTAGGAGAATCCGCAGTTGCCTTAGGCACAAGTGTAACAGCTAATGGTAATGCTGGTATTGCTATTGGTAATAAGGCAGTAAGTAATACGGAGACTAAAAAGGAAGGCTCTATTGCTATTGGTGATAGGGCTCACGCTGAAAGCGATTCAGGTGTCGCTATTGGTACGAGATCAATTGGTTCTGGTGATAGAAGTATAGCCCTAGGCTTTTTTTCTGAAGCTAGTGGTGTAAATTCAGCTTCATTAGGTGCGAATTCGTTGGCTTCTGGACTTCGTAGTGTAGCTATGGGGGCAAGCGCAAAGGCAAAAGCGGATCGTGCTATTGCTTTAGGTTCAAGTGCACGGGCTGAGGCTGAACAGTCTATTGCACTAGGCTCATTTTCAATGGCTGATAGAGCAAGCGGAAGTTATGGCTATGTACCAAATGGAACTGTTTTTACAAGTGAAGCAGATATTATAACTTATTTAGGTAAGGTTGATGAATATAATGCATTAACAGCACAAGCAATAGATAAGCAAAAAGAGATGTTGGAGAAAAAAGCTGTCTCAGATGCTAATCCAGATGATAAGACTTTGTATAATGCGGCAGTAAAAGCAAGAGATGAACTTTATGCTATTGTAGATGAGAGAAATAAATTAAGTGCTGCGTATAAATCTGGGTTAGGCGCTGTTTCGGTAGGTACTGCATATGCAACTCGTCAAATCACAAATGTAGCTGCCGGTACAGAAGATACTGATGCAGTTAACGTGGCGCAGTTTAAGGCTCTTAATACTAAAGTTGAAAAAGTAGCGGAAGGTCCCAGTGGTTATGTCCATGTGAACACTACTGGTCAGGATTTAGACCCTGTAGCAAGAAACTTTGGATTGTTCAATGACCCTGCCGGAGCAGGTGCACCTGATTCTATTGCAATAGGGCCAGACGTTACCGTATCTAAAGGTGCGTTGAGTGGTGTAGCTATAGGGCATCTTACTAATGTAGCGAATGAAGATGGAATTTCTATTGGTCATGGAACCAATAGTATAGGAGACCGCTCGGTTGCATTAGGGTTTAACTCTATAGCGGGAGCTACTGATGCTGTGGTTATTGGACCAAGATCTAGTGCTAGTGGATTGAATAGCTTAGCTGTAGGAAATAATAATAAATCGACAGCTGCATATAGTTATACCTTTGGTCAAGAAAATGAAACTACAGGACAAGTTGCACTTGCTATGGGATACGGTAATAAGGCTAAAGGCTTACAATCTATCGCCATTGGTGTAGTAAGTGAGACAGGTGCATCAGCTGATAGTGCTTTGGCTATAGGTACTGCAGCTAGAGCGTTCGGTTATAGCTCAATGGCCATAGGTAGTGCTAGTACAATTAGTGGAAATCACTCAGTTGGTTTAGGCTATCTTTCAACTATAGAGCGTTCGGGAATTAATGGTACTGCTTTAGGTCGTAATACTTATATTGGAGCGGTACGAGATAGTGATCCAGAAGTTGGTATACCTAATAATAGCATTGAAATAGTTGAGTCTGATACAAATCCTGAAGAAGGCAAGGAGCAAATGAATTCTGTTGCTGTAGGTCATGGCGCAAAATCATTTGGGTACCAAGCACTCTCTATTGGTTCAGGAGCCGAGACCTACGATACAAATACCATTGCTATTGGGGTAGCAGCTAAGGCAAAAGACCATTATGCAACAGCTATTGGTAAACAAGCATATGCAGAGGGCAAGCATGCTATGGCATTAGGTCATTGGACACGAACAACAGGTGAGAACTCTGTAGCAATTGGTACATATTCGATTATTCGCTCATTAGATGGAACAACAGATGTAAATCGCTCGGCTACATTGGGTAGCTACTCACGAGCTGCTTCAGATAATTCAGTAGCACTGGGGAATAACTCGTTAGCGTATATTTCTGATGATGTGAGTACAGAAGCTTATTTATCAAAAGAAGCATTTAATAAAGCGCAGGGCATAGTTTCTGTGGGGAATGCTAAATATAGTATTGGCGATTACACAGTAGAAGCTAATCGTCGCCGCATAACTAATGTTGCTGGTGGTGCTGATGAGTATGATGCAGTCAATGTTAAACAATTAGACGCGTTGAATACTGCGTTGACAACTAAAATAAATCAAGTTTCTAATACTATTACCAATGAAGTTGAATATGTATCTATCAACTCTAAATTAGATGGTAATAAAAACAGTAAAGGTGCTGTTGGAGAAGATTCTATTGCTATAGGTCCTAATGCAAGTGCTAGTGCAGCTAATATAGTAGCGTTAGGTTCTAATGTAGCAGCTGGTACTGACAATGCAATTGTAATTGGTAGTAATATTACTGATGGCAAAGGGATTGTAATTGGTGTAAGCTCTGTGGCAACATCAGACCTTAGTGTGGCTATTGGTAAAAATACAGTAGCCGGCGATTCTAATCAAGCAGATGTAGCTATTGGTAATTATGCTAAAGCAAGAGGTCTTAGTGTAGCTATTGGTGATGGAGCAAATGCGTTTGATATTAATGATTCAACTAGTGATGCAAGTGGTCTTTCTGTTGCTATAGGATCTAAAGCAACCGCTACGGGTCAAGGTGGTGTAGCGGTAGGTAATTTAGCATCAGCGACTTTCCAATCAAATGCGATGGGGTCAGAAGCAAAGGCTACAGGTCGTGGTTCTGTTTCTATTGGTGATACATCAAAGGCAATAGCAGCAGGCGCAATAGCTCTTGGTAATCGAGCAAAAGCTGAAGATACTTTCAGTATGGCTTTAGGGACGTATGCAGAAGCACCAACAAGTGGAAGTATTGCTATTGGTGGTGAAACTAAAGCTAATGGTGGGTGGTCTTTAGCAGTAGGTAGAGGCACAGAAGCTAATGGTGAAATGACAACAGCATTAGGTTATAAAACAATGGCCAATGGGTATCGTTCTATTGCTATTGGCCCTTGGGCAAATACAGAAGAAGGTCGGTTTGGTACAGCTATAGGCTATAATGCAAAAACTAAAGGGACAAATACTATTGCTTTAGGTGGTTATACAGAAGCTTTTAATGATAAAGCAATGGCCTTGGGCTATGCTTCTGAAGGGAATGTTGAAAGTGGCGTTGCCTTAGGGGCTTATTCCGTTGTAGATAGAGAGTCAGGGGCCTTTGGGTATACAGTGGATGGCGTTACTTTTAGTAAAGCAGAAGATATAGCTAAGTATCTAGGTAAGGATGACGAATATAAGATAGCGGATGACGATTTTAAAGCTAAATTAGCAGTATATCGTGAAAAAAGTGCAGCCCTAGAAGTTGATAAAGAAAATGAACAACTACAAGCCGAGGTTAAAACAGCTTATGCTGAAACTTCAAAGAGCTATGATGCTAGAAATGCTATTATTTCATCGTATCTATCAGGCTTAGGTGCAGTATCAGTAGGTACTGCAGCGGATACTCGCCAAATTACAAATGTAGCAGCTGGTACAGAAGATACTGATGCGGTTAACGTAGCACAATTAAAAGCATTACGTGAAGCAGGTCTTAATTTTAAAGGTGATGCAACTGATGTATTACATAGAGGTATTAGTGAACAATTAAACATTGTTGGTGGTGCAACTGTTTCAGACCTGACTGATAATAATATTGGTATAGTAGCTTCTGGCACGGATACACTTACTGTTAAATTAGCTAAGAACATTAAACTGGCTGACGGTAGTGTAGCTTTCTCTGAAGTAGGAACTGACGCTGATGGCAATTTATTAGTAAAAGGCAAAGATGGAAACTGGTACACAGATTTAACAGATGCTGTATACGATGAGCAATCCAAGTCGTATACAAAAGATAATGCAGCTGTAAATCCAGTAGAAAAACCAGTAGTAGGCACGGTAAAACTATCCTCTACAGGCTTAGATAATGGTAACCAACGGATTACTAATGTAGCTGAAGGTACAGCAGATACTGATGCAGTTAACTATGGTCAGTTACTGGACGAGCTTGGTAAGGTGAAGACATCTGTTGGCGGTAATCATACAGAGCTTAAAGTTGATGGTACGTCCGCTGTTAAGGATAAGTATGTTGGTGAAGGTAGTTTAACACTTGGTTTAACTGAAGTTAATGGCAAGAAGGTATATGATCTTAAGCTTAATAATGACGTGACTATTGGTAGCCCAGGTAAAGAAGGCAAACCAGGCGAACCAGGCGAGGATGCTGAAGCAGGTAGTATTACAATTATTGGTGAAAAAGGCAAAGATGGTGCTGATGGTACACCAGGTAAGAATGCTGTTGCTGAGATTACTGTAAAAGAAGGCACACCAGGCGTTGATGGTAAAGATGGTGAAACTATCACACGTATCGTATATGAAACGGGCGAAAAAGGTGCCGATGGAAAGCCAATTGTTACCGAAGTAGCTACGCTCAATGACGGTATGAAGTTTGCTGGTGATGACTTTAAAGATGGCACTAACCGATATGTAGCTAAGAAACTTAATGAACGGCTAGATATTAAAGGTGGTGCAGCAGCAGATTCCTTAACTGATAATAACATTGGTGTAGTAGCTGATGTAGATTCTAAGGATAACAAGATTATAGGCTTACGCGTTAAACTGGCTAAGAATTTAGCTCTAAATGATGGCAGTGTAGCTTTTACAGAAACTGCAAAAGATGCTGATGGTAATGCCTTAGTAAAAGGCAAAGATGGAAACTGGTACACAGATTTAACAGATGCTGTTTATGATGAACAATCCAAGTCTTATACAAAAGATAATGCAGCTGTAAATCCAGTAGAAAAACCAGTAGTAGGCACGGTAAAACTATCCTCTACAGGCTTAGATAATGGTAACCAACGGATTACTAATGTAGCTGAAGGTACAGCAGATACTGATGCAGTTAACTATGGTCAGTTACTGGACGAGCTTGGTAAGGTGAAGACATCTGTTGGCGGTAATCATACAGAGCTTAAAGTTGATGGTACGTCCGCTGTTAAAGATGAGTATGTTGGTGAAGGTAGTTTAACACTTGGTTTAACTGAAGTTAATGGCAAGAAGGTATATGATCTTAAGCTTAATAATGACGTGACTATTGGTAGCCCAGGTAAAGAAGGCAAACCAGGCGAACCAGGCGAGGATGCTGAAGCAGGTAGTATTACAATTATTGGTGAAAAAGGCAAAGATGGTGCTGATGGTACACCAGGTAAGAATGCTGTTGCTGAGATTACTGTAAAAGAAGGCACACCAGGCGTTGATGGTAAAGATGGTGAAACTATCACACGTATCGTATATGAAACGGGCGAAAAAGGTGCCGATGGAAAGCCAATTGTTACCGAAGTAGCTACGCTCAATGACGGTATGAAGTTTGCTGGTGATGACTTTAAAGATGGCACTAACCGATATGTAGCTAAGAAACTTAATGAACGGCTAGATATTAAAGGTGGTGCAGCAGCAGATTCCTTAACTGATAATAACATTGGTGTAGTAGCTGATGTAGATTCTAAGGATAACAAGATTATAGGCTTACGCGTTAAACTGGCTAAGAATTTAGCTCTAAATGATGGCAGTGTAGCTTTTACAGAAACTGCAAAAGATGCTGATGGTAATGCCTTAGTAAAAGGCCGAGATGGAAACTGGTATGCTGATTTAACTGATGCTGTTTATGATGAACAATCCAAGTCGTATACAAAAGATAATGCAGCTGTAAATCCAGTAGAAAAACCAGTAGTAGGCGCGGTAAAACTATCCTCTACAGGCTTAGATAATGGTAACCAACGGATTACTAATGTAGCTGAAGGTACAGCAGATACTGATGCAGTTAACTATGGTCAGTTACTGGACGAGCTTGGTAAGGTGAAGACATCTGTTGGCGGTAATCATACAGAGCTTAAAGTTGATGGTACGTCCGCTGTTAAGGATAAGTATGTTGGTGAAGGTAGTTTAACACTTGGTTTAACTGAAGTTAATGGCAAGAAGGTATATGATCTTAAGCTTAATAATGATGTGACTATTGGTAACCCAGGTAAAGAAGGCAAACCAGGCGAACCAGGCGAGGATGCTGAAAAAGGTACTATTACAATTATTGGTGAAAAAGGCAAAGATGGTGCTGATGGTACACCAGGTAAGAATGCTGTTGCTGAGATTACTGTAAAAGAAGGCACACCAGGCGTTGATGGTAAAGATGGTGAAACTATCACGCGTATCGTATATGAAACTGGCGAAAAAGGTGCCGATGGAAAGCCAATTGTTACCGAAGTAGCTACGCTCAATGACGGTATGAAGTTTGCTGGTGATGACTTTAAAGATGGCACTAACCGATATGTAGCTAAGAAACTTAATGAACGGCTAGATATTAAAGGTGGTGCAGCAACAGATTCCTTAACTGATAATAACATTGGTGTAGTAGCTGATGTAGATTCTAAGGATAACAAGATTATAGGCTTACGCGTTAAATTAGCTAAGAATATCAATCTTCCTGATGACGGTAGTGTGCGCATTGGCGGAACTACAGATGAAAAGGGTACCCTAACTGGCGGTATTTACATTGGGAAACAAACACCGATGCCAAAAGTTGGTGATAAAGATGTACCAGATAAAGCTGTAGAAGGTCGGTATATTACTGGCTTAACAAATATTGATTGGAATCCTGAAGCTGGTATCGTTGAAAACCGTGCTGCTACAGAAAAACAATTACAAACAGCGATTAGCAACATTAGCTCACAAGTTGGCGAAGCTGGTGTTTGGAAGCTTCAAGTCAATGGTGCAGGTGAACGTTCTATTAAGAAGAACGAAATCATTAACTTTAAAGATGGCGAAAAGATTAAAGTTACACAATCCGGTAATGATATTACGATTGGTGTAGATCCTGCTTTTGTTAAAGAGGTAACAGATAATACTTCTAATATTACTACCTTGAACACTCGTGTAACTAAGGTAGAAGGTAAGGTCACAAACTTAGAAGAAAAAGTCAATAACATCACTGATAATGGCATTGTTACTAAAGTTGAAGGCGATGCTGTTACCGGCGTAAAAGTAACTCCAGTTGATGAAGCTGATGCAACTAAAGGCGTAAAAGTGAGTCTTGATGAAAAAATCACTATTGGTGGTATTGTTATTGATGGTACGAAACCAAAAGATGGGGAAATCGCTAATAGTACAATCACAGGCTTAACTAATACGAAGTGGGATGGCAAGACTTTTGAATCAGGTCGTGCTGCTACAGAAGATCAACTTCACGCTGTGGATGGCAAAATTACTAATATTATTGATAATATTACTGAAATTGCTGGTGCTACAACAATTAAAGAAGGTGATGGTAATATTATAGCGCCTAAGACTGATGGCAAGAATGAATATACTTTATCCTTGAACAAAGATCTTAAAGTAGGCAATAGTATTACTGTTGGTGATACTGTAAAAATTACTAACACAGGTATTATTAGTAATGTTGAAGCCGTTGAATTAGAAGAAAATGGCAATTATGCGGCGACAACCGGTCAAGTATTTGAAGTTCGTGAAACTTTATCTGAACAAATTAGTGGCGTAGCGAATGTAGTACAAAATAACTCACATCAAATTTCACGATTAGATACTAAGATTAATAAATCGGGTGCCGGTCTTGCAGCCTTAGCAGCGTTACATCCACTCGATTATGATCCAGATAATAAGTGGAATTTCACGGCTGGTGTTGGTACGTATCACGGTTCGAGCTCTGTTGCATTAGGTGCGTTCTATCGTCCAAACGAAAACACTATGTTTAGTGTAGGCGGTACGTTAGGCAATGGCGAAGATATGATGAACTTTGGCGTGAGCATGAAGTTTGGCGAATCGAATCCATATGCTGGTATGAGTAAAGGTCGTCTAATTGAATATGTAGAACAACAAACTACTGAAATTGATGACTTGAAAGCTCAAAATGAAAGTCAAAACGAACGTATTAAAAAGCTAGAAGAATTAGTACAGTCGTTGATGATTAGTAAATAAGGTTTCACAATTGTATAGTATCCTCACCATACGAGGGAGCCTATAGTTAGTTGGGTTTGCTATATGGGGTAGCACGCATGAGATTGGCTTATGACCTTGTAAACTATGGTGTATGTTGAGGATATTCTGAGACAAAGGCTGTTTCTAAGTGCTCATACACTTCAGATTTTCTGAAGCGTATTTCAAGACGAGCATTTTAGAGGCAGCCTTTTGTTGTGCAAATGACTACTATACTATATAATTAATTAGATAAAGATTTTTTTGAAAAATCGTTTTACAAGTGCTTTTATTAGGCTGTGTTTGTAATGTTGCTGAAATAGAAGATGATATTTAGATTAATAGTAGTATAGGATTAATAGACTTAAAGGAGATAGTATGCGATTACGTAGAAAACCTTGGATTGATGAGGCGATTCACGAGTATGATTCACATGTGATTTTGGAGAACCATGAGGCTCACAAAGGGGCGTGGCGTGAATTATTCGTAGACCCTACGAAACCGTTATATTTTGAATTAGGTACTGGTAAGGGCCGTTTTATTGCGGGGATGGCTGAAACATATCCAGAAGCTAATTTTGTGGGCTTTGAAGTACAATTGGGTGTGCTTTATTATGCCGCTCAGAAAGTGTTTGAACGTGGTTTACCGAATGCCAAAGTAACGCTCTTTGATATTGCAGGTATTGAAGAGGTAGTGGAGCATGGGGAAGTAGACCGTTTTTATATTAACTTCTGTGATCCATGGCCAAAGGCACGGCATGCGAAACGCCGATTAACTTACCGTACATTTTTAGAGCGGTATGCACGGTTGTTGAAGCCACAGGGGGAAATTCATTTTAAAACGGATAATGAAGGTTTATTCTTATTTTCCTTAGAAGAATTTAAAGAATGTGGCTGGACGTTAAAAAATGTAACGTATGATTTACATAGTACGGATATGCCCAATGTAATGACTGAATATGAAGAAAAATTTAGTAAAAAAGGACAGCCGATTTTCCGCCTAGAAGCAATCAAACCTGAGGAGGCGTAAGTCATGGCGAAGCAGGCAAAACGAGCTAAAGAAAGTTGGTTACAACGGCTCGTACGCAATGATGCACAAGGTATTATATTAGTGGTTGCCATTTGGATTTTTATTGGTAGCTTAAATATTTATAGTGCTACGTCCGTTGAAATGGCACAACAAGGGACTATTTTAAAGAGTAATATTGTAAAACACATTGGATTTTTAATTATAAGCTTGTTTGCTGGGAGTTATTTTTACCATTTAGATTACCGACGACTTAAAGAACCCAAATTTATATTCTGGATTATGATGGGCGTTTTTGCTTCCCTTGCTTGGGTTGGTTTATTTGGTACGGTCGTTAATGGGGCACGTCGTTGGATTAGTTTGCCCTTTGGCTTATCGGTACAGCCCTCTGAATTTGCTAAACTAGCCGGTGTTATTTGGGCGGCTCAATGTATTGAAGAGTGGCGACAACACTATTCGACAGTATCTTTATTTGAATCACGAGATGCTACTGGTCAAGTGCGAAAATATCCTGTACCCGCTAAGGCTTTATGGGCGCCACTACTATTTGGCATTATTACATTAGTACAACCAGATACAGGGACGGCTATGTTAATTGTTGGCTTTCCATTGATTTTGATGATTATGGCTCGTTTAAATCAAAGAAGTATTCGACAATTGAGTGTAGTAATGATTGTGGGAGCTATTGGTTTTGCAGCCATGGTTTGGCATTCACCGTATCGTTTGGAACGTATTTTAGCTTGGCTTGATCCTTGGGGGCATGCGCAAACGCTAAGTTACCAAAGTGTACAAAGTATGTTGGCTATTGGGTCAGGTGGCATCTTTGGTCAGGGGCTAGGGCAAGGAACGGCAAAGTATTTTTATTTGCCAGAAGCACATACTGACTTTGCCTTTGCTGTGTGGGCTCAGGAAACAGGCTTAATCGGGGCAGCTATATTAAGCTTTGTAGTACTTGGGTTTGTATATTTTGGATTTCGAGTGGCTATCGACGCTCGCGATTTCTTTGGTAAACTAATGGCCTTAGGGATTACCAGTATTATTGGTGGTCAAGCGGTATTTAATATGCTTATGGTATGTGGTATACTGCCAGTTACAGGGGTACCGTTGCCCTTTGTTTCCTATGGTGGTTCTTCACTATTGATGAATGTAGTAGCTGTTGCTATCTTATTGAGTATTTCACGAACTAATGAAGAACTTAACCGCAAGATTGGGAGTCAAGGTGTGATGCCTTCACTGCGTGAAGAAACGCGCAGTCGTTTCAGACCGTCCAATGGGTAAGGTGAAACGAAATGAATGTGTGATAGATACTTGTAAATAAATATCGGTGTTCAGTGTGTAGTAAGAAAGGATTTAGAGGACATGAAAGACTTTATTGATGTGTCTGAACGGCCGTCCAATGCGGCTATGTTGCCATTAAGTTTTCAACATTTATTTGCTATGTTTGGGTCTACGGTATTAGTACCGTATTTGTTAAAAGCGGATCCAGCAACAGCACTCTTTATGAATGGGATTGGGACGATTCTGTATTTATTTATTTGTAAAGGGAAGATTCCTTCCTATTTAGGCTCTAGTTTTGCATTTATAGCGCCTGTCTTGTCCGTTATGGCGGCAGGGATGTCTTATGAAGCAGCGCAAGGTGGTTTTATCGCTTTTGGTTTAGCGTTTATTGTTTTATCCTTTATTGTTCGTGCAGTGGGGATTGGTTGGATTGATGTTTTATTTCCACCGGCTGCCATGGGGGCCATTATTGCCGTTATTGGTTTGGAATTAGGTCCTGTCGCTATGGGAATGGCTGGAATTACAGGTGATAGCTGGCAAACCTTAGGCATGACACATGCACAAGTATTGACGATTTCCTTATTTTCTTTAATTGTAACGATTCTAGGAACCGTTGTATTCCGAGGTTTTTTTGCGGTTATTCCTGTGTTGATTGGCGTTGTATCTGGTTATATTTTAGCTGCGTTTATGGGTGTGGTAGATTTTTCAAAAGTTTCAGAAGCGGCTTGGTTCTCTTTGCCTCATATGAGTGCCCCTGTATTTAATATCAACGCTATTTTGATGATTATGCCAGCATTATTCGTGGTATTTGCTGAACATGTAGGGCACTTGGTTGTGACGAGTAATATTGTCGGTCGTGACCTTATGAAAGATCCAGGACTTCAACGATCTTTATTAGGTGATGGGATTGCTAATGTGTTATCAGGCTTCTTTGGAGCTACGCCAAATACCACTTATGGTGAAAATATTGGTGTATTGGCAATTACACGAGTATTTAGTGTATATGTAATCGGTGGTGCGGCTGTGTTGGCGATTATATTTTCCTTTATTGGTAAAATTGCAGCCTTAATCCATGCGATTCCTGTACCGGTTATGGGTGGTGTAAGTATCCTATTATTTGGTATCATTGCGGCTTCTGGTTTGCGTATGTTAGTAGAACGCAAAGTAGATTATACGCGCCCTGATAATTTGATTTTGACATCCGTTGTTATGATTACTGGTTTAAGTGGCGCTCAAGTGACATTAGGACCTGTAGTTCTTCAAGGGATGGGACTAGCAACAGTCGTAGCTATCGTGCTTAGCCTTTGCTTTACTATTTTCCGTAAAACAGGCCTTGGCAATAAACAATTGAAACATGATTAAGGCATGTAGTGATGTAGAGAAAATTGTTTTACGTTGTTAGTATACGATAGCGATTTGACAGTCTACAATTGGCACTGATATAATAATTGGGTAGCCTTTTTGTTAAGATATTATATTTGAAATATTATATTGTAACAAAATAGCGTTACCCTTATATGCGCCTATAGCTCAGGGGATAGAGCGCCGGTCTCCGGAACCGGGTGCGCAGGTTCGAATCCTGCTAGGCGCACCACTGATATTTACTGACTTTTTAAGTAAAAATTATTAGAAAAAATAATTTTGTCAGCCAATTTGTCAGCCAGTTTTTTAAAAAAAGGTAGAAAATGAGTGTTCATTTTCTACCTTTTTGTTATAAATTTTTCTTTATAATCTTTAGATGATGTACTTTTTATTATACTTAAATGAGAATATATATTTAATATGTTATAAATACTTATCCATGATTTTATGATCATAATATAAATTGTTCACTATTTTAACTCTATATCATACTCTTAATTATTTGAAAAGAGGTAATAATAAATGGTTCCAGTAATGAGTTTTTGGCCCTCCATTTATAATAAAATTATACGAGGAGAAAAACTGATAGAATATAGACGAAATTTTCCAAAAGAATGCAGATTTGCTTATATGTATATTAGTAAACCAGTAAAAGCTATTTGTGGAATAATATATTTTGGAAGAATTCATTCAATAAATAAGTGGAAGCTTCAATATAAAGAAAATAAATTAATATGCCATCGTATAGAGTTATTTGAACAAAAAAATTATAGATATGGTGCTGAAATTATTGGATTTCAAAGAATTGAGCCTATCACATTACAAGATTTGCGGACTAATGTACCAAACTTTTTTCCACCTCAGTCATATATTTTATTAGAAAATAACATAGAGCTAAAAAAATATTTGGACAAAAAGGTTATATTACTAGATGGGAAAATAAAAAATGATTTAACGAATATCTTCCCTGAACATATATGTAAGGAGTATTAAATTTATGCTTAAAGTTTTTGAAGCCTTTGCTGGATATGGTAGTCAAAGGATGGCTTTAAAAAATCTCAAAATTCCACATGAAATAGTAGGTATATCTGAAATTGAAGGTGATGTTATTCTTTCGTATGCTGCTATTCATGAACATCTATTAGAAAAAAGAAATGAACCATTAAATGTCTCTGATCAGTCCATGAGGGGCTATTTAGAAAAAATAAATGTTCCTTTAGATTATAAAACTTTTGTTAATAAAGCAAAAAATCTAAAGGGGCAAAAACTTAAAGATATGTATCTTGCTAATGTTTTAAGTAAAAATTATGGAGATATCAGAGTTATTAATCCCTTAGATCTTCCTGATTTTGATTTTTTTACTTATTCATTTCCTTGTCAGGATATATCAGTAGCAGGTTTTCAAAAAGGATTAAGTAAATCTTCAGATACAAGATCTTCTTTATTGTGGGAATGTTGTAAAATTATAGAAACAAAGCGCCCTAAATATCTAATGATGGAAAATGTTAAAAATCTTGTGGGTAATAATCATAAAAAAATTTTTGAGCTGTTTTTAGAGTATTTAGAAAATTTAGGATATAAAAATTATTGGAAGGTTTTAAATGCTCGTGACTTTGGTATACCACAAAATAGGGAAAGAGTTTTTTGCATAAGTATATATAAAGGAAAAAATAAGTTTCTTTATCCTAGAGAAATCCCTTTAAAGGTTACTATGACTGAGTTATTAGAAAAAAATGTGCCTGATAAATTTTATTTAAAAAATAACCAAACAACATTAGATCCAATTAAACAGGATTATATATATTGTTTAGACTCTAATTATTGGAAAGGAACTTTTTTAAAAGATTTTTTAGAAAAAAGGAGACGTCAACTGGTTTCTGGACCTATTAATAGTGATGGATTATATCCAGCTCGCCGATTAACACCACTAGAGACTTGGCGTTTTATGGGAGTTAAAGATTCTGATTATTATAAGGCTAGCAGTTTAGTAAGCAACACTAGTCTTTATAAACAATCTGGAAATAGCATAGTTGTTCCTGTATTAGAAGCTATTTTTAAAGAATTGTTCAGTTAAGAGAGGATGGTCAATATGGATCCTAACAAGGAAATGTTAATCAACTTTTTTAGAGCTTATGTCAAAGGTCAAGTTCCTGATGTAACGGGACGAAATGAAAGGCATGATGGAAAAGAAGGTAATTGGTTGGAAGAGCAATTTGGAAAATCACCTGATGCAGATAATCATGCCGATTTTTATGGTTATGAACTTAAAAATGAAACTACTAGCAAAACATCATTTGGAGACTGGTCTGCTAATCGATACATATATAAAAAAAGTTGCTATTCACATTTATTTGATGGTAAGACTCCAACTCAAAGACAGGATTCATTTTGCCGGATATTTGGAGCACCAAATCCTGATAAAAACAATAGGTATTCATGGTCTGGTCGCCCAGTGCCTAAAATAAATAAGTATAATTCTTTTGGGCAAATTTTAAAAATTGTAGAGCCAAATGAATCTTGGGGGACCCCTTTTGATACGCCTATTAGGGAATTTGATATTCTAGCAGTTTACTCATTTTCAAAAGATATGAGAGAAAACAAAGATTTTATTATTCCTAAACCCCTTCAACAAGAAAATCTAATTATTGCACATTGGTTTGGTTTAGAGTCACTTAGTATAAAACGAGGTGATAAATGTTTAAAGCAAAAACTTGAAGATAAATTTAATGATATGGGCTGGTTTACCTGTAAGACAGACTTAAATGGAAAATATGACAGAATTTGTTTTGGTGCTCCATTTAATTATAATTCTTGGCTTGAGTTAATTCGCCGTGGTATAGTATTTTTTGATAGTGGAATGCATGAAGGGAATATAAGACCTTATTCACAATGGAGAGCTAGCAATCAATTCTGGGATAGTTTAATCATTGAGACATATAAATAGGTGAAAAATGTTTAAATTAAATCATGAAATAAAAATTAAACTTAGTGATATTCCAATACCGTGGATTTCTAAAATAGAATTATTCTATCCTGATTTACCACAATTTCCTATTATATATATTCACTTTGAATGTAATAATAAACGTATTATCGCTTGCCCTGTAGCAGTGAGTTATAGTATTACTGAAGATTCTTGTACTGCTGAATTCTTATTGTTGTCTAATGTTTCTCAGGATGAAAATAACTATATAGAAAAAATTAAAGACGAACTTAGCAATAGAATTGGACTTTCTGATAAAATCAGCAAAACAGATATACTCTTATGCTGCAATGAAAACAAAGACTATCAGCGCTTATTAGACGATCTTTGGCGATATATAGAAAGCTCTTACGGGAAATATTTGCCTTATGGAAAATTCTATGAAGAAATGTATTCTATAGTAAGATTTGTAGCAGCTTGGCAACCTAAGACAGGCCGACAAAGCGAAATGAGAATGCTTTATAATTTTATGAGTGCATTTGGCGAACAAGTTGCTTTGCCAAATAAATGGGAGCATATAGAGTTTTATGTACTTCCATTATTAAATGATATTTTACAAGAAAATTTTAACAGCTTCACTAAGTTTAAGTTATTGCATTCAACATCAATTAAGTTATTTAATGAATTTTTTACTCATAGTGTTAAAATAGAAAATACAATTTTTTTAGGGATGGAAAAAGCTTGGGGAAAAAATAAAGGCTCATTTATCAAAGAAGTATCTGAGCCACTATATGAACAAAAAATATTTAATGAAGATGAAAAAGCAGTAGCTGAAGCATTAGTAGATGCATTTAATCGTCACCCATGGCGTGCAGCCTATTTTATTAGTTCATACATCAATATAGATAAAAAGTATGCATCATGGAAAAAAGACTTCTTTAATAAGTTTTATATGGCTGGAAATAAACTTATAGGATATTCAGAAAAAGTTATTGCTTGCTTTATTCAACAAGGATTTCTAAATTCTGAAGCAATTCCAATTGATACATGGATTGAAACTTTTTATAAGTATCCATTGGGGATTAGTAAAAAAATAACTTTTCTAAAGAAGTTTTCTAATATGGGAAAACTGGAAAGAGTGATTTGGTTGGCAAGTCAATCCAATAAAACTAATATGAAAACTTTTTTTGATATTTTATGGTGCCAGCGTTTTGGGACAACAGGTAATAAAAAATTAAGAGGAATAAATCCTATTTCATGTTATACTTGTAATTTAAAGAATACTTGTGTAGGTCTAAACCTTCATTTAAGCGATATAGTGTATTTTACAGATGACGAAGGCACTATTTCAAAAGACAAAAAAGTTTGTTATATTAATAATAATATTCCTATAAAATATTATCAGAATGGTGCTTTAATAGATGAATTTTCTGGATATAAACTTACATCTAAAGATCAATTACCTAAAAATATAAGGACTAAAGGGACCGCTACATTTAAAGAATTAGTATTTAGATAAAAAAGCAAGGATTGAAGATATTATATACGCTTCAATCCTTTTTTTAAATTATGTGATACTGTTCTAAATACGCTACCATTCGTTCAGCAACAGCATCGATTACGTTTATACAAACTGAATTTCCAAATTGTTTATATGCTTGTGTATTAGATACGGGAATAATAAAGTCTTCTGGAAAACCTTGAAGTCTAGCACATTCACGCGGAGTAAGCATTCTAGGATTTTTATTATTTTGTTCTATTAATGCTTCACTACCATCTTTATAATATCTTGCACTTATTGTACTAGTATATTTACTCTCTTTATTAAATAAAGAGAATCCAAATCCATTTCCTTTTTTCTTGTGCTGTCTTTTTCTTGCTAAATGTCCTTCATATAATTTATCTGAGATAGTGTATTTATCTTTTACAACATTACTTAATATATCTCCTACTTTTATACTATTATCAACTTTTCCTTCTGGATAAATAAATTCCTCGAAGTCTTGAGGTAAGTAATCTTTGTTAAAACCAACGATAATAATACGCTCTCTATTTTGAGGAACGCCAAAATGATATGCATTTAAAATTTGAGGGGTGGGAACATAATAATTTAATTCATTGAGCGTATTTAAAATTACTTCTAATGTTTTTCCTTTATCATGTCCCTTTAATTGTTTCACATTTTCTAGCATAAATGCTTTTGGTCTTTTAGCTTTCAATATAGAAGCTATATTAAAAAATAATGTACCCCGAGTATCCTCAAAACCTTTTTTTAAACCGGCTTGAGAGAATGGTTGGCAAGGGAATCCTCCTAATAAAATATCATGATTAGGAATAGTATCTGGGGGAATTAATGTAATATCTCCAGCAGGTACTTCTCCATAATTTATTCGATAAGTTTTTTGTGCAAACTTATCCCATTCAGAAGAAAATACAGTTTTTCCTCCATGCTTTTGAAATCCTAATCTAATACCACCAATGCCTGCAAATAAATCAATTTGTGTAAACCTATAATTTGATTTAGTACTTAGAGCATATTTACCAATACTACGAAAGTTCATGATTTGATTATATATTTGTGTCGGAATTGGTAATACTCCTTCTTCCCATAATTTAAGATTTTTTTCTTCTTGTCTATCAAAATCAAGTGCATCTGCAAACTCTTTTCGTGTAATATCCAGTAATTTTCTTTTGTTTAAAATATTTATTGATTTAGAGTTAACTATAATATTAGATTTCATTGTGTTTACTCCAGTATTAATATTTAATTAGTAATAAATTTTAGCCTTATAACTATATAATTCTATTTTTTATATTATATCATATCCTTAATTTAATCGAAAGTATGTTCTTGCAAAACTGGTTTATAGTCTTTTAAATATTAAATTTATCTAAAACATTAACAGCTACCGACTGATTAGCTAAAGTTAAATGAGAATATGTGTCTAGCGTCATATCAATACTTGCATGACCTAAACGTTCTTGAACAATTTTAGGATTGACACCTGCTAATAAAAGTAAGGTAGCATGAGTATGGCGTAAGTCATGAAATCGTACTCGGCGTTCGATATTAGCTTGTTTGAGTAATTTTTTGAATTTTCTAGAGCTATAATGACTATGACTATATCCATTTCCAAATAGTCCACCAATAATATAATTTTGATCATTGTATAATTGATTAACTTCTTTTATGTAAGCTTTTTGTATTTTAAAATGCTTCTTTAAGGCAACACTTAAAGAATTACTAATTTGTATTTTTCGACCTAAGCCAGTTTTAGTTCTAGTAATATCTTGTTCTTTGATTTTAGATTTGGAGCGTTGCACTATAATATATTCATTATCCATAATATCATTTATAACGTCATTCCATCGTAAAGCCATAAGCTCTCCTAGGCGCATTCCTGTTTCTATGGCTATATATACACCTATATATAAATCCTCAGCAGACATCATATCCCCAAGTTTATTTTGATTAATCATAGCTTGGACATTATTATATGCAAGGTTAATGATTTTTTTACATTCTTCAATAGTTAATGGTTCTATTTCTTTCTTTTTTATTTTGGGAGGTTTAGTTAATTTAACTGGATTTTTGGTTATTAACTCTAACTTAATTGCAGTATCTATACAGGAAGAAAGATAGCGCCTTTGATTTCTAATAGTTAATGTTGAAAGCCCTTTTTTATTTTTACCTCCACTTTTAAGCTCACGATTAAAAAAGTGTTGTAATGAAGTAGGATCTAGATTATTTAAATGTTTATCACCAAAAAAATCTTTTATTGGATTAAGGCAACACTTGTATTTTTCATATGTAGATGGTCTTACAGTATTTTTTACATAGGTCTCTAGCCATTCTACAATCCAATCTTTTACCAAAGGGTTTTTATATACAATATTATCAAAATTAAGATTATTTTCTTTCCATTTGCTACAATTTTCTTTTACTTCTTTTATCGTTTTTCCATAAAATGCTTTTCGTTTTTTTATACCCAACGGATCAGTGTAAGTGATTCTTAATTCGTACATATTACGCTTTTTATTATGATATATGCTGCCTTCACCATTACTTCTTCGTCTCATTTACTCTCCTTTGTAATATAAGCAGCATTTAAAAAGTCTGAAAAATCGGAACCTTTAATCAAAATTCGATGACCTAAGGTAATTGATTTTAATTCTTTTCTTTTTATAGCATTAATAACGGCAGTTCGAGATATACCTAAATATGAAGCAACTTCATTCACTGTAAGCCATTTATTTTCCATTATTTAACTCCTCTAAAGTTTTCTTATATAAAATGTGGTTAGATTCATCAAACCAATATTTTAAATCGCCTTTTTGTATTTGTGTAATTGTATACATATTATTATTTAAGTTGTTCAGTTTAGGAATTGTGAAATAGCTAAAACCTACAAGAATAGCGATTACTATAAGTATAGAGATAAAGCCATAAAAGAAGTTATTATTTATAGCTTCACTAAGTGAGGACAGTTTATACTCAGAGCTTCTTATTTTTTCTTGTATTGCATTAACTAAGGTTTCATTTAGATTTTCTTCTTGATTAAGAAGTGTTTGTCTAATATTACTATTATAATCAGATACTGTTTTATTTATTGTTTCGAGCGTTTTATCTTGAACTTGACTGATTTTTGTGACGTCTTTTCCAAAATGTCTTGTCATATCCTCCATCTTCCCAGCTGCTGTAGTAAGATTTCTAATTGCATTTAAAGTCTCATTTTGTGTTGCAATCATTACATTAATTAAGATATTAAACTCATTACTAGTAACAATTTGCTTTTGTAATAAACCATTTAAAGGTTGTCCTAATGTATTTTCTACTGCATTAAGCGATAGATTAACCAAATTATTAGATGTAGTATTAGATGTTGGGATGTTTTCTGGATTTATTTTGCTATCTCTTTTTGATTTCAAATAAAAACTTTGGTCACGTTTTTGTGAGTTTCTTAAATCTCTACTTTCGTTCAAAATATTCATAAGCTTAGATCTCCTTTAGATTTAGTAATGATAATTTTGGGGTGCTTTTTTTCCATCTCTCTTACAGGGAGCGATTTGATTTGTGTTTCTATTTGTTTTGTATAATTGATATTTAAATGATGTAAGATAGAATCTTTAGATTTAAGTTCAGGTAATGTAAATGTCTTAGATAAATTACTAGCACGAGCTTTTTTTGAAGGACTAGAAAGTAAATAAAAGGTTACATTTTGTCGCTTAGTACTCCATTGACAACCTACTCCGTTATTTGAGCAATTCATAATAAAAGAGTTTAAAGAATTAGATTGCTCTAAAGAGTCAATAACTGCTAATACTAAATTCTTCTTCCAAGAATTATTGCTCTCTAGAAGTTTCTTTTCTACTGGATTTCGTGTATGAATATCACCTCTATTTCGCTGCTTTTGTTTACCCACAATCATATTGTCATCTAAATTTAATTCTTTCGCTTTTTCTTGCACTTTATTCATAATGTCATGCATACCTTTTCTGCCCGCGATTTGAAGTTTTTTGCCTGTTTCTAAATCAACTGCATTGATGATTAAATGAACATGTGTATGATCTGTATCATCATGTAAACCTAGCCATACTTGATGATTAGGGAATGTATGCTTTGTTATTTCCATTGCTTTCTGCATTAGTTCTTTTTTACTAAACTGAGCAGATTCGTTCTCAGAGAAGGATAGTACCATATGGTGGGCTTCTCGATGACCTCTATTTTTATATATATTTAGTATTTGTTTAAAATCATTAGCAGCATCTTTATAATTAGCCGAGCAATTTATACCAGCAACAAGTTTAGCTCTTTTGTTAGATGACTTTTTTTCAAAGACAACATATTTCATACTACCTAAGGCACTTTTACTTCCTTTGCCTGCGCTAACAATTGCCATAATGAATGTATCTCCTTTTCTATATTAGGCGTTATAATTGAAGTTATTTGATTAGTCTTTTGTAAGCTAAAGCGAATATTGTTATAGTGCCGTTGAAGACCTAATAAAGGCTTTAAAATATCTTTGACATTGTCAATTTCATATATTGTAATAGGTAAGTTGAATGCTGCTTTTAAGAGGAATTGTGTTACAGTCATATTGGCTTTATTAGCTAATTGTTTTATTACAATAAATTCCTCTTCAGTGAGCCTCATTTCAATTCGTTTACAACGTTTATTGCTCATATGTGGCTCCTTTTTTGGGTTGCAAGGGATTTATCCCTGCCCGTCGGAGACGAACCATCTATTTGACGTGCAACAAGAGTTGTACGGACAAATAGTATGGTTCGTACCGAAAATATAAAACATGCAATCATATTATAGAGCTGACTCACGCTCTTATTCCTCATAGGGAGAGGGCGCGGTGTAGATTTCATTACTATGGGGTGAGTTAGCTCGATTAAATGATTTAAAATACGTTTCAAACTCTATAATAGATGTAATGTTATATTCTTTTTCTATATACTCGGCAAGTTTTATTTTTCGGGTATTTTCTCGTTCCTTTTTTTGCTCTTGCAAACGATTAAGTTCTTGATTTAATTTGCTAATCTTTTTACTTAACTCAGAATCTGTTAGTTTTTTCATATTTAATCTAATCTCCTTGCTATAATTGTTAAGATACTTTCTAGTAAAGTTTTATCTTTTTGTAGAAATTCATTAATATCTTTTATTTGTTTATAGTGTTGAGGTAGAATATTACAATCCTCTACATGATTCCAAAAAAAGTCAGGACTGTTCCAATTATTCTTAACGCATAGATGTATCAAATCTACATAAGCATTTTTCCCTGCTACATCATTATCAGTTGCAATAATAGGTATTAATTTAGATGTAGATACTAATTGACTAAATATATGATTGAGATTGGCTATTCCTCCTGTAGAAATTACATTAGGATACCCACAAGCTAATATTGAAAGAGCATCAATTTCTCCTTCAGTAATTATAATCGGCATATTATTGTTAAGATTATGAGATATAAAATTTTCCCTTAATCCCACTGATCGTTTATATTTGGGGCCTTTGGGATTAATAAAACGCTTCAAACATCCTGAGCCTATAGGAATTACTAAAGCATTATCATTTTTATCAAAACCTAGATTATATTCATCTTGTAAAACTGTCGGTATATTTCTTTGTTGCCAATAATCTCTCCTTAATGATGAATTATGACATTGCTGTATATACTTAATTATTTCTTCTTCTGATTTTTGTTTTGTAATACATAAATTAGCATAGTCCCTTGATGGTAAAGGATTTAATAGGTCAATCTGAAATAAATTACAAATATAAGCATATTGATTTTTTAGGCCTTTAATTTTATCAATTACTTCAACCGTATTAAATATATCCATTGAACAACCACAAGATTGACATTTTAAATGAAGCTTTCCACTATCAGACCCTTTAAATAAAAACATAGAAGGATGTGTATCTTTATGGGCAGGGTTTAAACATCTGTATGAATTCTTTTTAAAAGATTCAATACCTTTTAACTTTAAATATTCATATAAATATGTAGAAACAATCTTTAAGTTATTTTTTGTAATATTAGCATTAATCATAAAAGTGCTCCTTTAAATTTTATTTTTTAATGTAAGTAAAAGTATTCGTTACTCAATGCCTAGTGATTTCCACTAGTGATTAGTAAAATTGCTAAAAAAAGGCGCAAAAAAAGGTGTGCTAAAAACACCTATTCAATAAGAATAATTTGAATAGGCTAGCACACCTTATGTGTGCAAGGATATAATCAACCCTTGCAACACCATCTAGAATTATTGTATACTGGTGATGCAAAAGGTCTCTTGTTTGCGCGAGCAGATATTTTGCATGCTCATTTCAGTTGCCGCTGAAATGAGCTTTTTTTATCCATATTTTTCTTGCATGGTAGTAACATTTAATAAATACTTTTTACCGATACGAATAGCAGGGATTTCTCCCGTTTCGATTAATCGATAAAGCGACGCAACAGAAATTTTCCCTTCAAAGAAAATTTGTGCTGCTTCTTTGATAGTCATAAATCGTTTTTCCATGGTATTCTCCTTTCCTCTTTATATATATTATGATATGATAAAAATATAATAAAGTCAACGTAAAATCATAAAAAAAATGTTTTTTAATAAAAAATATGATTCAGGAGGGGTTATGGATACCAGATTTAGTGATAATTTAAAATACATAAGAGACCTTTATAATTTAAAACAAGGCGATTTCGCTAAAGTTTTAGGAATTACTAAAGCTCAAGTATCTGCTTATGAAAGAGAAATTTCAAAACCTAATTTAGATTTAGTATTAAATATTGCTAGCAAGCTAAATTGCTCCATCGAACAATTAACAGAGTTGCCTTTAAGTACTTTGTTTTATACAGAATGGGTACTTAAAGGCACTCCTCATACACTACAATATATTTTTTCAGAAAAAAATATCGAAGAGTTTGAAGCATTGGCAGGACTCGTAATAATTTCATTTAACCAAGTAATGAATACGGGAGTTATCCCCGAAGTACCAGAGGTAGCAACTAATTTTCTATTGTTAAATTCAAAATACGGTGGAATTATTTCTCACCATTTTGAAAAAATATTTAATAAAATTCCTGTTCTTAACAAGAATGATATTTTAGGAAGGCAAGAACAGCCTGGCGATTTAACTCTAGTATTAGAAGGTTATCCGCTTCTTGTTGAATTATATCAACAATTAAATCATGCTTCATGGTTAGGGCAAGCAAAATCATGGCCTACAACTGGAAAAAATATATTGGCATTAAAATTAGATAATGATAGAATTATCAGACTATATATTTCTCCGTTAGCTTATGGCTGTAAATTGTATGCATGTTACGATCCATTTTTAGAATCACAAATAAAAATATGGCTAAGTTTAGATATAAATGAGAGACAATCTATTAGTCAACAATATTACTTAAATTTTTATGAATCGCTAAATGAGCATAAACAACAAGTAGAGTTAGAAATAAAAAAACAGCGGGAGCATTTAAAAAAACTCTTATCTGAATAAACTTTACTATTGGATACTTAACTCCTAATACTATCATTAGTAACGGAGCATCGTTTATTCCTAATGCATCACTTTTTCATTTTGGCATTATGCTTTCTAATGTTCATATGGCTTGAATGAGAGTTGTTGTAGGAAGAATGGGAACTAGCTATAGATATTCTATTCAAATAGTTTACAATAATTTCCCATGGCCTAAGTTTAATTCATCTGTTTATGAAAAAATAAAAACAACGGCAAAAAAATACTTGAAGTTAGAGAGAAGTATACAGACTCTACTCTTGCTGATTTATATGATGATAATATTATGCCAGTTGATTTGCGTAAAGCCCATCAAGAAAATAATAAAGCAGTAATGGAAGCATATGGGTGGAATTGGAGAGAGCTATCAGAAACAGAGTGTATTATAGAGCTAATGAAATTATATAGAAATTATATAAAACAATAAAAATTTAAATTTCTTATAAACGTTTTTCTCTTTTTAGAAAATAAAAAAACACTTTTTGTAAGATAAATTTCAACTTTACAAAAGGTGTTTTTTTCGCTATCTTAAAGATGAGATGAATTTGGTATCACCTTAAACATATAACTTTTAACAATCAGTTTTATATCTAAGGAGCAAAGGTAATTATAAAAGGGGGAATTACATGAAGCTGTTTATAAGAATTATAGTCATGTTCATTTGTTTATTGTCTTTATATACTCCAGCCAATGCAGCCTTTGAATCTATGGGCTCTAAAACCTTTATGAGATTTGATTATCCAGTTAAAGAGGCACCTGGCAATCTAAAATCTATGGATGGATCTATAGATGCTTCTTTTATTGGACAAACCTTAACTATAAAGATTAATAACAGACAAGTTTTACAAAGAATATTCCCAACTTTTAAACATGGAATGGTAACTATAGCATCTTACTATGATACTGTTACACAAAAGAATTTTTATGATATTTTTCTTTATTTACAAAATACAGACAATCGTGACAATTTATATGTAACGCTTGTAGGATTTGATGCAAAAGAAAATCGTCTTGTAGATTATATCAATTTATATGACTTCAAAGACCCATTTGGTGCTACTGCACCTGGATTTGCAGGCATAGAGATTAATTCACTTAATCCTAATCAATTGATGTTGTTTTTAAATGATTCGAAAACTAATCAAGATTATAGGTATTACTTAGAATGGAATGTCAAAAAGCAAAAATTTGACGTAGTTCAAGAAGGTTATTTTGCTATAGACAGAACTGATCGCAGTTAAATCAATTACTATTTTAATAATTTAAAAACTTTCAATGTATTTAAGAAATGGGGTTAGTGTTATGACGAAACTATCTAAATTAATTCTAATGGTTATTATGTCTGTATTAGTGCTGGCTATAGCAGGTTGTGGCTCTTCTGAAAGTGATAACTTTACAGGAAAATGGATAACAAAGAATCCTAAAACAAATGTAACGGTATTAGATATTCAACCTAAAAAAGACAAACAAATGGTTATTAAATCTGATGTTTACTCCTATCAAGATAAAATTAGTAAAGAATCAAGACAAAGATTTTCTAATGATATTCACATTGAATATTTAAACACATTAATTAAAAACTCAAAAAATGAAGAAGGTCATATTAATAAGAATAAATTAATTACTGAAGAAGCAACTTATGTATATAATGAAGAAGAAAAAACAATTACAATTGATAATGTAGTTTATACAAAATATACCGATGATAAAGAATTTAATAACAAACTACAAGATTTACGACCATTAAAAGAACAAGAAATTAAAGATAGAACAAAGAATGATAATATGTTTACACACTATTATGATAAATTTGACTATGATGACAGTGTTTTAAATAAATAGATAAATATTAAACGGTCTACAATATTTTAAAGTAGGCCGTTTTAATTTTGCTAAATGAGAATATCTATAGTTAATATTTTATGTATTTATCTTTATAAAAATATGATTAGGTACTTAAAATTTTGATAAATTATAAAGCATTGTATGTCAATTTGTCGGCCATTATCTACTGAAAGTCTAAATTTTTTTTAGAAGAAATAGATTTAAGAGTTATATTGAAAATAAATAGAAATAAAACTTTCCTCATATAATGGGGATTTTTAGATATAATTATATTAATGTTTACTAGGAGTTTTTAGAAATTACAACTCCGGAACCGGGTGCGCAGGTTCGAATCCTGCTAGGCGCACCACTGATGTTTATTGGTTTTTTAAAAATAAAATATTAGAAAAAACAGGTTTGTCAGCCAGTTTTAAAAAAAAGGTAGAAAATAAGTGTTCATTTTCTACCTTTTTGTTATAAGGTTAATTGTACAATGAAATTAAACATATAATAAATAATCCATAGTGAGTACCGATTGTGTTATGATTAAGGTGTCTAATCTAAATCTTGTACTGTTAAAGCATTAGGTCGTTCTAGAACAACAATTAATGCTGAAATTAAGTGTGGCACAGTGGTTCAATTCAAGCAAGGAAATGTGTATTAATGTATTTGTCTGATTATGGACAACATCAATACGAAGTGTCTAGAAGAGGACCTTTTAATACGCTAAAAGCAGGGGCGATTGAACCATTTTTTCATGGATTGAGGCAAAATTTTTTGAAGATAAATGGTTTATAGCTACTGCCGTCGGTTATGCATTGCGTAAGTGTTTGTTTGTACGTAATGAAATGGTACCTACAAAAACTTTATATAACTATGTATATCAAAGTGTATTGCGAATTACTCCATTAGATTTACCTCTTATGCTGAGTAGATCAACTAGTAAAGCTAAAATATTTAAGCATAAGAAATACTTGGGAAAATCTATAGATTTACGGGATAAGTCAATTTTAACTCGCGAAGAGTTTGGTCATTGGGAGTTAAACAGTTAGTAACTTTGAAGGGTGTTCAATTTCATATTGCAATTTAAGAATTTTTGTGAAAGCAAAAAAGCTTTACAAAAGGTGTTTTTTTCGTTATCTTAAAGACAAGATGAATTTTATGTTTTGTTGAATAGATAATTTGGGATAATGAATTGTAGTTAAGAGTGTAAAAGTAGTTAAAAGGGGGAATTATATGAATGTATTTTATAAGTTTATAGTGATGTTTATGTGTTTACTTTCGATATATATTCCAGTAAATGCAGCTTTTGAATATAATGGGTCTAAAACTTTTATGCGGTTTAATTATCCTGTTAAAGAGGAGACTGGGAATTTAAAGTCTATTGATGGTGTTATAGATGTATCTTTTATTGGGAAAGTATTAACTATAAAGATTAATGACAACAAAGTTTTACAAAGAATATTTCCGACTTTTAAGTATGGGATGTTAACAATTACTTCATTTTATGATAATGTGGCACAAAAAAATTTTTATAAAATTTTATTGTATTTACAAAATACAAATGATAGAGATAATTTATATCTATCACTTGTAGGATTTGATAAGAATAAAACTCGTTTGATAGATTATATTAATTTATATGATTTTAAGGATCCATTTGGTGCCACTGAAGCGGGATATGCTGATATAGAGATTAATCCATTAAATTCTAATCAATTAAATCTATTTTTAAATGATTTTAAAAGTAATCAAGATTATAGATATTATTTAGAATGGAATCCGAAGAAACAAAAATTTGATTTAGTAACAGAAGGTTATGTAGCTAGAGATAGGATATATCATCATTAAGGGAGTAATTTATTTATATAAAACCTATTTAAGTCGATAACGAAAGGACGTGTTAGTATGAAAACAATGATTAAATATGCAGTATTGGCAATTATGGCAGTAGCTATGGTAGTATTAGCTGGTTGTGGGGCAGAACCAGAAGATAAGATTGTAGGACAATGGATTAAAGAAGAAGTCGATCTTAATGGGGTTCGTTGGATTGATATTAAGAAAGATAAAGACAATCAATATATTATTTCCTATCATTCATTTGGCTATGAAACAAAACAAACTAAAAATGATGAGCAGCCATTAGGAACTTTTCATCTTGAATTCCATAACACGTTAAATGAATGGAAAGGAGATAATAAAGCAGTTTTTAATAATAATGCATTAAGAGATTTACAAAGTCATGACAAAGAGGTATATACATATAATGAAAAACAAGATACCTTAGTAACAGAAGAAAAATCGTGGGCCAAAAGCTATACCTATAAACGATTTACAGATAAAGAAGAATTAAAGAAAAAAATTGATGAATTAAAAACGGTAAAAGAAGATGAAATTAAAAATAGAACAAAAGAAGCAACTATGTTTGAATATAAATATGATAATTTTACCTATGATGATAGTGTGTTAACTACGAATAAATAAAAATAAGAGATAAGCCTACTTGCTATAAGCAAGTAGGCTTATTTGCTTATAGATCAGGGAATCCATATGGTTTAGTTTGAATGGGTAAGGATTTTTTTAACACATCATCATATGGTGTAGGATGATAAGGATCCATAGCGCCTAAATTTTGTTTATTAATTGCTACTTCTTCATCAAATTTTTCTTCTTGATGGGCTAATTGTTCTTTTTCAATACGATGTATTAAATCAGCTCCCTTTTGTTTTAAAGACTCATATTGTTGTAATCCATTAATACTTTCAATAGCATGTAGTTTTTGTTGTTCACCACGAATACTATCTGTTTCTGTAGATAAAATTGTAGATACAGATAACTGATGAGAATTTAAATTTGAAAGAACCTGTTGGTTCACATTCAATACATTTACGTTTAACTCTTGTGTTTCGTTAAAAATATTTGTTTTAAATTCACCAGTATCTTCTAAGGATTCAATCCCTAATTTAGTATTACCACCAAATGAAGGCAATTCATCAATTTTTAAAGATAATAAATCATCTAAATTAATGGTTTTCATAAGACCAGTAACAGCAATTTTTTCATTAGTAACTTCTAAGGCTTTTGAAATGGCTGACGTCAAACTGATTTCCATCCCCATGCATAGCTTGTGCTGATAGGTATACAAGTAAGGCTACCTATCATTAAGGCACAGATAATTTAGCGATATTAATTTAAAAAATTATATATATAAATGAGAATTGCTTCGTTAAATTCATAATGATTTATAGCTTTTCGTTTCTATTCGTATATTATAATAAAAGTTATAAATTTTGAGAAAGTGTAGGTCAATTTGTCAGCCATTATCTACTGAAAGTCTAATTTTTTTTTAGAAAAAATAGATTTAAGAGTTATATTGAAAATAAATAGAAATAAAACTTTCCTCATATAATGGGGATTTTTAGATATAATTATATTAATGTTTACTAGGAGTTTTTAGAAATTACAACTCCGGAACCGGGTGCGCAGGTTCGAATCCTGCTAGGCGCACCACTGATGTTTATTGGTTTTTTAGAAAAAGCAGAATAAAAAATGTTGGCGAGGAAGCCAATTTGTATGTCAATTATTTGAGAAAACATAAATTTTAATCATATGTATAAGCTGTAATGAGGCCTGTCAGTTTGACGGCCTTCATTACAGCTTTTATAGTATAGAATAAAATCAATAATAAATACTTAATCAAGTATTGAGAAAGGAGTATACTATAACTATATATTAGTTAAGGAGCAAAGAAATCATGGGAATTCTACTTGTTGTTTTAACGGCCTTTGCTTATGGGTTCGTGGCATCTATTGTACTACATTTTATCAATAATATATTGGTTGTATTTGGCATTCGAAATGTACTAGATCAACCTTTTATTCTGGAATTTTTACGAGCGTTTAACTTACCGGAGCATAGTTTCGCTATTGCCTGTGTTTGGGTTGGTTTATTATTTGTAAGTTTTATTATTTTATATCAATTACCACCTGTACAAAGTTTGCATCTTTCTTTTACGGGAATCACTAAACCACAAGGAGAGTTAGGTGAATATTTAGTTGCTTGTTGGCAGGACGTGTGCCAGCGGGCGGGTGTTAATCCTCAAAAGTATCGTTTGTATGTTGGCCAAAGTGGTGAAGTTAATGCGTTTGCTATGGGCCATGATCGTGTCGTGGTTTATGCAGGTTTATTAGCTGAAATGGAGCCAGCCGAGTTAAAAGGTGTACTAGCGCATGAGTTAAGCCATTTAGTTCATCGAGATACGACATATGGTATGACATCGTTTGCGATTGGTTCTGCCTATAATTTAGTACTTCGCGTATTTAGCTTTATTATTAGGCTTATTGTGTTTGTTCATAATATCATTCGATTTATTCCTTTTATCAATATTTTGTCATTTTTCTTTACTTTAATTATATTAGCTTTAAATTTTATTGTTCGAATTATGAATTCAGCCGTTAATACAGCCTTCGTATTATTAAGTCCTTTTGGCTCACGTATTGCGGAATATCGAGCTGATCGGTATGCGCATGAATTAGGGCTAGGTATGGAATTAGCCTCTGCATTGGCGAAATTAAGTCGTTATGGCGATACGCATGGCTTTATTAATCAGTTATTTAGTGATCATCCACCATTGTATAAGCGAGTAGCAAAGTTGCAACAGCTAGCGAATAAATAAAAAAAGTAGAAATTGATAAGTGATGGAGATCTTCGAATTTTAGCGGACATTGTAACTTGGGTTAAATAATACAAAAGGATGTAACTGTTACATGAGGATATTCATGTAAGGTTACATCCTTTTATTTATAGACATCTTTCTCTAAAGTACACTAGTTTGAATATAATCTGAGAGTGCTATACGATTAACTCCCTAGAAGAGCATCCTGTAATATAATTGTAATACAGGTGGTATAGTTTGTTAAAAGAATAACAACAAGCCACCAATACCTAAAAGGACTATACCTTGCACACGATTTAATATGCGTTGCGATTTTGGTCCTTGGTGTAAAAAGCCCCGTAATTTACCAGCACAAAGAGCAATAAGGCTGAATAAAATAAAGGCTTGCAAGCTAAAAGTGGCCCCTAAGAAAGCAATGGCAAGGCTTGGATTTTCACTATTAGGACTTACAAATTGAGGTAAGAAGGCTAAAAAGAATAGCAATACTTTAGGATTTAATATATTCATAATTAAGCCTTTACGATAAATGGCAAGACCTGTTTCAGAGGAAGTTTTAACAGATACAGATACTCTTTCAGTAGAAGAAGTTTCAGTAGATATAGTTTTATCCGTTGTAACTACAGTAGAACTTGTTTCATTTACTTTCGCTGTAAAAGCCCCATAAGCAAGATAAAATAGATAGGCTGCGCCTACATATTTTAAGGTAGCGAAGGCCATAGGTGAACTTTTGACTAAGGCAGCTACACCTAGAATGACTAGGGTAGTGTGAAAAATGATGCCTGACGCAAGACCACCTGCTAAGATAATGCCGTTTTTGGCCCCATCAGTAATACTTTTAGCTAATAAATATAAATTGTCTGGTCCAGGTGCCAAGGTGAGTAGAATGGATGAGATTAAAAAATATGGAAATAAGGTAGTATCCATGGGCGTCACGTCCTTTATTGGTTGGATGAATATATTGGTTAGAAGTTTTTATAAAGTGACTATTTAGTATATCGTTTAGTATATCACAAAAAAGCGTAAGTATCTGAAAATTATATCATAGTGTTTAGGTAGGAAAAACTTGACAAGGAGACTCAATTATTCTACTATGAGAACCAAAGAGATTGGAGGACAACATATGGAATCAACAACAGTTACGAATACAAATAGTACAGCAATGAATACAATAGAAGCCGTTAAACGATTGCAAAAGGAATACGAAGGTGATATTATTGCTTGGCGTCGTCATTTGCATCAATATCCAGAAGTAAGTTTTGAGGAACAAGCAACGACTCAATATTTAGCTGGTGAATTGGATAAATTAGGGATTCCCTATGAAATTAATACTGAAAAGAATACAGGTATTGTGGCGTGGATTGAGGGCGCAAAGCCAGGTAAGACGATTATGTTGCGCGCTGATATTGATGCTCTTAATGTAACGGAACAAACCGGTCATGAGTTTGCCTCTAAACATGAAGGAAAAATGCATGCCTGTGGTCATGATGCGCATATGGCCATTCTTTTAGGGGCCGCTAAGATGTTAAAAACTTTGCAGCAGGATATTGAAGGGAAAGTATTTCTTGTATTCCAGCCAGCGGAAGAAAGCGCTGAAGGCGCTAAATACATGAAAGAATTTGGTACATGGTTTGCTGAAACAGATAGTGTATTTGGTGGACATATTTGGATTGACTTGCCTGCCGGGCAGATTTCTGTAGAAGCAGGAGAACGAATGGCCGCGTCGCTTGAGCTAGGCATTGAAATTGAAGGGCAAGCTGGTCATGGTGCACAACCGCATTTGACAGTGGATGCCACAGTAGTAGCAGCGGCTATTATTATGAATTTGCAGACATTAGTATCACGGCATTTTAATCCCCTTGAGTCCGTGGTTGTGACGATTGGTAAAGTAACCAGTGGTGATCGTTATAATGTAATTTCAGGACATGCGAAGTTAGAAGGTACGGCGCGCTATTTCAAACATTCCATTGGTGATGAATTGAAAAAGGCTATGACTCAGATGGCGGAAGAAACGGCTAAAGGTTATGGTGCCACAGCTAATGTAACATTTAGACAGATGGTGCCACCAACAATTAATGAGCCAGCGTCTTCAGACCTTGCTAAGCGTGTAGGGGCTGAGTTAATTGGAGAAGACAATGTAGTATTGATGGAAAAAACAATGGCTGGTGAAGATTTTGCTTACTATTTAGAAGAAAAACCAGGTTGTTTTGCTTTCTTTGGTATTGCGAATCCTGAACTTGATGCCGTTCATTCCCATCATAGTAATTTCTTTAAGATTGATGAATCAGCATTAGCTATTGGCTCTGCTATGTATACGCAATATGCGTTACAGTGGCTCAAGGAACATAATGATAAATAAGAAAATATTAGATAAGTAAATAGTGATAAACAATAATAAAAAAGCCTTAGCTGACTTGATGTCATGCTAAGGCTTTTTGTGTTAACAAGTAGAGTATTCTTTTGGGGAAAATTTTATGATTGTAATTTTTCTTGTATTCGTTTTTCGTTAGCTTTCTTTTCTTTTTCCCGCTTTTCTTTTTTTGCTTGTTTGACTTCACTAATTTGAGCTTTAATGGCATCTGTTTCGAGTTTTTCATCAAGGTCGCGATTACGAATGATTTCAGCACTTAGTAAAATGGTTTGGACTGATAAGTTAATCCAAACGAAGAGAATCATAATACCAACTAATGGACCATATGTTGAGGAGCCACCAGCAAAATTTGTAATGTAGAAGCGATAACCTATTGTGAGAAGTAGCCAAAGAATAGTAGCTAATAGGCCACCCGCAAAGGAACGTTTCCAACTAATAATTTTGCCTGTTTCATGGCGTGGTGCATAGTGATAAAACAGAGTTAGCGAAATAATAAAGGAAACGAGTGGCAATAAGGTAGTAAAAGCCCCTGCTAAGCGGATGACTTCTTTAGGAATACCAAAGAAGTTACCAAAGAGTTGTAAAAAGGATTGCCCATATACGGATAACACAAGGCCCAAGAAACCGGTGATAGCACCAATAAAAGTAAAGAATAAGGCTTTGCTATACATTTTAATAATACTTTCCTTAATATGATCAAGGCTAAGCATTGTATTGAGAGCGTTGATTAAGGATCTTGTACTGGCCGATAAGGTCCAAAATGCAGTGATAATACCGACTGAAAATAAGGTCGTGCTTTGGTTTTCTGTTAAATCTTCAATCAAACTAGTTAAGGTATGTTGTGATTCAGGTGGTAACAAAGCCACTAATTGATTAAGGACATCTGTATTATGATTAAGAAATACAGTAATACCGGTTAATGCAATAATTAAAAACGGTACAATCGATAAAATAATGTAATAGGTTGTTTCGGCTGATAAGCGTGAAATATTATGGTCGCTATAGTCGTTTATAATCATTTTAATCCAATCAATAACAGACTTCATAGTCGATAACTCCTTAGTAATATTAAAATACTATCGTTTCACTTCTTTATAGCATAATTTACAATTTTTGTAAAAATAAAAGTACTAACAACTTGAAAAAACTAATACACAAGCATATTTATAAATTTTTCTTATTATTTAATTTTTGAATATTGCTATTTAGTAATACTTATGATACTATTAAATCATAGAAACAAAACAATTTGTTAGGCTGACAAAAAAATAGTTAGGCTGACAAAGCTGGAGAATGAAAGAGATGGCTTGTGTAACAAAGTGTTTACACAGTAAAGTGAGGCGAGCGAACATGAAAAATGATTTAGCGGTACTGAAACAGATTGCTCATGGGTTAGCTCAGCAGTTTGGTGAAACCTGTGAAGTAGTGATTCATGATGTAAGAACTCCTGAAATGGAGGGGACAGTGGTTTGTATAGAAAATGGCAAAGTTTCTAACCGTAAACTTGGCGATGGGCCTTCGCATGTTGTATTAGAGGCCCTTAAAAATGGGGGAAAAGATGTAGCTGATCGATATGGCTATTTGACACGGACTAAGGATGGTCGTGTATTTAGGTCAAGTACGATGTATATGCGTGATGAAAATGGGGACATTATGTATGTTTTTGGCATTAATTCAGATATTACTAATTTGATGCATTTACAACAAATTGTTAATCAAGTTGCTGATAATGCAGGCGTTCCTAATCTTACGCATGATACTAAAGCTTCCGCTGGAGCAGAACGGATTACGACCAGTGTAGCTGACTTATTAGATGATTTAATTGAACAAGCCGTACAGCAAGTTGGCAAACCAGCGCAGTTGATGAATAAAGCAGAACGGATTGAAGCGTTGAAATTTTTAAATGATTCAGGGGCTTTTTTGATTTCCAAAGCAGCCGATAAGATTGGTGAATATTTTGGTATTTCTCGTTTTACCTTATACAGTGACTTAAATATGATTAAAGATAAAGAAAAGGAGCAATAAGGTAATTATGGGAGTGATAATTTGAACGACACATTCTAAAGGCATTAGGCAACAAACGTATAGGCTAATCGGGTATAGGAGGTAATAGTATGGCCACAATCAAATGGGAAATGAATCACTTGCCAAAAAGTGAACAGAATAATTTGGCGATTATGTCAGTGGAGGAAGCTAAAAAGGCACGTGCCTTTCATCAAAGTTTTCCACAGTATACTGAAACGCCATTGACTTCGTTACCTGAGTTAGCCAAGTTTTGGGGGTTAGGCAGTGTATTTGTCAAAGATGAATCGTATCGCTTTGGCTTAAATGCTTTTAAAGTGCTAGGTGGTGCGTATTCCATGGTAAAATACGTGGCGCAACAATTAGGGAAAGATGTGTTGGAATTACCCTATGATGTCTTGACTTCAAAAGAATTACAGGCGCAATTAGGTGATGTTACCTTTTTTACGGCTACCGATGGAAATCACGGTCGTGGCGTAGCTTGGGCAGCGCGCCAATTAGGTCAAAAGGCTGTGGTGTTCATGCCAAAAGGAACTACCCAATCTCGTTTAGAACATATTCAGCGTGAGGGGGCTACCGTAACGATTGAAGAATTAAATTATGATGACTGTGTGCGCAAAGCCGTAGCCGAAGCAGCCAAAGTAAATAATGGTGTGGTTGTGCAAGACACTGCTTGGGAGGGATACGAAGAAGTACCAAGTTGGATTATGCAAGGCTATGGCACGATGGCGCTTGAAGCAGGTGAGCAACTAGCGAAAGCAGAGATCCTGCCAACCCATATCTTTGTACAAGCCGGGGTCGGTTCGTTGGCTGGTGCGGTAACAGGTTATTTTAGAAATTTATATAAAGAGGCTAAGGTACAACCAAAGATTGTAGTAGTAGAGGCGCAAGCGGCGGATTGTTTATATCAAGGGGCTGTTGCTGGTGATGGCAAACCTAGAATGGTAGGTGGTGATTTACAAACAATTATGGCTGGTCTTGCCTGTGGTGAGCCCAATACCATTAGTTGGGAAATTTTACGAAATCATGCAGATGTATTTGTATCGGCTCCTGATTGGGTAGCCCAATGGGGCATGCGTATTAGTGCCGCGCCACTTAAAGGGGATACTTCCATTATTTCGGGTGAATCAGGGGCGGCGCCACTAGGAACGGTAGCGGCGATTATGACTTGCCCTGATTATAAAGAGTTAAAAGAAACATTGGGATTAAATGAGACATCTCAGGTACTTTGCTTCTCGACTGAAGGGGATACAGATCCAATTCGGTATAAAGATATTGTTTGGTATGGTAAGTAAGCAGGTTTAGGAAGGGATAATTTAAGGAGGTTATTAGTATGGATTTCGAAGCGATTAAAAAAGCGGCACAAGGGTATGAAGCAGCTATGACAAAATGTTTACGTGATATCGTAGCGATTCCAGGTGAAAGTGCCGATGAAAAAGGGCATGCTGACCGTATTGCTGAAGAAATGAGAGCGGTTGGTTTTGATGAAGTTATCATCGATCCACAGGGTAATGTACTTGGTTATATGGGAACCGGCAAAACTTTAATTGCTTATGATGCGCATATTGATACAGTAGGCATTGGTAATCGTGAAAACTGGGCGTTTGATCCATATGAAGGTTTTGAATCTGCTACTGAAATTGGTGGTCGTGGTGTTTCTGACCAATTAGGTGGTATTGTATCAGCTATTTATGGTGCTAAAATCATGAAAGATTTAGGCCTTTTAACGGATGCGTATTACATTAGGTAGTTTGGTGGCGGTTATCATGAATATCTTATTGAATGGTAGTGAAGGTCATCCGTCGGATCGTCCAGATAAAATTAAATGACCTTATGATAACACATCCCTTGGGTCCTCTATGAGATGTAGGCAGTTTTGTTATGAGCAAATAGGTTTTGACAAAAAGGTAGGAATCGTTGTTTAATAAATATAAGAAATATATAGTTGATATTAAATTAGAAGTATTTATTAAAAGGCAAGCCTAGTTTATAAATTATAAAGTTGTTGAGGGACTTTATACATAGCGTGCTTTGTGCTAATAAGTTATAGACTTTAGGTAAATATTTCTAAAACTCACTATATGTTAGGTATACTGGTATTTTGTATGAGGGGGTTCTCATGAGCGAAGACACTAAAAAAGCGATTCATCCCGTAGATGAAATGCTGCCTACATCACAATTATTTGCCTATGGCCTACAGCATGTATTAGCTATGTATGCAGGCGCTGTAGCGGTGCCAATCATTGTAGCGCAAGCTATGCATTTGTCTGCGGAACAGTTAATTCATTTGATTAATGCTGATTTATTTACTTGTGGCATTGCGACCTTAATTCAGACATTGGGGTTTTGGAAAGTAGGGGCCCGTATTCCTATGATTCAAGGGGTAACCTTTGCATCTGTTACACCGATGATCGTTATTGGTTCCCAAGGAGGTATGACGGCCATTTATGGGGCCATTATAGTAGCCGGTCTATTTACCTTTTTAATAGCGCCGTACTTCAGTCGGTTAATTCGTTTATTCCCACCAGTAGTGACGGGGACAATTATTACAATCATTGGGATTACCTTGTTGCCAGTTTCAGTTCGGTGGATTACAGGTTATGCTAAACCAACATCCCCCGAGTTTGCTAGTCCGATGAACTTATTTTTAGCCTTTTTGACATTAGCTATTGTTATTATTGTATATCGTTTCTGTAAAGGCTTTTTAAGTAATATATCCGTATTAATTGGTTTAATTGGTGGTACCATTATTGCGACTCTCCTAGGGGTAGCTGATTTCAGTGAAGTCGCTACGGCTGATTGGGTTGGGTTCATTACACCGTTCTCCTTTGGGTATCCAACCTTTGATATAGGGGCTATTCTTTCCATGATTATTGTTATGGTCGTTGTTATGGTAGAAACGACGGGTGACTGCGTAGCTATTGGTGAAATTGTAGGTAAGCCAATGGGCCGGAAAGGATTAGCTAAATGCTTGCGAGCTGACGGGTTATCTACTATGTTGGGTGGTATTTTCAACAGCTTCCCATACACTGCTTTTGCACAAAACGTAGGTCTTTTGGCGGTAACACGCGTAAAAAGCCGTTTTGTAGTAGCCATGTCTGGTTTGATTCTTGTGGTATTAGGTCTTGTGCCTAAAATGGCCGCAGTGGTAGCTTGTATTCCAAACTCTGTATTAGGTGGTGCTGGGATTGCCATGTTTGGTATGATTATTGCTAGTGGTATCCGTGCTTTATCTAAAGTAAACTTTGAAGGTAATTATAACTTAATGTTGGTAGCTGTTAGTATTGGTATGAGTATGGTTACATTAACAGAACCAAACTTCTATCATAACTTTCCAAGCTGGACAGCCGTTATTTTACATAGTGGTATTACCCTTGGTAGTTTGACAGCGGTCATCCTTAATCTAATCTTTAATGGTTTTGGTAAAGAAGAACCTGTTGAGGAAGAAGATTAATAGCTTAATAATAATCTGGTATAGCCAAACAATTTTGGTTATACCAGATTTTTTATGATTTTAAAAAGTTTAACATGTCGTAGTTACGTATCTCGTGTTATAATAACTATTATATAGAAATCAATCTATACAGTGAGTTGTGCTGTGTTGCCAGTGCAACATACAAAGTGATTGATACGGTGGCATACTAAGCGTAGTAGCATATCTACAGCTTATAAAACTGTGTGTAAGTAACTTAGTAGGTCATAGAAAGGAACTAATACATTATTATGGCAAAAGTGATTGCTATTTCTATTAGCGAAAAAAAAGGACAGAAGAAGCATAATATTCCTGAAGCAAAGTTGATTACAGATTTTGGTATGGAAGGGGATGCCCATGCAGGTAAATGGCATCGTCAAATTAGTTTATTAGGCATTCAAAGCATTGATTTGATGCGTGCTAAAGGGGCTGATGTAAACCCTGGTGATTTTGCTGAAAATATTACGATAGAAGGCATTGTGTTATATGAATTACCTGTAGGAACTCGTTTGTTCGTAGGTGATGAAGTGTTGCTCGAAGTCACTCAGATTGGTAAAGAATGTCATTCTGGTTGTGAAATACAAAAACAAGTAGGTTCATGTATTATGCCAACACAAGGTATTTTTGCAAAAGTATTGAGTGGTGGCATGATTCATGTAGGTGATACCGTTGTCGTCGAAGAGAGTGCTAGTGAATAGCTGACAGGAGAATTTAAATGGTACAAGATAGTTGGCAACGAACAATTGAATATGTGCGTGTATCGCTAACGGAAGCCTGCAATTTTTGTTGTCCCTATTGCCGACCAGAGGCTATCACACCGGACAGTCAGACTAATTTATTAACGCCTGATGAGTGGCTCGTTATTTTAGAAGCTTTCCATAAATTGGGGATTCGAGCCTTGCGTCTTACAGGTGGTGAGCCCTTGTTGTATCCGCAATTAGATAGATTGCTAAAGGAACTACAACAACGAGCGTGGTTTGAAGACATATCCATGACGACCAATGGTAGTTTATTGGCTGACCGAGCAGAACGTTTGCATAAATTAGGTTTACAGCGTGTGAATATTAGTTTGGATGCTGTGGATGAAGCCACGTTTGATGAACGAACTGGACGTACAGGTCAATTACAATCAGTTATTGATGGCATTGAAGCCTCATTGGCCGCTGGTTTTAAAACAGTAAAAATTAATACGGTTTTAATGGAGGCTTTATCAGATGATATGGTACGCTCTTTATTAGCCTATATGGATAAATGGCCTGTTATTTGGCGTTTCATCGAATACATGCCATTTCAGGGACAAAAATTTAGAGGGCCTACTTTTGAAATGTGGCATCAACAGTTAGAACGACTTTGTGGTGGTAGATTATTGCCAGTAGGTTCAGCCACAAATACTAAAGCGGTAACTGGCTTTGGACCGGCTACATATTATCGTTTACCGCAAGGTCATTTGGTAGGATTCATTTTTCCCATGAGTCACAGTTACTGTGAGTCTTGTAATCGCGTGCGTTTGACGTCGGATGGACGTTTACGTCTTTGTTTACTTCGTGATGAAGAAGCCGATTTAGTAGGTCTTGTACGTCAAGGGAAAACGGCAAAAGAGTTAGCTCAGCATATTGTAAACATATTGCAGTTGCGTAAAGAACAACATGAGGGCACAGATATGGATGTACCACAGCGTGCTATGTGGCGTATTGGTGGCTAATAGAAGATTTTGGGTGAGGTGGCACAATGAAGCGGTATGATTGGGGCACGACACGAAATGGTGAAGCAGCTACGCTTTATGAATTAGAAACAGATTCATTACTTGTACGAATTTTAAATCGAGGCGCAACGATTGTTGATTTTATCGTAAAGCCTTTACAACGTAATATTGTTTTAGGCTATGATTCCATACATGGCTATGAACAAGGTGATGCCTATTTAGGCGCTACAGTAGGACGTGTAGCAAATCGGATTGCTAATGCACGGTGTAAGGTAGCCGATACAGAATATCAGTGGACGCCTAATAATGGGCCTAATTTATTACATAGTGGTGCGCATAGTTTAAGTTTTGCTATATGGCAATTAGTGCCTAATAGTGAACGGCAAGAGGCCAACTATGAAAAGTTAGTACTGGCTACTACCTTACAAGAACAACAGGATGGATTCCCTGGCGATTTACGGGTACAACTTATTGTCGAATTAGTCGGTGCAGAATTACGATTGACGTATCAATATATGACATCGAAGGATTCTGTTGTTAATATTACGGGGCATAGCTACTTTAATCTTAATGGAACCGCTAGTTTACCTCATGTCGATGGCGTTATGGCTACCGCTGATCAAGGGCTCATCACCAATCATGAAATACAACTTAATGCTAAGTATTATATGCCGTTTGGTGAACATCAAATCCCAACGGGTGAAATTGCGCCAGTTGAAGATACGCCCTTTGATTTTCGTGAATGGCAATTGGTAGGTAAGGCGTTGACAGCACATTATCAAGAGTTAGCTGAGTATAGAGGCTATGATCATCAGTATATTTTGGCTAATGGCGGGATACATAGTGAGCCAAGGGCAATAGCAGACATTCAACGATGTGGCGCTTTTCGTGTAAGCGATTTGGAGTTGACTGTGTTATCCGATGCACCAGGATTTCAGTTCTATACAGGCAATTGGTTAGTTGATGAAGGACGCAATAGCGAAGTGTATGAACAATATAGTGGTCTTTGTATTGAACCACAATTTGCACCGAATGACGTCAATATGCCAGCGTTTCAGGAATCACTGACAAAGGCTAACGAAATGTATGAACGACGCATTGTGTATGCTATTAATTTAGGTTACAATAAATAGAGGGAATCATAGGATAGACCGGTTATGCAAGGCATGACCGGTTTACTTGTATATATTAAAAAGGAGGTCCCTATGGACGCATTTACTTTTTACAATCCAACTAAAATTGTGTTTGGCAAAGATTGTGTGAATCAACTAGGGCAAGAACTTGCTCGATATGGGCAAACTGTATTATTAACGTATGGTGGCGGTAGCATTAAGAAAAATGGCATTTATGAAGCTGTTATGGCTCAATTGAAAGCAGCTGGTAAAACGGTTGTGGAATTGAGTGGTATTATGTCAAATCCTCGTATGGAAAAAGTCCAAGAAGGTGCTGATTTATGTCGTAAACATAAGGTGGATTTTGTCCTAGCTGTAGGCGGTGGTTCTGTTATTGATTGCTCTAAATTCATTGCTGGTGTAGCAAAAACAGCACCAGATTATGATTGGTGGGAACACATGTTTATGAAACGTGAAAACGTAACAGACGCATTGCCAATTGGTGTAGTTCTCACTATGTCAGCAACTGGCAGTGAAATGAATAACCGTGGCGTAGTAACCAATTGGGAATTTCAGAAGAAAATGGGTGGTTTTGGCGATGCCTTATTTCCTCAATTTTCTTTCTTGGATCCAACATATACCTATACCATGCCACAAGAACAGTTAGTCAATGGTATTTGTGATATGTTATCACACTTGATGGAGCAATATTTCTCTTTACCTGAAACGAATAATTTAAGTGATGCTTTAATTGAAGCGGCGTTTAAAAATATTATGGAAAATGCAAATATTGCTGTTAAAAATCCAACTGACTATGAAGCTCGTTCTAATCTAATGTGGGGTGCTACCATAGCCCTCAATGGTATTATGGGTTTGGGCAAAAAGCAAGATTGGATGGCGCATCAGATTGAACATTCTTTATCAGCATTTCATGATATTGCTCATGGTGCTGGCCTTGCCATTGTACATCCAATGCTACTTCGTTATATCTATAAAAATCATGTAGCGCGGTTTGTCCGTTTTGCTACTCATGTATGGGGCTTACAACGTAGTGACTATGAAAGCGATGAAGCCTTAGCTTTGGCTGGTATTGAAACTTTGCGTGCTTACTTTAAGAGCCTCGGGGCACCGACTACATTAACTGAAGTAGGCATTCCTGCAGAAGATTTACCAGCAATTGCTGAAAAATCTAATCGCTATCCTACTTCCTATACCAACTTTACCACCGAAGATATTCTAAATATTTATAAAAGTGCGCTGTAAGATTTCTTTTTACCAAATTTTATTTCCATTAATAGCCCGTTTTGTTCCATTCATAGGAAATTCGTTTACCGAATACTTAAAATAACATACAATGCTATCAGATGAAGATGAGATGACAAATTCGATTATGAGTAATCATACTTCATGACTGGAGAGTCAGCTCACAAGGCACGTATTTTATGTTAGGAGGTTCCAAGAGATGGAAATGAACGGGCTTTATTTAGTTATTGTATCGGCCCTAGTATTAGCGATAGCGTATCGCTTGTACGGGTCCTTCATAGCTGCCAAAGTATTGACGGTGAATCAATATCGGACAACCCCAGCGGTAGCTATTAATGATGGTGTTGACTATGTACCTACCAATAAATGGGTTACGTTTGGTCAACATTTTGCAGCGATTGCTGGTGCGGGTCCTTTAGTAGGGCCAGTTATTGCCGCACAGTTTGGTTATTTACCAGGTGTGCTTTGGATTTTAATTGGTTCCGTATTGGCTGGGGCTGTTCACGATTTTGTGTTATTATTTGCTTCCGTACGATATAATGGTAAATCCATTGCGGATATTGCGAAATCTGAAATTTCTAGCTTAGCGGGTATGGGTACTTTATTAGCGACTTTATTCTTGCTTATTATTACTATGGCAGGGATGGCTGCCGTAGTAGCTAACTCCCTTGAAAACTCCCCATGGGGCTTTTTCACAGTAAGTGCTACGATTCCAATTGCTGTATTCATTGGTATTTACCTTCGCTGGATTCGTCCTGGTAAAATTCGTGAAGCCACTGTTATTGGCGTTGCTTTGATTATGGCCGCTGTTATTTATGGGCCAGACATTGCTCATTCTTCTTTAGCGCCTTACTTTACTTGGGATCGTCATTCCATTCAAATTATGTTGGCTGTTTACAGCTTCTTTGCAGCAGCCTTACCAGTTTGGTTATTATTAGCGCCTCGCGGTTATTTATCCACATATATGAAAGTCGGTACAATTGGTGCGTTAGCACTTGGTATTATCATTGTAATGCCAGTGCTTCAAATGCCAGCTTTCTCTGATTATGTACATGGTGGTGGCCCTGTGCTTAGTGGTTCCGCTATTCCATTCGTATTTATTACCATCGCTTGTGGTGCTTTATCTGGTTTCCATGCGACCGTTTCTACAGGGACAACCCCTAAAATGATTACCAATGAAAAGGAAATGTTACCTATCGGTTATGGTGCTATGCTTACGGAAGCATTTATTGCTATGATGGCTTTGATTGCGGCGACTAGCTTACATCCAAATGACTATTTCGCTATTAATTCTACTACTGAAACATTTACAGCCTTAGGCCTTCAAGTTCATGAATTACCAGCTTTATCGGCCCTCGTTGGGGAAGACTTAATGCACCGCCCAGGTGGCGCTGTATCCTTAGCTGTTGGTATGGCACACATCTTCTCTCAGATTCCTAGCATGGCACATCTTATGAGCTACTGGTACCATTTCTGTATCATGTTTGAAGCCTTATTTATCTTAACCTTAATTGATACAGGGACTCGCGTAAGTCGCTACATGGTACAAGAATTGTTAGGTATGGCATTCCCTAAAATGAAGGATGCACATTGGTTACCAGGTGTTTATATTGCTTCTTTCCTAGTATGTTTCACTTGGGGTTACCTCGTATTACAAGGTAACATCGGTACAATTTGGCCACTCTTTGGTGTATCTAATCAGCTGTTAGCGACTATGGGCCTTGCTATTGGTACGACCGTTATTATGCACCTTGGTCATAAGCGTTACGCTTGGGTTACTTTAATTCCATGTATTTTCATTGCTGTTATTACGGTTATGGCTGATTATGAAAATATCGTAGGAAACTATATTCCAGAAGGTCAGTGGATGCTTGTGGGTGTAAGTATTCTTATGCTCATCTTAGTTGCTATTGTTATGGTTGAAGCCGTTCGTAGCTGGATTCGTTTGGCAAAACAGCCACAAGACTTCAGAACTGAAACAGATATAGAAGCAGAAGAACTAACAAATATGGAAACAGAAAATGTATAAGCTTATTCTTGAGATAATACATGTGTTATTATCGTATGAGCTAATATCATTTTTGGTAGCCTAATATTCATCTAACATTAGAATCTCAAAAACTACTTACATACTTTAAAGACAAAATAGGAGACTCTCCTAGCTGTGCTTGTAAAAGCATAACTAGGGCGGGTCTCCTATTTTATATCGTACCTTCTATCCCTTTCACTACTAAAAGAGATTACTAGTGATTAACTCTTTTAGTTATAATTTATCAATATGTTGGCGATAGAAGCTTGTAGTAGTAAAGACTCAAAAAGAAAATAGGGAACTCGTAGTGGCCGTTGCTTTCTTTCCTAGCTCGGGCGCGAGAGCTCCCTATTTCCTTGTTTAGTAAAATCTAATTGGCCAACATATTGGTAGTTATTAAACTACATTCAGTTAATCCCTAGTAACTCTTTTATCAACTTCACTTGTGCCTTACTCACTGGTATGTCCAGGAGTTCCTGGCCTTTGGCTGTTTGCTTAGGTAGTCGTAGCCAATAGGTGCCTTTGAACCAAGGAACAACTTCACGTACTTTATTCAGATTTACAATGTAGCTGCGATGAACACGGTATAATGAGGTGCCACGAAGGCGTTCTTGTAATTCAGTTAACGTTTTATTTGAGCCGTACTTGCCTGCATCAGTGTGGACTTCAAGGCGTCCTGATTCACCGGTAATATAGGCGATGCTATCTAGGTCAATCAATAGAATATGAGCACCATCATCCACAGCTAATTTATTTGTGCGTACAGCTGGTGTGCTATAAGGGGCTGTACTGTTGTTTGCCGATTTATGAGATGTTTGCGGTAACGTTTCATCGGTAGTTTCAGTTGTTGGTAGTCCCTGTGGATATAGGGCTTTCATTACATGCTGAATAGCTTTAGCAAGACGATCTTCTTCGATTGGTTTTACTACATAGTCTAACGCTTGAAGTTCAAACGCTTTGAGCGCATATTCGTCATAAGCCGTAGCAAAAATGATACGACTGTCTGGTGAAATATCATGAATTACCTCAGCGAGTTCAAGACCTGAGAGTCCGCGCATATGAATATCTAAAAAGATTAATTGTGGTTTTTCATGGGTAATGAGCGAAATGGCGGACGTGGCATTATCGGCTTCGCCAATAATATCAATCGTAGTGCTGTGGTTCGTCGTGAGCAAATAGCGCAGTTCGTCACGAGCTGGCGCTTCATCGTCAATTAGGATTGTGCGAATCATAGAGTCTCCTTTTCAGGTTCAGGTTGAATTTTAGGAATGCGGATGGTTACAGTCGTACCTTCTTCGGGCACGGATGAAATCGTGAGGCCATAAGGCGTACCATAGAGACCTTGTAGGCGGTGATGGACATTGCTTACGCCAATGTGTCCTTCGGGAGGGTGCTCTAAATAATAGGAGGGGTCATTTTGAAAACCTACGCCATCGTCAGTTACCGTAATTAGAATATCTGTGTCAGTCATCGTACCCTCGATGGCGATAGAACCACCGACCTCACGAGGTTGCAAGCCGTGTTTAATGGAGTTTTCAATAATCGGTTGCAATGTGAGCGACGGAATGCCATAGTTAAAAATAGCTGGATCAATATTGTGTGTCACAAAGAGCTTATCACCATGGCGGGCTAGGGAAATTTCGAGGAAACCACTGACTTGATCCCATTCTTTAGCGATAGAAATGACACGGCCCGTATATTGCAAGGTGAAACGAAACATCTGTGAAAATTTAATCAGTAAGCGTCGCGCCAATTCTGGATTCGTGCGAATTAAAGAGGAAATCGTATTTAGCGTATTAAATAAGAAATGCGGATTAATTTGTGTATGTAAAGCTTGCATTTTAGCGGCTTCAGTTAATTGGCGTTGCTGGTCAATTTCAGTTAACTCGAGCTGAGTAGAAAATAAATCAGCTAACCCCTGTGCAAAGGCCACATCTGAGGAGTCGGGGGAATGGGTGGCCGTGGTATAGTACATTTTAAGAGAACCAATAATTCGGCTATTGATAGTTAACGGTACTACGATGGCACTATTCAGGGTGCAGTGAGGATCGGTACAGCCAATTTCATCGTGAGAATACGCAATATGAATTTTGCCCGATGTTAGGGAATGAATGGTTACATTTGTTAAATGGTCGGCCACGCCTGGGGCATGATGATTCGCTTCGGCTCCGATATAAGCTAAGACATGCGTTGTGTCTGTAATCGAGACGGCATCGTAGGAACTGTGCTTTTTGATAATTTGAACCACTGCGTTAGCTGACTCAGGATTCAAGCCCTTACGGAAATAACGGACCGTTTCACGGGCAATGGCTAAAATATTCTGGCTTTGATTGGCTTTTTGCGTTTCCCGTTGATGCAAGCCGTCTTTGATGATTTTCATGAAAAGGGCCAGTCCTAGTGAATTGGCTATGGTCATAGGTACGGCAATCTCACCAACGAGAGCGGCCGCCATATGATACGGTTCCGCGACTAATAAGATGATGAGCATTTGCAAAATTTCACCAAAGAAACCAATGCCTAATGCTATGGGCCAAGGAATGAGTGGACGTTTGTAGAATTTCTGAAAAAGGCCAGCTAAAAGGCCTTCGGTAATGGACGAAATAGCACAGGCGAGGGCTGTGAAACCGCCGAGGGAATAACGGTGGAGCCCTGAAACGAGACCAACGGCACTACCTAAAAAGGGGCCACCCACAAGACCGGCTGCCATAATGCCAATCATGCGCGAGTTGGCGAGCGCATCATTAATTGGTATGCCACCATAAGTGCCTAGAATCGCAATACTAGAGAAAATAAGAATAAAAATAATGCGATCAAGCCAAGACAAACGATTGGCCATGAGTCTATCAAAGAGTTTTAAGCGTGAAATGACAAGACCCAGTACAATGGCAGTACTGATTCGTTTTATCATTTCAAATAATAAAATGTCAGTCATAAAAGTAGCCTTTCAAAGATAGATAGCTAAAAAATTGTAAGAGCCTATTCCTATACATATATTCCTACATATATTCCTATACATATAATAGAATATGCTATTGATTTCATTATATCATATGCGCAATTGGTATACATAGCATGCTTTTTAGGTTGAGAAATGCGAGTGAATTTAGTAGAATAAGAACAGTTATATCGTAAAAGAATGAATAATAAAGAATCATTTATCATACAGTGTGATTGGAGGTTTTACTATGTGTTGGTGTGATATTGTATATAAATCTGGCGTGTCTCGTTTAGGGCAAGGCTTAGAAGGAACTCTGCATTTCTTGGCGTTTTGGGTATTAACTTTGAGCTTTATTCGCCTAGGCGTATCTTGGATTTTTGGAATTTAAAAAGTCACCCGTATTTGACGGGTGACTGTAGAGTGGGTATAATAGAAAGAGAGATAGCTAAGTATTGCAACGCTCGGCTCATCTCGTAACAAAAATGTTATATTGAGAAATGGCCGTAGTGTTACAACGCTATGGCCTTTTTCATTGCTTATTTAGAAGCAATAATAATGGTGGCCACTAGTACTCCAAAACTTATCATTAAAGTAAGTACTTGGTATGTGTTCATGGACATCACCGCCAATCTGTTACGGATTGACAAACCTAGCTACTTAGCTACCTCTATAGGTATTATAGCACAAAAATACGATGAATGTGTTTGAATGTGCGATGTAATATTAAAAGGCCTCTATTCTTTGATAAATTATATATATGCTATAGAATCTTATTGCTATTTTGATTAATGAGTGATATATTTAACAAGGTGATATGCATAATATCTATGCCTATTATGCATAAATATAGAGTTAGGTTGATGGTAAGAGGTAGCTATAGGGGGCTATAAGTATGAAAACAATGAAAGTACCATATGCAAAAGGTTTTGTAGACATTCAAGTACCAGAGGCTAATTTAACAGCTGTTTTAGAATCAGGTTCTGCTGAATATAAGGCAACAGCGAGTGAAACGGCCTTAGTAGAAGCGGCGTTAGATAATCCTATTGGTAGTGCTCCGTTAGAAGAGTTGGTAAAAGGAAAACATAATATGGTCATTATTACCAGTGACCATACGCGTCCAGTCCCTAGTAAAATTACAATGCCAATTTTACTACGCCGTATTCGGGCCGTGAATCCAACAATTGATATTACAATCCTGTTAGCTACTGGATTTCATAGGCCCACGACTAAGGAAGAGATGATTGATAAATTTGGACCTGAAATTGTAGCTCATGAAAAAATTGTCAATCATATTTCTGGAGATTCTTCGCAGATGGCAAAAGTAGGTACGCTTCCATCTGGTGGTGAATGTATTATCAATAAATTGGCCGTTGAAACAGAATTACTTATTGCTGAAGGCTTTATTGAACCACACTTTTTTGCAGGCTTTTCAGGTGGTCGCAAGAGTATTTTGCCAGGCATTGCCTCAGCCGTGACCGTCATGGCGAATCATTGTGCTGAATTTATTAACAGTCCACAGGCTCGCACGGGTATTTTGAAAGATAATCCTATTCACAGAGATATGCTATATGCAGCTAAAGTCGCTAAATTAGCGTTTATTTTAAATGTGGTAATTGACCCTGAAAAACATATTATTAATGCGTTTGCTGGAGATAGTGAAAAGGCGCATGAAGCAGGTTGTGAGTTTGTAACAAAATTAGCGAGTGTGTCTAAAGCCCCTGCAGATATTGTAGTGACCACGAATGGTGGCTATCCACTTGATCAAAATATTTACCAAGCGGTTAAAGGTATGACAGCAGCTGAGGCAACTTGTAAGCCTAATGGCGTTATTATCATGATTGCGGCTTGTAATGATGGTCATGGTGGTCAATCTTTATATGATAATTTAAAAGCAGTACAAACGCCAAGAGAACTATTAGATAGAATTGCAAAAGTGCCACGGAATGAAACAATTCCAGATCAATGGGAAATGCAAATTTTGGCACGTATTTTAGATAAATTTACCGTTATTGTAGTCACTGATCAATGTAATCCACAAATGCTTACAGATATGCATATGGAACATGTGTTTACCTTTGAAGAAGCACTACAAAGAGCTTTTGAACTTAAAGGTCAAACGGCATCTGTGACAGTTATTCCTGATGGTGTATCGGTAGTCGTTAAGTAAAAAGCCACCCGTGTTTGACGGGTGACTGTAGAGTGGGTATATAGAAAGAGAGATAGCTAGACGTTTGGTACCGTTTGGCTCATCTCGAAGAAATCTAAAATTACTTGAGAAATGGCCTTGACGTTATTTCCACGTTGAGGCTATTTTCCTATTTCAAGAGAATAGCTATAAGAGTTCCTTTTTAGCGGTTATCAAATATCACAACTTTACAGAGGCAGCTGAAGCGTGTCATATCTCGCAATCTGCTATATCGCAACGAATTAAGTCGCTGGAGCAAGACTTAGGTGTGTAGAAATGTTTGACGCGTCAATATTGCTTATTTGCACCACTTGCACGACTTACAACTGTAGTGAAAGACTTTGTAAAAATCATGGAAAACTCGTTTTAGGAATATAGTTTTACTAAGGATAAATAAAATTAGCATAAGAAAAACTTATCGAAAAGACCGACAAGATGAATTGTTCTTGTTGGTCTTTTTTCGTTATGATAAAGGAGAAATAAGAAAAAGTTATGGATAAGGAGTAGTGATATATATGAAACGAAATATCTCAAATGCTGGCTATGGGCTATTTGGGCGGCCGAAGAATTGACTGATGAACAAGTGGATCATATTGTTGCAACAAATTTAACTGGATCTATTGCAGTAATGTGAAAGTAACCATTGTAGAACCAGGCGGTGCTCGTACAGAGTTTCGCTATGGTAGTGCTAAAGTAGCAAATTTGACGCCTGAATATGAACATGTTCACGGTTTTTTAGACATGCTTAATCCAAAAAAAGGACTTGCTTTATAAGTATAAAATAGCACAGACTATTCGTGGTTTAGATTTCATTCTAGACGATAACTTTAGATTGGTTCATATGACCGGCTATAGTCAACCACGTAATGAATGGCTCAGCCAAGTGGCGGATGGCCAAATGCGTTATTTTAGAGGCCATAGTTCATAGTTATTGATGGTGTATATTTGAGAAGCCCGAATCTCGGAGAAGGAGATTCGGGCTTTTTGGTGTTTGTGTATGTTTAAGGGTACAAAAAAAGCCTTGCGCAAACAAGGCTTAGTGTGGTGGACCACCAGGGGTTCGAACCCTGGACACCCTGATTAAGAGTCAGGTGCTCTGCCAGCTGAGCTAGTGGTCCATGACAACATAGATATTATATACCTATTGATTTAAAAAGTAAACTATTAATTTAAAAAAAGGACTAAGCAAAGTGAAGCTACTATGATAATTATTTGTTAATCTTGGTCTAATTAAACATGAATTTCGGCATCATAAAACATGAGTTTAAAATGAGCATACATAGAGATTGTTTTATAATGTGGGATTATATCAAAAAAGAGGTTATAAATTGATAAACCTAGCATACATCCTATAAAATTTGATTATTGTTGAAATTATAAGAAAAAAATTATTAATTAATAAGTGGTTGATAAATTTGAAATATGTAATATATTAATGAGCTTAAAATGAAGTTTTGTCATTGTAAACCACTGTTTTTTATTGACAGTCAGAAAATGTAAAGATAAAATGAAGACAAATAGACTATAAAAGTTTATGAGGAAGATGTGTTTATAACTCTATGAAGAAAATGTTGTGTGGGGTGATAGCCGTTTACAGTCTTATATGTTTTAGTTTTTAGATTATTTTAAACATACATTAATTTAAAGTTTTTTATTTTTATAATGTAATGAATTGTTATTGAATGACTGGTTAACATTTTGGGAGGTTGAGTCAATGAATAAGCATTACAAAGTCATTTGGAGTAAGGTGAAGCATAGCTATGTGGTAGTATCTGAATTAGCTAAGAGCAATGGTAAAGCTGCCTCTACTCATATTCAGTCAGGCCGAACATTGGGCGTGGCTCTTTCTGTATTGGCACTTTGTGCGGGATTGAGTGGAGGCGTAAGTGCGGCAACTCCGTATTCTAGTGTAAATGATTATAATGGACGGTTAGTTGGGCTAGATATGTTAGCTAAGCAAGGCAATGCCAGTGGAGATACTGCCGGTGGTATCGGCTCTACAGTGGTTGGTTTAGGAACTTCTGTTAAAACTAAAACTTTATTCCAAGGCGCTACTGCAACGGCTGTTGGCATGGTAAATACTATTGATGGCTCTACAGGTGGTGAATTTGATGGTGTTGCCAATGCAGTTGTAGGTGCCGCTAATACAACACAAAATGCAAATGCTACATTGATTTTTGGTGCAGGGAATTTAGTTACTAACTCGTATGGTGATGTAATGATTGATCCTGGCGCTCTTAATCCAACAGATCCAATTTCTTTAACTAAAGCACTAGCTAGTGCTGTAAAAGATAGTGGCGGACAAATGCTTGTTATTGGTGGTGCGAATATAGTTGATAATGCACGCTTCTCATCAGTTACTGGCGTTAATAACAGCTTGACAGGTACATCTGATAATAATAGCCAATATAACTTTGTTTCTGGTGCAAAAAATACAGTTACAGAGTCCGATAATACGTATTTAATTGGTACTAACAATGCTGTATCTGGTGCTACTGGCAATGCTCTTGTAGGCGATTATCGTAGCATTACAGGTGGGTCTAACAATGTTATTTTAGGCTCTGGCGAATCAGGCAAAGTATTAGATACAACAGTATCCAATGCAGTTGTAGCAGGCTATAATGCTAATGCTGCGGTAGCAGATGGTGTAGCATTGGGCTCTAACTCTGTGGCAAGTGTGGCAGCTGGTGTAGTAGGTGCTGCTCCGTCTAACACAACAGTATCTGATGACGATAAGAAGACTGCTACTTGGACATCTACATTAGGTGCTGTATCAGTTGGTTCTGCAGGTGCTGACGGTAAAGCCGTAGGCACTCGTCAAATTACTAATGTAGCTGCTGGTACACAAGATACTGATGCTGTTAACGTAGCTCAATTAAATAAAGTGGCAAGTTTAATCAATACAAGTAGCACAGGTAGTGGTGTTGAGTATGTGTCTATTAAGGGTGCTAATGCTACCGATACTAATAAAGATAATAAGGGCGCAACGGAGCTCGGTAGTATTGCTATTGGTCCTAATGCATCTAATAAAGGGTCGTACTCTTTAGCAGTTGGTTATGGTGCGAATGTTGTTGCTGGTGGTAGTGGTCAAATTGCTATTGGTTATAATGCTAGTACATTAAATGGGAGTAGCACAATAGCTATTGGTCATGAGGCGACAGCTAAAGACGGCATAGCTATTGGCTATGATTCTTACAGTGGTACGTCTACAAGTCTTGCATTAGGCATGTTAAGTAAAGCTAACAAACAAAGTAGCGTATCTGTTGGCTATATGGCAGTATCTAATGATAATGGCACTGCGCTTGGCACTTATGCTGAATCTTATGGATGGGATTCAACAGCTCTAGGCAGTTATGCACGAGCATATAATGGAAAATCAATAGCTAGTGGGTATCAAGCAGCAACTTATACTGGGAGATCTATTGCTCTTGGTACTAATGCTACTGTTTATGCGGATAGATCGCAGTCTTTATCTCTTGAAGATTATGAAAAACTTTCTGAGGCAGAGAAAACTAAATATGCATTGGATCCGAGAACTACTGGGGAACAAGTTGAAACAAAATATAATAAAATAGGCGGAGACACTTTTGGTACCGCTATTGGCTATGAAGCTGAAGTGTTCGCTGATAGTGGATTGGCCTTAGGTCATTTAGCAAAAAGTTATGCTGAGGCTGCTACGGCTATAGGTAAATTTGCTGATGCGGGTAAAGGAGATAGTGTTGCCTTAGGTTCTAAATCTAAGGTAGATACTGAGGCTGGTGCTGTGGGATATGACCCTAACATTGGCCGCAAAAGTACTAAAGATACTCCAACTTGGAAGTCTACACTCGGTACGGTTTCTGTAGGTTATAAAGCACCATATGCTAGTGTGAAAGCTGGTACTAGACAAATTACTAATGTAGCAGCGGGTACACAAGATACTGATGCTGTTAACGTAGCTCAATTAAAAGCATTAAATACTAAAGTTGACAATAATGCGACTCACTATTTCAGTGTAAATGGCCCAACTCCAAATGGTACAAACTATGAAAATGATGGTGCTACTGGGGCTAACTCCATGGCTATTGGGCCTAATGCAAGTGCTAGTGCTGATAATGCAGTAGCTTTAGGTTCTAATGTCGAAGCAGATATTGACAATGCGATTGTAATTGGTAGTAATATTACTGATGGCCAAGGGATTATTATTGGTGTAAGTTCTTCAACAACATCCGATGATAGCATTGCTATCGGTGTTGAGGCTAATGCATCTGGTAATGCACGTAATACAGCTGTGGGTTGGAAATCTAAGGCTACAGGTGATTATAGTGTAGCTTATGGACAAAATAGTAATGCCTTAGGTTCAACCTCTGTTGCGTTAGGGACTAGTGTCACGGCTAAAGGTAAGGCGGGTATTGCTATTGGTAATGCAGCTGTGAGTAATGTGAATCTTGAGGATGAAGGTTCTATTGCTATTGGTGATAGGGCTAAAGCAGAAAGTGATTCAAGTATAGCTCTAGGCACAAGAACAGTAGGGTCTGGTAATAAAAGTACAGCTATAGGTTTTTTTGCTGAATCTAAAGGGAATTATGCAACTGCATTAGGGGCGAATTCGGCAGCATCTGGGCGTAGTAGTGTAGCAATAGGATCTAGTGCGAAGGCTGAGGCAGAACGCTCTATTGCTATAGGTTCTAGTTCCATTGCAAATAGAGAGAAAGGAATCTTTGGATATGCTCCAGATGCAGCTACATTTACTAGTGATGAAGAGCTTATAACATATTTAGGCAAGGCTGATGAATATAATGCATTAACGGAACAAGCACAAGCTAAAGAAAAAGAGATGATGGAGAAGAAAGCCGCTTTTGATGCTAATCCAAAAGATGATGCTTTATATGAGGAGGCACTAAAGGCTAGAGATGAGCTTTATGCTATCTTAGATGAGAGAGGTAAATTGAGTGCTGCTTATAAATCTGGCTTAGGCGCTGTTTCTGTAGGTAATGAATATGTAACTCGTCAAATCACGAATGTAGCAGCTGGTACAGAAGATACTGATGCTGTTAACGTAGCCCAATTAAAAGCATTGAATACTAAAGTTGATGATGGCGCTATTCATTACTACTCAGCTACAAGTGATAAAGTCGCTGATGGCTCTAATTTTGCTAATGACGGTGCTAAAGCAAATGATTCCCTTGTAATTGGCATTAATTCAAGTAACATTGAAGGTGCGGTTAATTCTATTTTATTAGGTAATGGAACAACTTTAGAGGGCACTAAGGATGGTAAAGATGGTTCAGTAAATGGTAGTGTTGTAGTAGCTAATGGTGCTACTGTAAATGGTATTTATAATAGTGTTTTAGCAACTGATTATAATAATCTTACTGATGCTAAAATTACACCAACTACTGTAACAGGTGAGCACAATACAGTTCTTGGTGCTGGTAATACTGTATCTGGAGACCAAGGCATAACAATTGGTGCTCTCAATACGGTTACTGCTGCGTATGCTATAGGCCAAGGTAATACAGTAAGAAGTAAAGGTATAGCGATTGGTTCTAATAATAAAGTTGGTCAAACCGATGAAGACTATGGTATTGCTGTTGGTAAAGATAATATTGTTGAAGGTAAGACAGCAATAGCAATTGGTAATGAAGTTCAATCTATGCAGGAAAACTCTGTTGCTATTGGGTATCAAGCGAAGAGTAAAATTGCTGGTGGAGTAGCATTAGGTGCAGGATCCGTTGCTAATACTGATAAAGGTGTTGCTGGTTATGATCCAACTACTGGCACAAATTCTACAAAGACTACAGCAATGTGGACATCTAAACTTGGTGCTGTGGCTGTTGGTACACCTAATAAAACACGTCAAATTACAGGTGTGGCTGCTGGCTGGCAAAATACTGATGCAGTCAACGTAGCCCAATTAAAAGCAGCCAAGGTATCTGTTGTAGGAGGAGAAAATATAGCTTCCGTTAGCACTGCGTCTACACCTGAAGGTGGTACAGTATATACAATCAATGCAGTTGATAAAGATACTACAGTTGCAAGTGGTGCGGTTACATATGCAGCTGATGGTAAAGGTACATTAACATTAACTGATAGTAATGGCAAAAGCATTGCTATTAATGGATTACAGAATAAAATTGAATACTTCTCCGTAAAATCTACTGAAACTGGCAATAAAGATAACAAAGGTGCTACAGGTCTTAATGCGGTTGCTATTGGTCCTAATGCAGTAGCTAGTGGAGAAAATAGTGTTGCTATTGGTAATACCAATAATGTATCTGGTTCAGGTAGTGTTGTAATTGGATATAATAATCGTTATCAGAATCGTGCGATTGAAGGTTCTGGCGCTGTAGTTATTGGTCGCAACACTAGATCAAGTGGCGATAGCACAGTTATCATCGGTGATGGTGCTGGTGTAGACCCTAACATCGTATTAGATGGACATATTGCAATTGGTAAAAATGCTCGTGTATTTGCTGGTGGTGGCGAACAAGAAGCTAAACTTGGCTTTGATCCAACTATTTGGCCTAAAGGTGGCGCTGGAGGTTATGATAATCCAACTGACCGCAGTCGTGTGGCCACTGGTATTGCTATGGGTGTCAATGCTAAAGGTCGTACCGGTTCTATTGACATTGGTGGTCGTACTTATAATGGTTTAATGGGTGGAAAACAAGTTAAAGGCAATGATGCGATTGGTTTCCATGTAAATCAAACCGCTTTAGGTACCAATACTTATGCTAAAGGTTTATTCTCTACAATGATAGGTTCGTATTCGATTGCTACGGGTAGCTTTGACAGCTCTGGACGAATGAATACTTTGGCTTATGGTGCACAGAATTTTGGTGCCACTGTACTGGGTTCCTTGAATAGCATTCGTTCAAATGGTAGCGGTAATTTCTTATTCCCATCATATGAAGGTATTGCCAATACCATTACAGGTATAGCTAATATTACAGATAATACAAATGGTTCCCTTGTATATGGTGCTGGCAATAAGATCTCTAACTCTGTTACATCAATTAATGCACCAACTTCAGGTGCTGCTTCAGTTGATGCAATGGTTGATACATTACAAAGTGCAATTCGCAATAGTAAGAGTGGCGGTGCTACCATGGCCTTTGGTGGTGGCAACGTAGCAGACTATACGCAACGTACAGCCATTATCGGGGTTAATAATACGGTAAAAGGTACTGATAGTGATATTAGTATAGCTAACGCTATTACTGGTTTCGAAAATATTGCGACCAATGTAAGTCATGTAACAGCGACAGGCAGTAACAATGTAATTGATAGTACTGATAATGCGATTCTTTTAGGTGATAATCGTAAATTAACAGGCATTAATAATAGTGTTGTAATTGGTTCCGCTGATACGAATGAAGAGGGAACAAAACGACTTGAATCAACAGTAGCTGATGTGACTGTAATTGGTCATAATGCAAATGCTAGCGTAGCTGGTGGTGTAGCTCTTGGTTCTGGTTCAATAGCAACTGTTGATAAAGGTCAACTTGGCTATGATATCTCTGGTAACGTGACTGATTTTGAATCGGCATTAGGTGATAATAAAGCCGCCTATGATGCAATTCAAAATGATATTAAAACGGCACAAGAAAAAGCAACAGCTATTAATACAGAGATTAGTACATTACAAGAAGAATTGAAACAATATACTTTCTGGGATGATGAATATAGTGAGTTAACTCAACAAATTTTGGCAAAACAACAAGAATTAAGTGAAACAGAAGCAATTATTCCAGCTAAAGAGCTAGAAGCAGAAAAACTCGCTTCGACTTGGATTGCTACTGGTGCCGCTGTATCTGTTGGTGATGCTGATAAAGGTATAACTCGTCAAATCACTAATGTAGCAGCGGGTACACAAGATACTGATGCAGTGAATGTGGCACAATTGAAGTCATTGGGTGAAACTGGGCTTAATTTCAAGGGTGATACTACTCAGATTTTACATCGTGGGTTAGGTGAACAATTAAATCTTGTTGGTGGTGCTCAGACAACAGACTTATCTGACAATAATATTGGTGTTGTAGCATCTGGTGAAGATACTTTACAAATCAAATTAGCTAAGAATTTGAAAGGTATCGATAGTGCTCGTATTGGTGGTACAGTAACTCCTGAAGGCGTTGGTCAAGGCGGTATCTATATTGCTAACCAGGAAGTAACACCAAAAATTACTGATGCAGATGGCAACTCTACAGATGCTCCAAAACAAACTGGTTTATATGTAACTGGTTTAACTAATACAGATTGGGATCCAGACACAGTGGGCGTTGTAAATGGTCGCGCCGCTACCGAAGATCAGTTACAAGTGGTAGCTAATGAAGCAAAAGCTGCCGCAACAGAAGCAGGTAAACATACGGTTGTAAGTGTTAATGGTGGCGAAAAAGCCAAAAATACAACATATGTTGGTACAGGCAACTTACAAATTAATGTTACTGATGCTGATGGACAAAAAACATATGACATTAAGTTAAATGATAAGTTAGTACTTGGCACTAAAGGCGAACCAGGTAAACCAGGTGAAGATGGACAACCAGGTACCGATGGCAAGGCAGGTACACCAGGTAGTATCCAAATTATTGGTGAAAATGGTAAAGATGCTGAAGGCAAAGAACTTCCAGAAGGCAACAATACAAGCGCAGATATTTCTGTAAAAGACGGTGCTAAAGGTCTTGACGGTAAAGACGGCGTAACTCGCATTGTTTACAAAGATGAAGACGGTAAGCCACATGAAGTAGCGACTATGGATGATGGTCTCAAGTTTGCTGGTGACGATGCTCAGCCTATAGCTAAGGAACTTAATGAACAACTAGACATTAAAGGTGGCGCAGATACTAAGGCATTAAGTGATAATAATATTGGTGTTGTTAGTGAGACTAAAGATGGTAAAACATATTTAAGCGTTAAATTAGCTAAAGACTTGAAAGGTATTGACAGCGCTCGTATTGGTGGTACAGTAACTCCTGAAGGCGTTGGTCAAGGCGGTATCTATATTGCTAACCAGGAAGTAACACCAAAAATTACTGATGCAGATGGCAACTCTACAGATGCTCCAAAACAAACTGGTTTATATGTAACTGGTTTAACTAATACAGATTGGGATCCAGACACAGTGGGCGTTGTAAATGGTCGCGCCGCTACTGAAGATCAGTTGCAAGTGGTAGCTAATGAAGCAAAAGCTGCCGCAACAGAAGCAGGTAAACATACGGTTGTAAGTGTTAATGGTGGCGAAAAAGCCAAAAATACAACATATGTTGGTACAGGCAACTTACAAATCAATGTTACTGATGCTGATGGACAAAAAACATATGACATTAAGTTAAATGATAAGTTAGTCATTGGTACTAAAGGCGAACCAGGTAAACCAGGTGAAGATGGACAACCAGGTACCGATGGCAAGGCAGGTACACCAGGTAGTATCCAAATTATTGGTGAAAATGGTAAAGATGCTGAAGGCAATGAGCTTCCAAAAGGTAACAATACAAGCGCAGATATTTCCGTAAAAGATGGTGAAAAAGGTCTTGACGGTAAAGATGGCGTAACTCGTATTGTTTATAAAGATGAAGACGGTAAGCCACATGAAGTAGCGACTATGGATGATGGCCTAAACTTCACTGGTGATACAGCGGATGTAACAATTCCTAAGAAACTTAATGACACCTTATCCATTAAGGGCGGTATTGCTGATGAAACTAAACTTAGTGATAATAACATTGGTGTAGTAGCTAAAGCTGACGGTGGTTTAACTATTAAACTTGCTCAGAATATTAATCTCGGTAGTAATGGCTCCATCAAATTTGGTGGTGGTGACTTTATCATCAGTAAAACAGCTATCAACTTTGGTGGTGCGACTATCAAGAATAGTTGGGGTGGCCAAATAGTAGAAGGCTCAAATGATATTGTAAATGGTGATACAATTTACAAATTTGTTAAGAATCAGTTTGCAACTGGTGGTATTGATATCGTTGCTGATGATGGTGTTATCGTAACTCGTAATGGCAGCACCTATAAGATTGGTTTAAAACTTAACGGTGTTGATACACCAACTGATAATACAACTGTTGAACCTGATAAATCTACAACTACTCCAGGTACTGGCACAGAAGAGCCTACAACTCCTGGTACGGGTACAGAAACGCCTACAACTCCAGGTACTGGTTCTGACACAGGTAATACTGGCACTGATACAGGTAATACAAATACAGGCACTGCTGATAAAGTTAGTGAAGGTAAAGATATTAACATTTCTGTTGAAACAAAACCTATTACAGTAGGTGGTGATTCTGGCACAGCTGCAGCAACACCGGGTAGTCAATTTAATGTAGTTGGTGATACTAATATTGCAACTGTGGCTAGTGTAGTTGAAAAAGATGGTGTGAAGATTCCACAAGTTCAAGTACAGCTTAATAAAGACCTTACCGGCCTAAATTCCGTAACTACTGGCAACACAACTATTAACAATGATGGTCTTACTATTAAAGGCAAAGATGGTAAAGACGGCGCTACAATTACTAGCGATGGTATTGCTGTTAAAGGCGAAGATGGTAAAGACAAAGTTGTTGTTAGCAGAGATAAAGTCGATATGGGCAACAACCGAGTTCAAGGTGTTGCTGACGCGGAAGATGATACAGATGCTATCAACAAAGGTCAGTTAGACAACGCTCTTAATGCTGTAGGCAATGGCATGAATCAAATGTCTAACCGCATTAGCAAACTTGATCGTCGTGTAGACCGTGTTGGTGCAGGCGCTGCTGCTCTTGCTGCTTTACATCCATTAGAATTCAGCCCAGAAGCTAAATGGGAAGTATCTGCTGGTGTAGGTAACTACAAAGGTGCCAATGCAGTGGCTCTCGGTGCGTTCTATCGTCCAAATGGTGATACTATGTTTAGCATTGGTACATCCCTTGGTGGCGGTGAAAACATGGTTAACGCTGGTGTAACTTTACGTGTTGGCGATGGTGAAACTGAAAACTATCCAGCTCGTAAAGTGATGGCACAACAGATTAAAGATTTACAATCGGTAGTTGATACACAAAATGCTAAGATTGAACAATTAACACAATTGGTTAATACATTAGTAGGTGCTAATCAACAGATTCAACCAATCGTAAGTGCGCCACAGGCACAAGCTGATGCTGAAGAAGCACAGCCAACTCAACAAGCTTAAGTGGCATAGGAGGTGCAAACAGCATAAAAGAATAACGTATAAGTTGTAGTACGCGTCAATTAAGTAATACAATTGCATATTTCGGTTTGTTTGTGACATACCTTCCTAACTAAGGCTGGGGTCGTTTCAGAAATGGGACGGCCCCAGTCTTTTGCTGTTTCACGGGTAGCAAAAATTGCGTATTTTCGGTATAATTAATTAAATAAAGTAATATTTTATAAATGAAATGAGTTAATCAAAAGAAATTTTAAAAGTAGTAGAAATATGAGGGCAGAGAGATGAAATACAGAAGTACGAGAAGTGAAGAAACAGTCAATGAGACCTATGCATTGTTACATGGGCTAGCGAGTGATGGGGGCCTCTATGTGCCAGCTAAATTTCCAGAACGGACAATTACCTATGATATGGTTGCGGATGCGTCATATCAGGATATTGCATATACTGTGTTACAGCATTTTTTCCCAACTTTTAGTGAAGCCGCATTACGAGAAATGATTAACGCGGCTTATAGTAAAGCTAATTTTAGCACAGTGGATATAGCACCGCTCCATTCTGTATTAGAGCGATTATCTGTGTTGGAACTATTTCATGGTCGTACTCAGGCATTTAAAGATATGGCGTTATCTTTATTCCCGTATTTATTGGTGGCGGCTAAAGAAGCCGAAGGGGAAACTGATGAGGTGCTCATTTTAACGGCTACCTCTGGTGATACAGGCAAAGCGGCTTTAGAAGGCTTCAAAGATGTGGACGGAACGCATATTCAAATTTTCTATCCTACCGATGGGGTAAGCCCTATGCAACAGGAGCAGATGCAGAAGCAAGAAGGCGATAATGTGAATGTTACCGCTATTCGAGGCAATTTTGACGATGCCCAGCAGTTCTTGAAACGCCTATTTGTAGATAAAGATATGGCGGCTAAAGTAGCGGCCAAAGGGGTTCGATTCTCTAGTGCTAACTCTATCAATATTGGTCGCTTAGCACCACAAGTGGTGTATTATGTGGCGGCGTATGCAGAGCTTGTGAACCAAGGTGCTATTCATCGGGATGAAGCGTTTAATGTGGTAGTACCAACAGGGAATTTTGGTAATATTTTGGCGGCTTATTATGCAAAAAAAATGGGCGTGCCGATTGGTAAATTGATTTGTGCCTCCAATCGCAATAATGTATTGACGGATTTCTTTAAAACGGGCACTTACGATATGAATCGTCAATTTTATACTACGATTTCACCATCTATGGATATTTTAGAAAGCTCTAATTTTGAACGATTCTTGTATTATGTGAGTGGTGAGGATTATGAACTCACTAATACACGTATGAAAGAGTTAAAAGCGACGGGTAAGTTGTCTGTTAGCGGTGAAGAGCTAAGTCGGGTACAACGTGATTTTAGTGGTCAATTTATATCCGATGAAGAAACGAAAGCGGTTATCGCGCAGGTATATAATTCCTATGGGTATTTATTAGATCCTCATACAGCGGTAGCTATGGGGGCTTATATGAAAGAATTACAGGCTCATCCTGAAGACGGTAGTCGTCATACTGTGATTGCTGCTACGGCACATCCATTCAAGTTCCCAACCCCTATTTGTGAAGCTTTGGAAATTCAGCCAGGGGGCACACCGTATGAAAGTTTAGAGCATATTAGTGCAGTGACAGGCGTTGCATTCCCTAAAGAATTAGCGGCTTTACAGGAGAAGGAACTTCGTTTTACTCATGTGATTGATAAAGAATTGATGGGGAAAGAAATTTTAAGTTTCGTAGATACTTTTGGTAAATAAGTTACTGTAGTATGAATTAGAAAGTAGTGACTATGTGAGAACAGCGTTTTTCTATGCTATTGCGTCAGCATTAGCATTTAGTGTAATGAATTTATTTGTTAAGATGCTTGGTCAAGCTATGCCCGCTTCGGAAATTACGTTTTTTCGAGGTCTCATTGGCACGGTGGCAGTATTAGCCTATATGTGGGCAAAGGGGATTGCCTTTTCTACGGAACATCGCGGTATGCTTACCATACGCGGTATTTTTGGTGGTGTAGGCACCTTGATGAACTTTATCGCTTTAGCGTATATGAATTTGGCCGATGCAGCTATTTTATTCCAATTATCAGGGGTATTTGTATTTATTTTTAGTACCTTTATATTGCGTGAAGCGATTCCTAAAGGGGCTGGCAAATGGTTACTCGTGATTTTTGCCGCTGTTATGATTATGATTAAACCTTGGTCGTTTAGTGAGTTTCATTGGTATTCCTTGTATGCTATAGGTGGGGCTGCTTTTGCAGCGGCTGCGTATACAACAATTCGCAAGATTAGTCAGGTCGGTCATCATAGCAATTATGAGATCATGTTTTATTTCTTGGTAACCACTATGATTGTGGGCGGTGCTTTAATGTGGCCTAATTTTGTGTGGCCAGATCTTCGGCAGTGGGGCATTATTGCTATTATTGGAGGCATTTCTGTATTTGCCCAATTTTTCTTAACAGGTGCCTTTGTAGCGACTAATGCTGTAGTAGCGCAGTTCTTGCAATATATCGGAGTATTCTTTAATGCTATGTGGGGTTTTCTCATTTTTGGAGAAACCTTATCTTGGTTGACAGTTTGTGCCGGCTTACTTATGTTTGTCGCCTCTGTTATGATTGCTCGGTTAAAGGAGCAACATGTTAAATAAGGGGACGTGTTTCTCTCATTTCTATGAAAGTAGGTGCTAGTATGTATTTAGCGACCTTAGAGATTGAAAATTTTCGCAATTTGAATCATATGCAATTGGCGTTTCACGAACAGTGCAATTATTTGATTGGTGAAAATGCGATTGGGAAATCTAATCTGCTAGCGCTTATTATGATTATTACGTCCGGTCGTTCGTTGGCAGCGACTGACTTCTTTGATGTGACAAAACCAGTAAAAGTGCGTCTAACATTAATGGTAGATCCACATGAAACGCTACCTAAGCGTTTCGTTGGAGCCGTCAATGAAGGGCGCATTTTGCTTGAGTGGGAGCAGTTATCTGTGGTAGCAAGACCACAGTTGTATGAGGTACTAACCATTGATAAACGGCGTCAAGTGCCACTGCGTGTGCTTCGCTATATTCCGTATTTGGCGCTTCGTGATATTGGCTTGTATACATCAACGACAAAGTCAATGCTTAGGGGCAGTGAGGCTGCTGTAGCCGAGGTAGATAGGGGTGAACATAGTGAAGCTATGCCGAGTATGGCTGATTCTTATGTAGCACTTCGCGATGTCTTAGGGCATGCCTTAGAGCGTGTGTTAACTAGGGATGGTGATGGTTCTCATAAATCCATGTCACGCATTGCGTTACGGATTCGACAATTTCGGATGGTTATGCCCCATTTGCCTGACTATATGATTATTGTATTAGCTCAATTAACACAGTGGCCGTTGTTAGCTCGTGGTTCGATGATTGACAAGAAGGTTTTGAAGGCTGGATTGATATCGGGCATATATGCAGGCTTTTATACACCTGATGCATTGCGTTTGATTACGTTGGTAGTCTTGCGCGTGGTGAGACAGATTTTCTCTTTGGTAGAAGGGGGCAAGTTTGAATCTCACATTATTATGAAACGTGGTAAGCGGTATTTGCCACTCATAGTGAGTCTGGACGAAGTCGAAGCGCATTTAAATCCTTTGATGCAACGAGCGATGGTTGACTATTTCAAGGAGATTTTAGCCAATGAAAATATTGGGTTTCTCCGCATTTTAAAAGATGTGTTTGATGTAGATGGGCTGTTGGGGCAGCTGTTTATTGTTACTCATTCGGCTGAAGTATTGTCTGATGATTATAGACAGATTATTCGGTTTTATCGTCAACCGTCTGGTTCAGTTAAAATTGCCTGTGGTGTTACCTTCGATGTGTCGTCAGAAGCAGAGGAGCATTTAATTGCTTACTTTTCAGCGGTAAAAGAAGCGTTGTATACGCGTTGTGTTATGATTGTCGAGGGGGAGACGGAATATAGTAGTTTTAGGCAGTTTGCCAAGACTTTAGGCATTCCGTTTGATTTTTATGGGATAGGGCTTATTAATGCACGAGGACAAGGGTCTATTAGTCGCTTGGTAGAACTTTTTAATCGCTTTGATATTCCTGTCATTGCGCTTTATGATCGTGATGTGCGTACGGATGCGAAAGCTTCGAAGAAGCAAGTATATTTTACTGATACGATTTGTTATGAATTTGATTTGGTGCATCACTTGATTAGTCGTAATCGGCGTGACATACTCGATGATATTGTGCGCATGGTGATTAATTTGGAAGGTGGTTCTTCATTAGTCAGTAAGAAAGCGATTACACAAGGTGTGGATAAGCTAATTAAATATGCTAAAGCACAAAATGAATCGTTGCAAGGGCTAGTGAATCGGGCGTTTCACGAACGAAAATTGAACTCAATTCCTAATCGAGAGATTCATTTGCTAGAAATTTATTATTTTAGCTGGCTTTTTTTTCAAAAAGGTATTACTATAGGTAAATGTATTGCGTATAATATAAAGGAACGGGAAGATATTCCGCCAGCCTTTGTAAAAGTGATAAAAAAAGCACAGCAGTTGGCGCAACAACAAGATGCGTGGCTCGCTGTGGAAGAGGAGACGAAATATGGAAAACAAAACATATGAATTTGGTTTAGTTGGTTTGGCTGTTATGGGGCAAAATTTGGCTCGTAACGTGGCGCATAAAGGCTTTAGCATTGCTGTCTATAACCGTACCCCACAGAAAACAGATGAATTTGTGGCTAAATTTGGTCATGAAGGGACGATTGGTGGCGCGCATAGCCCAGAGGAATTAGTGAATATGTTGGCTAAACCTCGTAAAATTATGTTCTTAGTTAAAGCAGGCCAGCCTGTTGACGACATGATTGCTGCCTTTTTACCATACCTTGATAAGGGCGATATCTTGATTGATGGTGGTAACTCTCATTTCAGCGATACTCGTCGTCGTAGTAAAGAATTAGAAGCTAAGGGCTTCCGTTTCTTAGGCGTAGGCGTATCTGGTGGTGAAGAAGGGGCATTGAATGGCCCAAGCTTGATGCCAGGTGGTAATGAAGCCTCGTATAAAGAGGTGGCGCCTATTTTCACGGCTATTGCCGCACAGGTAGCTGATGGTCCTTGCTGTAGCTATGTCGGTGATGATGGGGCTGGTCACTATGTAAAAATGGTGCATAATGGCATTGAATATGGGGATATGCAACTTATTTCAGAAGCCTACTTTATGATGAAAGAATTGCTTCACATGAGCGATGCTGAAATGGGCGATGTATTTGCTGAATGGAACAAAGGTCTATTAGATTCGTATCTTATCGAAATTACGTCTAAAATTTTAAAAGTAACGGATAAAGAAACAGGTAAGCCTTTATTGGAAATGATTTTAGATAAAGCGGGTCAAAAAGGGACTGGTAAATGGACAAGCCAAGAAGGTCTTGAACTTGGTGTGCCAATTCCTACGATTGCAGAAGCTGTATTTGCCCGTGGCATGTCGGCGTATAAATCAGAACGTGTAGAAGCGGCGAAACAGCTTAAAGGGCCTGAAGGCGAATATAAAGGAGATAAGAAAGCCTTTATTGATGCTATTCATTCCGCTTTGTATGCGTCTAAAATTTGTTCCTATGCACAAGGCTTTGCTTTAATTAAAGCGGCTGCTAAAGAATATAACTGGAACATTAACTTTGGTGATATGGCACTCTTATGGCGTGGTGGTTGTATCATTCGTGCCGTGTTCTTAGAAGATATTAAAAAAGCCTTTGAACGCAATCCACAGTTAAATAACTTGTTACTTGATCCATTCTTCATGGAAGCAATTGAACAGCATCAAGCAAAATGGCGTGAAGCGATTATTGAAGCGAAACGCTTTGGTATTCCAACACCAGCTTTCTCTGCTTCTTTAGATTATTACGATAGCTATCGTCGTGAAAGCTTACCAGCTAACATGATTCAAGCACAACGTGACTTCTTCGGCGCTCATACATATGAACGTATTGACCAAGAAGGCATTTTCCATACTGAATGGGAACATGAATTGAAATAGTATAAAAAAGCCCATTCCCTATTTTTGCTCGCTACGAGTTAAGCTCGTAAAGGTCGCTGCAAATAGGGAATGGGCTTTTTATACCTTAAATCCTTATTCTATTTCATAATCTTCTATTTCAGTTTGCGGTACATTAATCTTTACTGTATTAGCTAAGGTGCCGATGCCAGGGATAGTAATGGATACTTCATCGTCTTCTTGCAAGAAGCGTGGTGGATTGAATCCCACACCGACACCGGATGGTGTGCCCGTAGCAATAATGTCGCCTGGTTCTAAGGTAAGACCACGACTTAAGGTGCTTATTAAGGTTGGAATAGAGAAGATAAGATCTTCCGTAGTGCCAGATTGTCGAAGTTCGCTATTTACGTAGGTGCGAATTTCAAAATCTTTTGGCTGTTTGTCACTAATTAAAATAGCAGGTCCCATGGGACAGAAACCGTCGAGGCTTTTGCCGAGGAACCATTGGTTATGACGGCGCTGTAAGTCGCGTGCTGTTACATCGTTGATGATTGTATAGCCAAAAATGTAGTCGTACACTTTATCTTCTGGAATATTGGAACCACGCTTGCCAATAATAAGGGCTAGTTCACCTTCATAATCAACTTCGGAGGTCGCATGGGGATGTAAAGGAATGACACCATTAGGACCGGTTACTGTAGTCGGTAATTTAGTGAAGAAAATAGGATGCTCTGGTTCACCGCCAGTTTTGTCGAATTCTGCTATATGTTCCCGATAGTTTTTGCCTACACAGAAGATATTGCGGTGTGGCGTGAAGGGTGTTTCTAGTAGTACCTCGGATAGAGCATAAGGGAGGGCTATTGGAGTTTCACGATGTTTTTCAAGGGCGGTAGCCAATAGTAAAACGCCTTCGTCGCCTAGATTGATAAGTTCTTCCACTGTTTCGGGCAAATAGGCATAATAGGCCTCTTCTAAATCAGCACTGCCTAGAATTGTTTGATTTTCATCATCGATGACACCCCATTGGCGAACGCCACTGGGCGATGTAAATGTAGCTATTTTCATAGGACCTCCTGTGATTATTATTTTTCCAGTAATTTAATTTTTTTGCTTAGCCACTTTTCACAACTTGGACGATCGTTGAAAAAACGTAAATCACGGAGACCGTCAAAGTCTACATATAGACCATATACGAAAGGGATTGGCGTATTTTCCGCAATGTTAAATGTGTCGATAGCAATATATGTGCCTGGTTCTTTTGGTTCTTCAAGTGTATCATAAGGAATTTCTTTGATAGTAAACGCTTCACCATTAGAACGACGACGAGTACGTTTAGGGACTAAGGAAAAGGTACGTGATTTGCCTGATTCTTCTATCGTAATTGTGATAGGGTGATTAGGATCGTAATTGGTCATGAGTCGATTCAATACTGTTTTGAAATCACGTAGTGTTACTTCCGATTCAGCTAATGAGTCAATATATGCCATGAAAATTCCTCTTTTCAAATAAATAGATACCTATAAATTGACAACTATACAGTATAGTTCCTTAATATGTGTTTAAGAAGCTATTGCTGATTGAATTCATTTATAAATTAACTATAACATATATTGTTCGATTGATAAAGCTATTTAATGGTATGTAGCGAGAATATGGGGAAAAACATGAGTTGATTCGATATATTTTTCATAGGAAATGGTAGTGTAAAATATTCGATATAATAAAAGATTAAAATATATTAATTTTTGAATGTTTCTATTTTATCTAATGGCGTAAATTGTATATAATGAAAAGAAGGGAAGATATATAAGAGGTATTAAAATTTATTTGATATATAATTACCAGGAGGTTGATACTATGAGTAAACCTGTTGTAGTAGTGCCAGGCTTGGTGCGTAAAGATGCCTTAGCCTATTTAGGAGAACATGTAACCATTAAACAATGGACGGAAAAGACCAAAATGCCTCGAGAAATATTGAAGGAATGGCTCAAAGAGGCGGATGCGCTTTGGAGCATTAATAATGTTACCGTAGATGCTGATCTAATTGCTGATGCGCCAAATTTGAAAGTGATTGCTCAGGCATCGGTGGGCTATGATAATGTTGTGATTGATGATTTAACGGCTCGCCAGATTCCTTATGGTAATACACCTGATGTATTGACGGAGTCAGTGGCTGAATTGGCGTTTACCTTAGTGGCGGCTGCTAGTCGCCGTGTTATGGAAAATGCAGATTTTGTAAAAAGTGGTCAATGGGAGCAGCGTCCATCCAATATTAAAGGTAAAGATTTGAGTCGTTGTACCTTGGGGATTATTGGCCTAGGGAATATTGGTGTGTCCATTTCACGCCGTGCTCGTGCTTTTGGTATGACGGTTATTTATAACAACCGCAAACCTCGTCCTGATGATAAGTTATATATGGTAGAATATCGTGATCGTGATGCGCTGTATGCAGAAAGTGATGTTGTCTTAGTGGTAACACCTCTTACACCTGAAACGTATCATATGATTGATAAAGAGGCCTTTAAAAAGATGAAAAAAGATGCTCTCTTTGTCAATGTAGGTCGTGGCAAAATTGTTGACACGGAGGCACTTGTATGGGCACTTAATGAAGGTGAAATTGATTATGCGGCACTAGACGTGACAGACCCAGAACCATTACCAGCGGACCATCCATTGCTTAAAACAGGCAAGGCTTTAGTTGTGCCTCATATTGCGTCTTTTACTGATCGAACACGCCGAGATATGGCCATGTTGACAGCGGATAATATTATATTAGGTGTACAGGGTAAGCCATTAAAAACTTGTGTAAACAAAGAAGTAAATTATAAAGAAGACTAGGCTATTCGTGGCATGGTTAGGGGATTTGTGATACAATAAAAAGATATCATACGAACCGTGAAACGATAGTTCAACACAGAGAGGATGGTTATTGTTGGAAACTCCAAATACGGAAACAGTAAATTTTATTGAAGCAATTATTAATAAAGATAACGAAGAAGGGACCTATGGCAAGCGAGTACATACGCGTTTCCCACCAGAACCAAATGGCTACTTGCATATTGGCCATGCGAAATCTATTTGCTTAAATTTTGGCTTGGGTGAGAGTTATAAAGGACTTACGAATCTTCGTTTTGACGATACCAATCCGGTAAAAGAAGATGTAGAATATGTTAATTCTATTGAAGCCGATGTAAAATGGTTAGGCTTTGATTGGGATGATCGTCAATATTTTGCCTCTGATTATTTTGATCAGATGTATGAATACGCGAAAGTATTGATTAAAAAAGGGCGGGCCTATGTGGATGATCAAACGCCTGAAGAAATAAAAAATACACGTGGCGATTTTGCTACTCCGGGTACTAATAGCCCCTATCGTGATCGTTCGGTAGAAGAGAATTTACGCCTTTTTGAAGAAATGAAAGAGGGTAAATATAAAGATGGTGAAAAGGTATTGCGTGCGAAGATTGATATGGCGTCACCTAATATTGTAATGCGTGACCCTGTATTGTATCGTATTTTGCATGCAGATCATCATCGTACCGGTAGTAAATGGTGCATCTATCCTATGTATGATTATGCTCATCCAGTAGAAGATGCGATTGAGCGGATTACGCATTCTGTATGTACGCTTGAGTTTGAAGTGCATCGTCCTTTATATAACTGGGTACTGGAAGAATGGCCTGATGAAGAAAAACCAAAACAGATTGAATTTGCACGTTTAAATATTACGAATATGGTAATGAGTAAACGTAAATTGCGTCAATTGGTAGAAAAGAAGTTAGTAAGTGGTTGGGATGATCCACGTATGCCAACGATTTCTGGTTTGCGTCGTCGTGGGTATACACCAGAATCTATTCGTGATTTCTGTCAACGGATTGGTGTTGCTAAAGCAGATAGCATGGTAGATATTGCGCTTCTTGAATTTTGTATTCGTGAAGACTTAAAGATGAAAGCACCACGTCAGATGGCGGTTATTAAACCAGTTAAAGTAGTCATCACTAACTATCCAGAAGGTCAGACTGAAATGGTGACCATCGAAAATAATCCAGAAAATGAAGCTATGGGAACACGAGAAGTACCATTTGGTCGTGAAATTTACATTGAACAAGATGATTTCATGGAAGTGCCTGTTAAGAAATTCTTCCGCATGACACCAGGTAAAGAAGTACGCTTAAAAGGTGCATATATTGTTATGTGCAATGAAGTTGTGAAGAATGAAGATGGCTCTATTAAAGAAATTCATTGTACCTATGATCCAGAAAGTCGCAGTGGTAGTGGTTGCCAGCGTAAGGTAAAAGGGACACTCCATTGGGTAGAAGCAACAACCGCAGTAGACATGGAAATTCGTTTGTATGATTACTTGTTGAAATCTGATGATGAAGAAACGGCAGATAAAGATTTCTTAGAACAGTTAAATCCAGATTCTTTGACAATTTGTCATGGCAAAGGGGAACCGGCCTTTAAAACGACTAAAGCAGGTGATCATTTCCAATTCTTGCGTCAAGGGTATTTTGTAACGGATACGGATAGCACTGCTGATCATATTGTAATGAATCGTATTGTTGGGCTTCGTGATAGCTGGGCAAAAGCACAGAAAAAAGGCTAATACTATTGATGAATACCGTATGATTGAATACTATTATTGAAGTAGTGATTTTTATTGAAGTCGTAGTTTTATAGTTAATGAGTGTAGCGTCTACTTAGGTAGGCGCTCACTATGATTTATCAGTTTATTTATAATTTATAAGCTTGTTTATAAGTTTGAGACAGTAGATATTAAAAGAGGAGTTGTCCATGAAAGCAACCACTTGGTGTGCCACGCTGGCGTTGGCGCTAACGGTTAGTGTAACTAGTTTTGCTAATGCAGCTACCCCAGCTACGGTAGCGATTAAAGATATTAAAGTGCCCAATAATGTAACCTTGTTGGCAGGTTCACAAAAAGCATTATTTACAGAGAGTCAGGATTTTAAGCAATTTTTACTCGATAAAGGAGTATTAAGTGCTGATGTATATCAATTGCGTTATAAAGTAGATAATGTGTTCTCCTATGGGTTGGTAGCTGATGTACGATTTGGGGAACAGGGCTTACGTAATTTGGGAATTGAAGGTAAAATGCCAGTGATTTCTTTGAAAAAGAAACAACAAACAGATTCTTCATTGCCAGAGTTGGCGGCCCTTATTAATGCAGGTAGTATGAATACAATACAGGCATATCGTGTGGTAGAGCCATTAACGGTTCAAAAGAATGGCACCTATACAGGGACTTTGCGTTTTGATAATCCTGTCGGTAATGTGATTTATTCTGAAACATTACATATAGTATTGTATGATAATATATATTTTGGACCATCTGCTCGTATTATTGCTTTAAACAGTGCTGATGATGATACTTTATGGCCATTAGTCAACGGCTTTGCCAAAGTCATCAAATAATAGTACGGTAGATGAGTTGGAACATAATAGAGGAGTTTGAAACAATTATATGAATTTTTTATTTCATAATTTATTTCGCTATCAAGATTTAGGCTTATTGTTTTATCGTATTGTATTTGGTCTATCTATGATGGCTCATGGCTATTTTAAATTTGCGGCAGGTGAACAAACTTTATACAATATTGGTCATACTATGGCTCAGTTCGGTATTCCTGATGGCTTTTTATTATTAGGTATGGCTGCTGCCGCCGCAGAATTATTAGGTGGTTTCTTAATTATTTTAGGTTTTTTAACTCGTTTAGGTGCTTTGCTTGTGGCTTTTACATTATTAATTGCTACGTATGCAGCCTTAGGTGGCGGTTTCTTTAAGTGGGATTACCCATCTCAAATGATGTTTGGGTCTATTATGCTTTTTATTGCTGGTCCTGGTCGGTATAGCGTGGACAGTGCATTTGCACGGCGGTAGCAGGAACTGACAGTTGGCAGACAATAGAACATTAGTCACAAAAGAGGTCGTATAGTGTTGCAACACTATATGGCCTCTTTTATGTTATAAATGAAATATTTACCTAAATTCGTGAAATTCATGGAAAAAAGTTTTCATTTGTCACCAGAAATGGTAAGATTAAGTATATACCTAGACTAGGAGAAAGAAGACTATCTCATGAATATGACATATTTACAAACAATCCGCGGGGAAAAAACAACTCATTGCCCTGTATGGTTTATGCGACAAGCTGGTCGCAGTCAAGCAGAATATCGCCGTATTAAGGAAAAATATTCCTTGTTCGAGATTACACAACAGCCGGAATTGTGTGCCTACATCACACGTTTACCGGTAGAAGAATATAATGTAGATGCTGCTATTTTATATAAAGATATTATGACGCCATTAGTCCCTATCGGTGTTGATGTAGAGTTAAAACCGGGGATTGGACCAGTTATTGGTAATCCAATTCGTACTGCTGAGGATATTGCGGCCCTACGTGCACTTGATATGGCAGAATCTTTACCTCATGTAATTGAAACCATTCGCATATTGACACAAGAGCAACTTGAAGTGCCACTCATTGGGTTTGGTGGCGCTCCCTTTACGTTAGCTAGTTATATGCTAGAGGGGGGGCCTTCTAAAACGTATCAAAAAACGCGACAAATGTTAGTGGCCCGTCCTGATTTATGGGATGCGCTAATGGTTAAGTTGACCGCCATGAGTATTGTCTACTTAGGTGCTCAAATTGAAGCAGGCGCTGGTGCTATTCAGATTTTTGATTCTTGGGTAGGTGCGGTGAGCGCTCGCGAGTATGAAACGCGGATTTACCCATTTATGAAGGAATTGATTACATCTTTGAAGGCAAAATATCCAACGACGCCGATTACTATGTTTGGGGTAGGTACGTATCATCTATTGCCATTATGGCGCACCTTACCACTTGATGTGATTGGTCTTGATTGGCGTTGCCCGATTGAAGATGCAAAAGCTATGGGCATTACGCAAGCGGTTCAAGGGAATTTAGATCCAGCGTATTTATTTGCCGATTGGTCAACGATTCAAAAAGAAATTGACCGCATATTAGCGGCAGGGGCGGTTCATGGCAAGCATATTTTTAATCTTGGCCATGGCGTGGTACCAGAAGCTAATCCGGAGGTACTCAAGCGGATTGTAACGTATGTACATGAAGTAACGAGTTGCTAGCGAGGACTAAATGAAACAAAAGATTGGTTTATTAGTAATGGCGTATGGTACGCCTGAAAAAGAGGCAGATTTAATGCCTTATTATACGAGCATTCGCCGTGGATATGCACCGACTGAGGAAGAAGTAGCCGTTTTAAAACGGCGTTATGAGGCGATTGGGGGATTGTCACCATTAGCTGATATTACAAGGGGACAGGCTGAACGATTAGTAAAACAGCTTAATGAGTCTAGTAACGATATAGAATATGAATTATTTGTGGGCCATAAACATATGGCCCCGTTCATTGAAGATGCAGTATCCTCTATGCATGAAGCGGGGATAACCGAAGCAGTGGCCATTGTAATGGCCCCTTATTTTTCAATGTTTGCTACGGCTTCGTATTTTGAACGGGCTAAGCGCCGTGCAGCCCGGTATGGTCTCATGATTAGCGAAGTAACCGCATGGAATGAGGAGCCAGAATTTTTGGCTTATTGGTGTAAAGCGCTTCAAGAGACATTAGACGTGGTGAAAGATAAGCAAGTCGGTGTAATTTTTACAGCGCATAGTTTGCCGTATCATGTAATTCATATGGGGGATACCTATCCGCAAGTTGTAGAAGCAACGGCTCATCATATTGCGGAGCAAGTGGGACTTACGCAGTATTCCATGGCTTGGCAAAGTGCTGGCGTTCGAGGGGACTGGCTGACTCCTGATGTGGCGGAAGTAACCCGTCAAGTGGCAAATTCAGTAGAGGCTATTGTATATGTTCCCATAGGCTTTGTATGTGATCACTTAGAAATTTTGTATGATAATGATATAGCGTGTAAAGCACTTTGTGATGAATTACAGGTAATGTATGAGCGTGTACCGATGCCAAATACAGATGAAACATTTGTAAAAGCTATGGCACAGGCAGTACGGCGAGTGCCAATAAAAGACGAGGTGACAGAATGAGTCGAATAGCTGTGATTGGTGGTGGCTTGACGGGGCTTACAGCAGCCTACTATTTAAGTCAAGCGAAACCGGATTGGCAAATTGATGTATTTGAACAAGAAAATCGATTTGGTGGAAAAATAAAGACTAAACGTGTCGATGGCTATGTGGTAGAAGTAGGACCAGATTCGTACTTAGCTCGCAAACAGTCCATGACAGATTTAATTAATGAATTAGGCTTAGGAGACACCATTGTAACTAATGCAACGGGTCAGGCTTTTATTTATGATCGTGGTGCTATGTATCCTTTACCAGGTGGGGCTATCGTAGGGATTCCTACAGAGTTTGTGCCATTTGCAAAATCTACTTTGCTATCTTGGCCTGGCAAAATTCGGGCTATGCAAGATTATTTCAAAAGTCCCTATCCGACTGAGGGTGATGTGTCGATTGGTGACTTTTTCAAATATCACCTGGGACAAGAAATGATGGACAAATTGATTGAGCCACTACTATCAGGGATTTATGGTGGCGATATTTATGAATTAAGCTTAGATGCGACGTTCCCAGAATTCCACAGCTTAGAACGGAAACATGGCAATATGGTCAAAGGAATGTTGGCGGCTCGTAAACAGCGGGCTAGTAGTCACATTAAGCCAAGCGGTCAATTTCGGCAGTTAACTGGCGGATTAGAATCTATTATTGATGCGTTGGTTGGTCAAATGCCTGCTAATGTGACGCTTCATAAGAGTACGCCCGTTACATCAATTGAAAAAACAAAACAGGGGTATGTACTGGGTGGTACTGTTAAGAGTCCATATAATGAGGTAATTATTACAACCCCGCCACAAAGCTATCAGGCGTGGTTTAGTGAAGATAAAAAATTTAGTGAACTTATGAATATGGACTTATCTTCTTGTGCGATTGCGGTCATGGCTTTTGATCGAGCTAACTTTGATGCATCTTTAGATGGGACCGGGTTTGTAATTACCCGCAAGAGTGAAACGCCATTGACAGCTTGTACATATATTACAGCTAAATGGCCTCAAACTACACCGCAAGATAAAGTGGTGCTTCGAGTATTCATGGGTAAGCCCGGTGATGATACGGTGCAACGCTTTAATGAAGATGAACTTAAAGCCTTGGCGATTCGTGAAATTCAGCGTATTATGAAATTTACGGCTACGCCAATTTGGGTAGAGTTAACGCGTCTTAATAAGAGCATGCCACAATATAAAGTGGGACATCGCGATTTGATTGGCCGTTTAAGAGATTATGCGGCTAAAGCATATCCTGGACTTCATATGATTGGCACGCCTTTTGATGGTGTAGGCATGCCTGATGGTGTGCGCCAAGCGCATGAATTAGTGCAACATATGGTGAATGAACGTTAAGTTTTAATATATTTTAAAGGAGGAATTATGATGAGCGAACAACATATGGGACAGGCTGGTCATGTTGGTCATGGTGAAGCAGCAAGTATTGATGAAAAAGCGATTTTAACCTATGAGGGTTGGTTTAGTATTCATGCGACCTACAAAATTAATTTTGAAAAATGGCAAGCTTGGGATACAGAACGTCAAATTAAAGCATTAGCAGAATTTAAAGCATTTATTGCCAAGTTAGAAGCTGGTCATCAAGCAGAAACTTCGAGCTATGCCTTATATAATGTGGCTGGTGGTAAAGGTGATATTTTAATTTGGTTCTTGCAACCAACGTTGGAAGAGGTAACCGCTAAAGAAATTGAACTTCGTAAATTGGCGATCGGTGCGGTATTAGAGCCAACGGCTTCCTTCGTATCGGTTATTGAAGTAAGTAATTATATGAAGACGGATATTAATCATCCTAAAGTACAAGCTCGTTTATATCCTCATATTCCTCGTTTAAAATATATGTGCTTCTATCCAATGAGTAAACGCCGTAATTTAGAAGACAATTGGTATATGACAGATCGAGCAGAACGGGGCCGTATGATGCGTTCTCATGGTCAAATTGGTAAAAAGTACGAAGAAACGATTAAAGAGTTTACTACAGGTGCTTGTGGCCTTGATGATTGGGAATGGGGCATTACTCTTATGTCAGATGATGCCGTTCAATTTAAGAAGATTGTTAATGAAATGCGTTTTGATGAAGTAAGTGCACGCTTTGGCCTTTTTGGACCATTTACAGTAGGTACCTTATTAGATGAAGAACGTTTACAAGCCCTATTTGCTTAATTTGAACACTAAAATATACTATGTAAGGAACGAGAAAAATGAGTTTTTTTAAAGAGTATAAATCGATTATTAGTCTAATCCTTTTGGGAGGCTTAGTATTTCTATTTACGATTAAATTTGACTCAGTGTTAGAAACTTTTCGAATGGGAATGGATGCTGTGATGCCACTCATTTGGGGGATTTTAATTGCATTTATTTTAAATATTATTGTGAAATGTTTTGAACGCATTTATTTCCCAACTAAAGTAAGTGGTTGGCAACATACTACTCGTCGGCCTGTTTGTGTAGTATTGGCGATTTTAACCGTCTTATTAGCTATTTTCCTAGTGGGGCGTATGGCGATACCACAATTAGTTCATTCGCTAGGAATTATTGTACAGGCTTTACCAGGCTTATATGATGAGTCATCTAAATGGGTAGATCAATTTATTAACAATACACCCTATATTTCAACATCTGGCGTTATGAATTCTATTTCTACGGAAAATGTAGTTGAACAATTACGCCAAGTAGGGGCTGATAGCGGTCGTTATATAATGAAGACTATGAGTGATACGGTGGAAATGGTCTTCAACTTTGTGATTGGCCTTATTTTCGCTATTTATGTGTTATTGGATAAAGAAGTGTTACGTCGTCAATTGGGGCGCGTTTCACGGGCTTATGGCAAAGAACATCGTATTAAAGGGTTTGTTCATGTATGGCGTGTAGCAAGTCAGGTGTTTAGTAGCTTTTTCATTGGGCAATTTTTAGATGCTTTAATTTTGGGTCTTATGGTGGGTGTTGGTTTATGGTGCTTTTCAGTACCGTATGCAATGACCATTGGTTGCGTAATTGGTTTAACCGCTTTAGTTCCTCTGTTAGGGGCGTATATCGGCGGATTAATGGGTCTTATTATGCTTTTATCTGTTAACATGATGGATGCGCTTATTTTCCTTATTATTCTTGTTGTTATGCAGCAAATTGAAGGGAATGTTATCTATCCTCGTATTGTAGGCAGTTCTGTAGGATTGCCCGGTATTTGGGTGTTTGCGGCGATTACGATTGGTGGTACGTTGTATGGGGTACCCGGGATTTTATTGAGTGTGCCATTGGCTGCGACTATTTATAAATTGATTAAAGAAGACGTAGATAAACGACTTGAACATAAGCCAGATAGTAATGAAACTTATATTTAAAATTGAGTTTTCATAAAACTCTATGGTATACTTAGAGAATAATGAAGTATGCACATATCCAGGAGGTTATTATATGAAAAAGAAATCATTCGCTAGTGTACTAGCTTGTGCATTTGCTGTAGGCGTAGCAGCTGTGGCGGTACCACAAGTTGCTGTAGCAGCAGACGTAAATCCAACGTTAACAATTGAAGGACCTAATCAGTCTATGGTTTTGTCCATGCGTCAGGTAGCTGGTATCTTTTTGGCGAAATATCCTAATTCTGCAGTTCACTCCATTACGTTGAAACCAGATCGTGGCCGTTTTGCGTATGAAGTAACAGGCTACACGTTGAAAAATACATATAAGATTTCTGTAGATGTTATTACGTCTAAGATTTTAAAAGAAGAAATTGATGGTAAGGAAAAAGATATTCCAAGTAAAGTTTTTAATCCATTAAATGTGATTGAACCTAAGAAAGCAGAAGCGGTAGCTGTAGCTAACATTGGTGGCGATGCTATTAGTAAAGGCTGGGAATTAGAAGCTGAAGAAGGTAAGGTAAAATATGAAGTTACCATTTACCATACGGATGAAAAAATGGGCCTTGTTGAGCAGGATGTATTGATTGATGCAACAACGGGGGATGTCATCACTAAAACATTACCTGAAAAAGTTGAAATTCCTGATGAAAATGATGATGGCTTTGTGCTTTGGGGCGATTAAGAGCTAATGTGATGGCTACTTAGTAGTTAGTAATGGTTGGGAAATGCACATTGTAAAATGTGCATTTCCTTTTTTATAATAGGAGGCTTTTGTGATAGTCAAAACCGCTCGTGAAGAGTTACTTCGGTTTAAGGGAAAGGCTATAGGGTTAGGGATTTTTAGTTTGCTAGGCACGTTTGGCATTGTAGGGCAAGCCTGGTTCTTTGCTGTATTGATTGAAAAAACATTTTTTGAAGGGCAACCATTGACGGCTGTATGGGGCACGATAAGTTGCCTATTACTTTCTATTGCTGTGCGTATGATAGCTACGTATTGTCAAGAACGAACGGCTGGACGGTTAGCTGTATTAGCTAAGCAGGATTTGCGCGAGAAAATTTGGCATCATTTATTAAAATTAGGACCTTTTACTGGCGAACGTCATGGTGATGTAGTCCATTTGATGACAGATGGTTTAGAAAGTGTAGAGGCTTATATTGCGCGCTACGTGCCACAAATGCTGTATGCTATGATGATTCCGTTGGTGATGGCTATTGCTATTATTGATGCTGCACCATGGGTAGCGATTATCTTGTTAATTACATTTCCATTGATTCCGTTCTTTATGATTTTGATTGGTAAAAAAGCAGAATCCATGAATAAAGAACAATGGGAACGTATGAGTTTTTTAAGTGGCCACTTTCTCGACGTATTACAAGGTATTGCTACATTGAAATTATTTGGTCGTTCTGAGGAACAAGTGGAGGTCATTGCTCGTTTATCCGCTGAATTTAGGGATTCTACTTTGCGAGTGCTTCGGGTTGCTTTTTTATCGGCCTTAGTTCTTGAATTAGTGAGTACTATTAGTACAGCGCTCATTGCTGTATATATGGGGATGGCCTTATTATATGGTCATGAAACGTTTCTTCCCGCTTTTTTTGTACTTTTGTTAGCACCTGAGTTTTATGCGCCATTACGTCAATTAGGCGCGGCTTTCCATACAGGTATGGCTGGGCAGGTGAGTTTAGCTAAAATTGATGATTTCTTAGCCATTCCCATTGAGGAACCTCCTACAGGCGTGTTAAATCCAGCCACGCATATAGAACAGGTGGTCTTTCAAGAGGTATCCTATGCGTATGGACAAGCGCCAAATACTGTTTGGGCCGTAGAAGATATTAATTTTACCTTACGTCGTGGTGAAGTAACAATGCTTGTAGGTGGTAGTGGCGCTGGCAAGAGTACATTAGCTCATTTATTATTGCGTCTTATGGAGCCAACTAAAGGAAAGATATTAGTTGATGATACGAATATCTTGGCGCTAGATAGTGAGGCTTGGCGAGATGCTGTTACCTTTGTACCACAACAACCTCATTTATTCCGTGGTACTTTACGAGACAATATTGTATTTGGCCAAGTCGTTTCAGAAGAAGACTTGCATAATGCTGTAGTAGCCGCTGAGGCAGAGGCGTTTGTAAATTCGTTACCACAAGGACTGGATACAATTATTGGTGAAGGGGGCTTAGGCCTTTCTGGAGGACAACGCCAACGTATAGCGATTGCGCGTGCCTTTTTAAAGCAATCTCCTATTTTAGTACTCGATGAAATAACGGCTCATTTGGATGTAGCAACGGAACGAAGTTTAGCCACTGCTCTGCAACGGTTAATGCAAGATAAAATTGTATTGCTCATCGGACATCGGGTACAAACGATGCGTTGGGCAGATACTTTATTAGTATTGAAAGAAGGACACTTAGTTGAAGCGGGCTCTTTTGAATCATTGGTTCAAAAGAAAGGCTATTTTAGTGAATTAGTGCGAGCTGGTCTTGGTGAGCCGCTTGGCGAAGAGGCAGACCCTACAGAGTACATAGAGTACACAGAACATATAGATACAGTGGTGCCAATAGACGATAAAACCGGTGAAGCGCAGGTAGTGAGTGATGTAACGAAGAATAGGAATTCTCTTGGTTCTAAGGGAACCCAACAATCTCAACAATCTCAACAGATTTTGGCGGATACTACTTCTGCTTGGGATTCGTTGCGACGCTTGTTTGCTGTATTAGGGCCTGCACGCAATTCTTTATGGTTAAGTTTGTTACTTTCATTTTTAACTGTTTTCATGAATGTGGGCTTATTGACTACGTCAGCGTGGTTAATTACGTCAGCTGCATTACGGCCTGAACTTGCTGCGCTAAGTTTATCCATTGTTGGGGTGCGTTTCTTTGGGATTAGCAGGGCTGTTTGTCGTTATGCAGAACGGTATGTATCGCATCATATGGCCTTTCAAGGGCTTTACGGCCTACGGGTTTGGTTTTACCAAAAACTAGAGCCCCTCATGCCGGCCGCTTTACACCGTCTTGGTTCGGGGGACATTTTGGGCCGTATTATGGCAGATATTGAAACATTACAATTTTTCTATTTGCGTGTTATTATACCGCCTGTAGGCGCTATATTACTTACAGGTATAGGCTTGTACTTCCTTAGCTTCTTTAGTTATTCATTGCTATGGTTATTAGGTGTAGCCTTTGTATTGGGCGCTGTAGGCATTCCCTTTTTAGTGTTTAAACATAATCAAGTGGCCACTGAAGCTGTTTTAGTTTCACGGAGTACTATTAAGGATACTATTGTGGAAAGTTTAGCTGGTATTATGGATATTATTACATATAAACAAGAACAGCGAGTTACTGAATTAGTAGAAGGGCAATTCGATGCATTGACAAAAGCGCAAAGTCGAGTGCACAGTGGTACTAATTTGGGTGATACCTTATTCCTTGGGCTGACACAATTGACCATGGTAGCAGGGGCCATTATTATGATTCCTTTGGCCCATGGTAGCCAACAGGCGGGGATTTTTATTGCTGTTGTTGCCATATCCTTACAGTCATATTTTGAAGCGTTAGGTCCTTTAACGATTGCTTGGTATCATGGGCGTGAAAGTTTGGCGGCTATGAAACGATTAGTCCAGCTGGCAGAACAAAAACCAGCTGTCGTTGAATCGGTAACTAATACTCAGGATAATAATCAGAAAATTGATGACACTAGTGTTAGCGCAGTAGGGCCAGTAGGGATTCGCTTAGATGATGTAAGTTTTGCTTATGATAGAGCGTATGTGTATCAGCATATGTCATTACAGATTAAAGCAGGCGAAAAAGTGGCTATTGTTGGGCCTAGTGGTTCAGGTAAAACCACTTTGCTTACCATGTTAGAACGATTTTATGATTATGAAGGCCATATTTATTTGAATGACTATGAATTGCGTCAATTACCCATAGCAAAAGCTCGTGAATACTATGGTGCTTTAACACAGGACACGTATTTATTCCACGCGACCGTAGAAGATAATATTCGCTTAGCAAAGCCAACGGCAACAGCAGAAGAACTGACAGCGGCTTTACAGTTTGCGGCCCTTACTGATTGGGTTAAAACTTTACCGCAAGGTATTAAAACAATCATTGGCAGTGGTGGCGCTGGTGTTAGTGGGGGTCAACGACAGCGACTTGCCTTAGCCCGTTTGTGGCTTCGGAATAGCCCCGTTTTATTATTGGACGAACCGCTAGAAGGGCTTGATCAAGTGGTACGTCAGGAATTGCAGACGTCGTTATATTCATTGATGCAAGGGAAAACGGTACTTTATATTACGCACCATTTAGCGGGTCTGGAACAGATGGATCGTATTTTATTTTTAGAAGCAGGTCAGATTATTGAAGATGGTTCCTATGATGAACTTATGGCTAAACAAGGTGCTTTTTATGCGTATCGTAAATTATCTATGGAAACGGTATAAGGGAGAAGAGTTCAAAAAACATACTTTATGTGGTATAATTGGAATGTTAACAACGTGCTAAATCCATAGGAGGCGTTATGAATAATCTAGTCACGCGATTATTGGAGATAGCAGAATCGATGACAGCTAGATCACGCAAGCAGGTTGATGAAACAACTGCTACGCCTGTGCCAGTTGAGTCAACGCCGTCGACACCTAGTGAGGTCGATTTATATGATCATCGCATTATCAATGTTGAAGAAGATGCGATTAATCGTATCCTCAAAGCACAATTGCGCAATCATTGGTTGTTTTATTCTGTTACATTTGAGTTTGAAGCTAATAATAAAGTGTATCTAGGGATTATTACTACCTTAGGTAACGTAATTACTATAGAATTTACCATTGAAGATTTATGGTTTGACGATTATGCGTCAAGTTTTTCAGTGAAACTAAATATGGCTGATGTCGATATGGGTGGTTTTATTTTAAATACCATTGTTCATTTATTGGGCAATTGGAGTTTAAGTTTATTAGGAACCTTCTTTAATCCATTTGAAATCGGCGATGATAGTTCGACGGTTCGTTTTGAAAAGAAAGGGATTATCCGCTTTGATTTAGCCCCTGATAGTCCGATTCGTCGATTGATTTCTTGGCCTAATCGTTGTCCAGAAGCAAAGGGCCCAGCCATTTTAATCAATGCCCGTACCGATCAGTCTGTATTGCGGTTGGAATACTATGCCTTTCGCGATGAAGTAGAAACCTATAATGTGCCAGAAGTACCGGTGAAAACAAGTTGGGTACGCTCTATTGATATGGCAGCCGCCTTACTGTTACCAATCGGGGTATGGATTAGTTTTATTATTCTTCATCATTATTTACCAACTGAAACGATTGAATTCTCTTTTTCTACATACTTCTTAATTTCGTTGGGGATTTTGTGTATCAGTTTTATTGTTATGAATATTCCTCGATATATTTATATGTATTTTGATTCGCGTAAGAAATGGCAGAGTGTTTTTGTTCATAATAATATCAAAATACAGATGCGTAAACTGCAGCGACGTATTTTAATCCAACAAGAAGCTTTAAAGAAAAACGGGAAAGAAGTGGATGAAAAAAGCCAAGCTAGTATTCGTGATTTATTACTACAAATTCGCGATAAACGATTCTTGGCACAACGCTTAAAGATGGCCGATGAAGATCGCGATCGCAAGCAAAAAATTAAATTTATTATAGCGTATATAGTTTGTACTTTATTAGAATGGATGCTACTGATTCGTTAATTATCCGTTAATAAAGTTAATCAATAAAGTTGACGGTGCCTCCTTGCTGGAATGTATAACAGTGAGGAGGTGTTTTTATGGAAGCAATTCTAACAGCCACGGCCAACTATGGTTTTCCTATGGTGGTAGCCGCCTATTTATTGATTCGGCTAGAGCACAAGATGGATTCCTTGAGTGCGTCTATTAATGAGTTGGTGTTTACCTTGAAAACATATGAGAGAAAGTAAGTAATAAAAAAAGGGCCCCTATGACCTGAGTTGCATGGCAACAATGGTCATAGGGGCCTTTTTTGTTGTAAGAGAGAATCGTCAGATCCTCTTTTTTACGATTTTCTTTTTTGGCCATAAGGCTACATCCCCATAGCGATTAGGTTTACCGCTCCCTGGGATAACGAGTAATACTAAATTAACAATCCAGATAATGACCATAAAGGCCGCGCTGGTAGATTTAATAGGTAAGTAGGGATAGGTAAACGCGATGAATATACACCAACAAATACCTACGATACCGTGAAGTGAAAAGTCTTGCACACGGCGCGCATAGAGCACATAGTACAATGATAAAATAATGGCATGCCCTAAGAAGGCCAATAGGCGGACACCCCAATAGGAAACTAAAATGACTACATTATTCATCATAGTACTGATGAGATTATTAAATAAGCTAACGACTAAAGTTAAGCCGATGAGACCAATTAAAAATTGGAGCCGATTAAGTCGCCCTTGGAGATATAATATTTTAATATTATGTACATAGCCCCAGCGTGTAATGGCAAAGGCAATAAGCCCCATTACAAAAGCTTGGCCTATATTAAATAAAACATCCATGAAATCTTCCTTTTCTAGTTTCTTCAATTTTATTATTATACCACGATACTATAGGATATGACTAGAAAAAATAAGTGGGAGATGAAGTGTAAAACGGCACAGGAGGGAGAAGCTCCTGTGCCGTTTTTGAGAGATAGGTTCCTAAAAGGAATGATACCAATATATTTATAAGTTTATACTATTGGTTTTTATACTATATGGTTTTTAATACTAATTTATTATTTATTATTTATGAATTACTTTGCGTAAGGCATTGACTAAGAAAAGCGCTACGATAATACCGACCCCACTTGTTAAGAATGTGGCTGGTAGACGGCTTACAGCAGCTGCAAAACTATTGAGTACATATTCCCAAGCGACAAAATATCCAAGAGCAGTCCAAATACTACCTACTAGCATAGCGAGTAATAAACGCATCCAAGTTGATTCACGGGCTTTGCGCGGATTAGGACGAAAGCCCACTACCATATAGCCCACAATGAGTCCGGAGAGCCCTTTGATTATAATAGAAAATAAAGTATAGGCAGAGTGGCCCATAACGAGATCAAAGAGACCCGATCCAATAGCACCTGCTAGGCCACCATAAAGACCACCAAATAAAGCGGCTATTGTAAAGAGGGCTGCGGAACCTAAGTGAACCATGGCACCAGTAGGTAAAGGGATTAAAAGGGTGGTAGCTAGCGCACAGAGAGCTGATAGCATACCAATATAAATAATATCACGAATAGAAAAATTCAAAGTGTGAGACCTCCTCAAACTTATTTAATTAACTGGCTCAAACGACCTAAGAGGCGTTCAAATAATAGTCCATCACGCATGGAGCCAATCGTTTCATGCGTATATTTAACTGCATCTGTTGTAAAGTTAGCGGCAATATTAGCACTTTCTAATGTATCGTAGCCTTGCATTAATGCACCGGTTAGAGCGGCGGTGAAAATATCTCCTGTACCGTGGGCTTTGACAGGAACTAACGTAGTGCTTACGATTTGTAAGTCGTCTGTTTCACCGTCATAGACAGCGACTACAGCTTCTGATTGATGAGGTACACCAGACATAATGACATGACGAGGCCCTAATTCGTGAAGTTCTTTACATAATTGGTGGATTTTAGCTTCATCAACTGTTTCTGGTTCATAAGCGTGACCTAAGAGGAAACTGGCTTCTGTATAATTAGGTTTAATAATATGAGCATGGGCAATGAGTTTACGCATTTCTTGCACCATCGTATCATTATATACAGCATAAAGTTTGCCATCATCGGCCATGGCAGGATCTACGATGATGAGTTTATTCTTACCGAAACGTTCAATCGCTTCGATTACAATATGAATTTGATCAGGGGAGGCTAAGAAACCACTTTGAATGGCATCAAAGGTAATATTATTTTTTTCCCAACAATCCATAAAAGGACGAAGGTGTTCTGAAAAATCAACCATTTCATAGTTTGGGTACTCCAAATGGTTACACAAAAGGGCTGTTGGAAATGGCACCGCTTGTGAGCCAAAGGCACTTAAGATTGGCATAGCGACTGTTAAAGAACAACGGCCGATAGAACTCATGTCTTGGATGGATAATACTACAGGTACTGGATTTTTCATGATATAACCTCTTTTCTTTTCATAGTTAGATAACTTAGTAGGTATTAAGTAGTTTTGTTGATTTAACTATGTTATATTTCGTTTGTCTGACACCTATTGTAAAAAATAAAGTGTCATATGTAAATATACAGAATTTTTATTTTAGATAGGACAGATGGAACTTTGTTTATATATGTATACAGAACACATGCTTTACATTCTATATTCTGTCATAGGAAATCAGGCAGACTCGTGTATAATAGATATATACATCTTATCAAATAAGGAGAGTGATTATGTGGGTACCTATTTACTAAAACGTTTGATAGGGGCCGTAGTGGTTATGTGGGCGATTATTACGATTACATTTATGCTCATGCATGCCATTCCTGGTGGTCCTTTTACAGAAGAGAAAAAATTGCCACCACAGATTAAAGCCTCTATTGAAGCAACGTATCATTTGAATGATCCTGTATGGCAGCAGTACACTGATTATATGAAACATGTTGTGCAATTAGATTTAGGCCCTTCTTATAAGTATTTAGGGCGCTCGGTGAATGATATTATAGGGGAATCCTTCCCCGTGTCAGCTCAATTAGGCTTAGGGGCTCTTTTATTTGCTGTGATTGGTGGCGTAACGGCGGGGATTGGTAGTGCCTTAAAGCCCAATACTTGGCTTGATTATATAATTACTTTTGGTTCTACGCTAGGTATATCTGTGCCAACATTTATCATAGGTGCTGTATTGGTATATTGGCTTGGTTTTGTGTGGCCTATATTTCCTGTTGCGTTGTGGAAAGGTCCGGCTTACATGGTGTTACCAATTTTGACACTAGGGGCACAACCGATGGCTTTTATTGCTCGTTTAACGCGGGCTACCATGTTAGATGTGTTACAACAGGAATATATTAAAACCGCCCGCGCAAAGGGGTTAGCTAATCGTACTATTATTTTGAAACACGCTTTAGGGAATGCTATTTTGCCAGTTCTTACCTACTTAGGGCCGTTAGCAGCGGCTTTGTTGACAGGGAGTTTTATTGTAGAAACAATATTTGCCATTCCTGGTCTTGGGAAATATTTTGTTACGTCTATTTATAATCGTGATTATACTGTTATTTTAGGTGTGACTATTTTTTATAGTGCTTTAGTAGTAGGTTTTAATTTACTGGTTGATTTAATATACCCATTAGTGGATCCCCGAGTAACGATGGAAGAGGAGGAAACGCCATGAGAGCTGTTGATGATTTTTTACCATTAGCGCCGACGGCCGTAGTGACTGAAACGGCGTATCGTCCACGACCTAATGCTTGGCAACGCTTAAAAGAAAATAAGTTAGCGTTAGTAGGTCTATTTATTATTATATGTATGTTGCTGTTGGCCTTGATTGGACCCTGGTTATCACCGTATACCTATGCGGATCAAAATTTAGCACAAGCAAATCAAGGGCCGTCGAGTGAACATTGGTTTGGTACGGACACATTGGGGCGTGACTTATATATACGTGTTGTATATGGGGCGCGTATCTCTTTAGCCGTAGGCTTTGTGGCAGCGGCCATTAATTTAGTCATTGGCGTTATTTATGGTAGCGTAGCCGGATTTTTCGGTGGGAAAGTTGACCGTTTGATGATGGGCTTTGTAGATATATTATATGGCATACCTTTATTGCTATATGTCATTTTGCTCATGGTTGTTTTGTCGCCTGGTTTAACATCTATTTTTATTGCGCTAGGAATTGCGTATTGGCTGACTATGGCACGTATTGTTCGAAGTCAAATTGTGACATTAAAAAATGAAGAATATGTATTGGCGGCTCGTTCTATGGGGGTACCAGCTTGGCGAATTTTATTCCGTCACATGCTGCCTAATTGTGTAGGGCCTATTATTATAACTATGACTTTGGCAATTCCAGAAGCTATTTTTACGGAAGCTTTTTTGAGCTTTATTGGTCTTGGCGTAAACGCACCAATGGCGAGTTGGGGTGTTTTAGCTGCTGAAGGGATTAATTCTATGCGGTCCTATCCGTTTCAACTGATTGCGCCTGCTTTAGCGATTGGGATTACTATGCTTGGATTTACCTTCTTTGGTGATGGATTGCGTAATGCATTAGATCCAAAAGGGGAGGTGAAACGATGAATACAGCTATTAAAGAGCATGCGCTAGAGCAGCGTTATTTAAGTAAGCGAGAATCACCTTTAGTGAAATTAGAAAATTTACAAGTGACATTTCATACTTTTGCAGGGCCTGTACCAGCGGTACGTGGTGTATCACTCGTGGTACAACCAGGTGAGGTCGTTGGCTTGGTTGGTGAATCTGGCTGTGGTAAATCGGTTACGTTACAATCTCTAATGGGTTTGTTACCAGCGGATAGAGCCACTGTGTCAGTGGATTCGCTAACGGTAGCCGGTGAGAATTGTACAAAGTATAAAGAATCGCAATGGCGAGTGCTTCGAGGTACTACTGTAGCTATGGTGTTTCAAGACCCGATGACTGCACTCAATCCTATTTTGTCGATTGGTAGACAATTGAAAGAAGCGATTCGCTTAGGGGCTAAACGGCATAATACGGTGGTTGCTAATGAGGATGCGGTAGCGTTAGAATTGTTACAAAAAGTAGGTATTGCTGATGCGGCGCGTCGTTTAACGCAATATCCTCATGAATTGAGTGGTGGTATGCGCCAGCGTGTGGTTATTGCTATGGCTTTAGCTGGTCGGCCTACATTATTGCTTGCCGATGAACCAACGACAGCTCTTGATGTGACAACGGAAGCACAGATTTTATTACTGTTGCAAGATTTAGTAAAAACAGAGCATATGGGCTTGTTAATTATTTCTCATAACTTGCGCGTTATTGCCCAATTGTGTGATCGAATGGCGGTTATGTATGCTGGGCAAGTGGTTGAAACAGGGACGGTAGCAGATTTATTAGGAAATCCAAAACATCCGTATTTACAAGGCTTGTTACGGTCTTTGCCAACGAAGGAAACCACAACTTTACAAGCGATAGGTGGACAACCACCTGATATGTTTAGCTTGCCGACAGGTTGTGCGTTTCATCCTCGTTGTAATCAAGCTATGCGAATTTGTGCACGTGAAATTCCTTCATTGACTGACGGTGTACGCTGTTGGCTTCAGGCAGAGAAAAAGGCGGTGAATGTATGAATATTTGGGAAACAGAGAATTTAACCAAGCATTTTACAGTTCGGCGCGGCCTTTTGAAGCAACATCGTCAAATTGTGCGTGCTCTTGAAGGCGTATCATTACAGCAAAAGGCCGGTGAAACTTTAGGCTTAGTAGGAGAATCTGGTTGTGGTAAATCTACGTTTGGTCGTACCTTGATGGGTTTATATCCTAAAACTTCAGGGCGCCTTATCGTAGCGGGGCAAGAGATTCAAGGCAAAGCGGATCAACAACATGTGCTCAACCATATTCAGATGGTGTTTCAAGATCCTTACGCTTCTTTAAATCCACGGATGACAGTACGACAAAGTTTACTAGAACCCTTAACTGTGCGAATGGCTATGGGGAGGGCTCTTAGTGAAGGCGATAAGCGCGCAAAAGTGGAGGCTGTATTAGAACAAGTAGGCCTTACCAAAGCGCAGGGTGAACGGTATCCACATGAATTTAGTGGTGGCCAACGACAGCGAATTGGGATTGGCCGTGCTTTAATTAGTGAACCGCAGTGTATCATCTGTGATGAACCTATTTCGGCGCTTGATGTGTCTATACAAGTACAAATTGTCTCTCTCTTAGAACGGTTACAAGCAGAACAGGGCATTAGCTATGTTTTTATTTCTCATGACTTAAATATGGTTCGCTATGTAAGTCAACGAATTGCGGTTATGTATTTAGGTAGCATTGTGGAAGAAGGGCCGACAAAGGCTGTATATGAAACGCCATTACATCCCTATACACAGGCTCTTATTTCATTAAATGCGCCTTTGGCACCACATATGACGATTGGACCAGTATTAACGGGCGAAGTGCCAAGTCCATTAATGACAGTAAGTGGCTGTCCATTTGCTTCACGTTGTCCTGAAAAAATGCCGGAGTGTGAAGAGGATAAACCACCACTTGTCGTTCGAGGACAACAAAAAGTGGCCTGTTGGCGACGTTAGCAAATATGGTGTGAAGATAGGATATATATATGGAAAAAATATTAGCTGGTAAAGGATTAGAAGTTGGTTTAAATACATTAATTGAAGAACTGGCGCCTACGGGACACATCTCATACTTGGTTGTTCGCTTTGATGAGGAGGCACCTATGGCTGAAGTAGCTGGTCGTGGCCTACAGATGATTCATGCCAGTGCGAGTATGATTAAAGTACTCATTATGGCTACTGTTTTTAGTAAAGCTATGGCAGGGACATTGAATTTGCAAGATACCATAGGGTTACGAGATAGGCCACGAGTATGGGGCGGTGGTGCTTTGCAAGAGTTGGACATGCATCATCGTTTCACTTATTTGGAATTGTGTCGTCTCATGATGGTACTTAGTGATAATTGGGCGACGAATTTATTGATTCATCATATAGGTATGGAGACAGTTAATGAATTTGCTCATTCACTCGGTTTAAAAGATACACAGCTTACACGCTATATGATGGATGAGATGGCCCGTACAGAAGGCCGCGAAAATGTGATGACAGTCCTTGATTTGATGGTGCTATATGAGTATATTTACAGACAACGTGAAACGGGGCCGTTAGGCCATGAGATGTGGCAACTATTAGGGCGTCAACAATTTCGTGATAAATTGCCGTTTTATTGGGGGGAAGAGGTTATTTTTTATCATAAAACAGGTGTATTAGATAATGTAGAACATGATGGTGGTATTTTGCCTTTGGTAAAAGGAACCTTTGGCATGATTGTGTTTATTTCAGGAGTACCTAATACGGACGGCATTCATTTAGGTGCTAAGATGGGGTATATGATAAAAGATTTTTTAGAAAATAAGCTGCCTTAGGGCTAGCGTGAGGAGTTGTGTATGAAACGACTGGGCATATATAGTGTACTGCTTATATTAATATTGAGTTTAACGCTAATGGCGGGATGTAGTCGCAGTGGTGAAACGATACCAGCTGATACGTTGCGCTATGCATTGGAGCAAGAGCCATCCACCTTAGATCCAGCTAAATCCTCTACGTTGCCTGAATCAACGGTAGAATTAGCAATCTTTGAAGGTCTCACTCGATTGAATGATAAAGACATGCCTGAACCGGCTATGGCGGAGTCATGGACTATGTCTTCGGATGGGCTGGTGTATACGTTTAAAATTCGTTCTGATGCAAAATGGTCTGATGGCAAACCCGTTACGGCTAAGGATTTTGAATATGCTTGGAAACGCGCACTCAATCCAACGGTGGCGGCCAATAATGCCTATATGTTATATGTGCTAAAGAATGGTGAAGCATATAATACAGAAAAAGCGAGTGCTGATGAGGTAGGTGTAAAGGCTATAGATGATTATACATTAGTTGTTACTTTAGAGGCACCAGCCCCTTATTTCTTGGGGCTTACGGCGTTTCATGCGTATTATCCAGTGCGCGAAGATATTGTGGAAGCAGCCCCAGATACTTGGGCGACAAATGCAGACACTTTGATAGGGAATGGGCCTTTTAAGCTGGTGAAATGGCAACATAGTTCAGAATTGCAGTTTGTAAAAAATGAACAATACTGGGATGCGAAAGCGGTTCGGTTGACGGCGATGGAGTGGCCTATTAGTGAGTCTCAAAGTACGCGCTTAACGCTTGTAGAAGGGGGCGCCGCTGATATTATGGTCGAACCACCTGTGGCGGACCAAGAACGTTTGGCAGGGCTTGGCCTTTTTAAAGTAGCGCCATCACTGGGTACCTATTATTATGTATTTAATGTAACGGCGCCACCTTTTGATAATCCCTTGGTGCGCAAAGCCTTCTCTATGGTCATTGACCGCAAAGTTATTGTAGATACGATTGTTCATGGCGGTAAAACTCCAGCTTATGCGTTTGTGCCAACGGGATTGATTGATGAGGCAACCGGACAGGATTTTCGTCAAGCAGGTGGCTCCTTAGTCTCTTATAACGTGGCGGAGGCTAAACGCCTATTGCAAGAGGCTGGTTATGGACCTAATAAGCCATTGCCACCAGTGACAATTTTGTATAATACTAATGAAATGCATAAGGCGATTGCTGAGGCTGTGCAGGCTATTTGGCAAAATGAGTTAGGTGCTACCATTTCTTTGCAGAATCAAGAAACAAAGGTTTTTATGGCGAATCGTGAAGAAGGTCATTATCAAGTGGCGCGGGCTTCTTGGATTGGTGACTATGTAGATCCGCAGACTTTCTTAGATGTGTTTTCTGATGAAGCCAATGATGCTCAATATCATAGTGAGGCTTACACAGCTTTGATGAATCGAGTACATAATACGACGGATTTGAAACTGCGTAGTCAGTTGATGCATGAAGCGGAAGCAATGATATTAGATGAGGCTTTAGTGTTGCCTATCTACTTCACGACAACTCCGTATGTAGTGCGTGATACGATTGATGGCTTCTTCTGGTCAAGTTTGGGGACAGTGGATTTTAAACAGGCGTATCGAAAGTAAATTTAGTAGGAGTTTTACATGGATTGGATAGTACCTAAACGGATAGTACCAGGGATGACGTTAGCTTTTACGGCGCCAGCTTCAGCGGCGCAAGAGGATTTAGATCAATTAGAAAAGATAGCAGTTCAACGAGGCTATAAGGCAATCTTTGGTGCTAGTTGTTATCGACAAGGCTTGTATGGAGGGTCACCAGAAGAGCAGGCACAAGAATTTAATACTTTGATGACCGACTCTCTCTGTGATGCAGTGATTGCCTTACGTGGTGGCTATGGCTCTGTTCGGTATTTGCATTTATTAGATTATGCAGGGATTCGTAAGGCGCATAAGCCCTTTGTAGGATATAGTGATTGTACGGCATTGCATTGTGCTATAGGCCGTTATAGTCGTTTAGTGACTTATCATGGTCCTATGGGCGTCGATTGGCTAAAATCAGATCGTGAAACAGATATAAATCATCTTTTTGATTTATTAGAAGGCCGTACGTCGGTAATTGAACCTTTGTTAGCGCCCCCACGAGGTTTTATTGGGGCGACTATGGAAGAAGGTCGTCTATTAGGTGGTAACTTAGCTATGTTATGTAGTTTAGGTGGTACGCCGTATGCACCACTGATGGAAGACTGGTCTGATGCTATTTTATTGCTTGAAGATATTGGTGAACCACCGTATAAAATTGACCGTATGTTACAGCAACTTCGTTGGCAAGGTATTTTAGCGCAGGTGAAGGGCGTGGCTTTGGGAACGTTTACAAATTGTGAAGGCGATCCTGATGAAGCGACTTATGAAATAGGCGCCCATGTGCTTGATTATATGTTGACTGGACGTTTAGAAGAGGCACCAGAGCCTTTTGTATGTTATGTGCCAACAGGTCATGGTATGCCTCATTGGGCGTTGCCTTTAGGCGCTTATGTGAGCTTTCGCGCCGTGTCCAATACATTAGTTGTTTTTCCCTATTGTGAAATGTAAAGGAGTTAATAGTTCATGGTGATGAAACGAGAACTTTCACTAGCTATTCGTGAGCAAATGCTCCGACAAGCTATTAGTGGGGCAGAACAAGATTTAGTTGAATTGGCTACTTATTTGCATGAGAATCCTGAAATAGGTTTAGAAGAGCACAAAGCAGTCGCTGCGATTAAGAATTTGCTTGCTGATTATGGCTTTGAAGTCATTGTTGATGTGAGTAGGGGGCGTATTCCTGAATTAGCAACATCCTTGCGGGCGGATAAAGGTGAATTTGTAACTACTGAAGGTGACTTGGTGGAAACTGATTTTTCTGGTGCCGTGCCAATGGTGACAAGTTCAGCGCCGTATAAAATGGCATTTTTAGGTGAATATGATGCGCTACCTGGCCTGGGGCATGGCTGTGGACATAACTTGATTGCCGCTATGAGTGTTGGAGCGGCTATCGGTTTTGCAGCCGCTGTACCAGAGGCATTGACGACTTTCTTTGGTTGCCCTGCAGAAGAAACGGTAGGGGGGAAAGTGTTTATGGCTGATGCTGGTATTTTTGAAGGGTATCAAGGTGCCTTGCTTACCCATCCTGCTGATGTGAATGAATTAGGTGGTTCTTCGCTGGCTAGTCATCCTTTAGAGGTCATGTTTCAAGGACGGACGGCTCATGTAGCCGACTTGGAAAATCGAGGTGTGAATGCTCTCGATTGTGCTGTAGCTTTATATAGTGAAGTGAATCGTTTAAAAGCAAAGTGGGGACCTGATGTGGTAATCGGGCAGATTTTTACAGAAGCGGGTGAAGCCCCTAATATGATTCCTGAGAGAGCGACCTTGCATATGACCGTACGTTCTCATACAGTAGAGTTTTTAGAAGATACTGTATTGCCTGCTATTAAATTAGCAGCGCAAAGAGTGGCTGAAGAACGAGGGGCGATTGTTAAGTGTCGTCATTATGAGCCTCTGTTTAAAGATTTGCGTGAAGATGGAGTTTGGCGTGAATTGGCTAGTGAGGTCATGACGGAATGGGGGGCAAGGCCAACGATTTTATCTGATGATGTAGCGGAAGGCAGTACCGATATGGGGAATGTATCTCATGTTGTACCAACGGTACAATTAACATTGGCTATTGGTGAACATATGGGCTTGCATACGCCTGAGTTTGCTAGGGCTACTGGATCAGCAGCTGGTTTGGCAGCGATTCAAAAAGGGGCTCATATTATGGCCATTATGGCACTTCGTCATTGGTGGCAATATGGCCGCAAATCATGACCTTTAGACTGACCTATTATGAGCGAAAGTAATGATTAAAGTTGGTATTTTTGACATACCTATGAAATAAAGGTAAAATATAATATGGTTAATAAAGCCGTCTGTTTCAGGCGGCTTTTACATTAGAGATACGTGTTGGGAGATGACTGATGAGTGTATTAACAGTGTCCCATGTGACGCATGGATTTGGAGCCCGTCAAATCTTAGATGACGCTTCATTCCGTTTGTTAAAAGGCGAACATGTGGGTTTGATTGGTGCTAATGGTGAAGGTAAGTCCACGTTTTTAAATATTATTACAGGCAAGATTTTGCCCGATGAAGGAACCGTTGCTTGGTCTAATAAAGGAACGGTAGGCTATTTAGATCAACATAGTGTATTAGCTGAAGGACAGACCATTCGCGATGTGTTGCGTGATGCGTTTAGCGATTTATTTGATTTAGAAGCTCAGTTGCAAGCTGCTTATAATGAAATGACCGATTGCGATGAGGCACATATGAATGAATTGCTAGAGAAGACGGGCGAGTGGCAGGAAGAATTAGAACAACGTGGTTTCTATGAAATCGATGCTACTATTGAACGGACAGCGCAAGGGTTAGGCCTAGTAGACATAGGGCTTGATCGGTTGGTTAATGAATTAAGCGGTGGTCAGCGAACTAAAGTATTATTGACTAAGTTATTATTGCAAAAGCCAACTATATTATTATTGGACGAACCAACTAACTATTTAGATGTAGAACATATTGCGTGGTTGCAAGCGTATTTGCAGTCCTATGAAAATGCGTTTATTCTCATCTCTCATGATATGGAATTTTTAAATTCGGTAGTCAATGTTATTTATCATATTGAACAAGCTCAGTTGACGCGATATACAGGAAATTACGAACAATTTTTGGCAGCTTATGAAGTGCAACGAGCACAGGCAGTAAAGGCGTATGAACGACAACAACAAGAAATTGCTCGTATGGAAGATTTTATTCAGCGTAATAAGGCGCGCGTAGCGACCCGTGGCATGGCAAACTCCCGAGCGAAACGACTAGAAAAGATGGATTTATTGGAAAAACCAAAAGTTCATTTGGAAGTATCTTTTGGTTTTAAAGAAGGCCGTACACCAAGTCGTTTTATTGTTACGAGTGAAGACTTAGTACTGGGCTATAATGAGGCTCTAACAAAACCGGTAAAGGTTTCCTTAGAGCGTGGCCAGAAAGTGGCGGTCCGTGGTGTGAATGGGCTAGGTAAGACAACGCTTTTAAAAACGTTACTGGGGTTAATACAGCCTTTTGCAGGGACGGTTGAACGGGGCGATTTCTTGCAAGTTGGTTATTTTGAACAAGAAGATAGTGCTCATAATGATATGACAGCACTCGATTATATTTGGAATGCGTATCCTGCGATGACGAATGCTGAAGTTCGTGCAGCTTTAGCACGGTGTGGCCTAACGAATGAGCATATTACAAGTCAAATGCGTGTGTTATCCGGTGGTGAGAATGCCAAGGTAAGGCTTTGTAAGCTTATGCAGGAGTCGTATAATGTGTTGGTTTTAGATGAACCGACGAATCATTTAGATGTGGCAGCTAAGGAGGAATTAGCTGACGCTCTACGTCGTTTTAAAGGAACGGTTTTATTGGTAAGCCATGAACCCGAATTTTATCGCTCCTGGATTACTCATGAGTGGAATGTAGAGGATTGGACCACTAAAATCGTATAGGAGGTCTTGTTATGAAGGAACAGGCCAGTGAGGGTATTGCTCAATTTTTAACTGCTTTAGGTATTGATTTAAAAGCAGCTGCTATGGAAAAAACGCCTAATCGGGTAGCTTCGTTGTACGAAGAATTATTTGCTGGCATGAATGTACAGAGTGCCGATATATGGGGCGAGATTTTTCCTACGGAGTATAAAGGGTTAGTTGCAGTTACAGATATTCCTTTTTACTCTGTGTGTGAGCATCATTTAATGCCATTTTTTGGTACGGTCGATATTGTATATCAACCTAAGGAAGGTCGCGTAGCGGGCCTTAGTAAATTGAGTGATTTGGTAAATGTGTTTGCTAGACGACCTCAATTGCAAGAGCGTATGACTCGCCAAATCGCGACTGCGCTTGAGACTGATTTACTGGCAGAAGGTGTGGTAGTCCGCATTAAGGCTACTCACTTATGCATGCTTATTAAAGGTGAACTGCAACAAGGTACGGCAGTAGTGACGATGGAATGTCGCGGCGTACTAAGTAAGACAGGCCAGCTTCGTGAAGAAGCTATGGCTATATTAGGAGGTACGACGGATGTTCAAACGACGCAGTTATAAATGGGACGATGGTAAGTCTTTAACATTAAATAATAGTACGCTTATTATGGGGATTTTAAATGGTACACCTGACTCTTTTTCTGATGGGGGTAAATATAATAATCCTGAAGCAGCTGTAGCTCATGCGAAAGAAATGGTAGCGCAAGGTGCCGATGTAATCGATTTAGGTGTTGAATCAACGAGACCAGGCCATACACATATTTCCGTAGCTGAAGAAATTAGTCGCATGGAAGCGTTATTAGAACCAGTATTAGCCGCTTCCAGTGTGCCTGTTTCTATTGATACCTATCGTGCGGAAACGGCGGATTATGCACTATCCCATGGAGCTCACATCTTAAATGATATTTGGGGCCTTCGATATGACCCTGATATAGCGGCTGTAGCGGCTAAGCATAAAGTACCAGTCATTATTATGCATAATCAGGATGATACCGAATATGGTGATATTATTGAAGATATGAAAGCTTTTTTCTTCGCATCCATAGACATTGCGCTTAAAGAAGGCGTATTACCTCAAAATATTTGGCTCGATCCAGGAATTGGCTTTGGTAAAACAGGGGCTCAAAATGTTGAGGTAATGCAGCGGTTAGGAGAACTTACGGCCTATGAATTTCCCGTGTTATTAGCGCCAAGTCGTAAACGATTTATTGGCTCTATTCTTAATGATTGTCCTGCTAATGAGCGTGATGAAGGAACGGTAGCGGCTTGTATTACAGGCCTGATTCAAGGAATTGATATGGTTCGTGTGCATAATGTAGATATGCATAAGAAAGCCTTAACCGTTGCGGACGCCTTGTTGAGAGGAGAGTTTTAATGGATAAGATTGTATTAAAAAATATGGGCTTTTTTGGGTATCATGGCAATTTAGAATCTGAAAATAGTCAGGGTCAACGTTTTTTTGTGGATGTGACGGTAGTGACAGATTTAACCAAAGCAGGGCAGTCTGATTTACTGGAAGACTCCATTAATTATGTTGAAATTTATAATACGGTTGAACGAATTGTAACAGGGGCGCCGCAAAAATTATTAGAAAAAGTAGGTACTTTGATTGCTGATGAATTGTGGAATACATATCGAGGTATCGTGGGACTTGCTGTAGCTGTGCGTAAACCAGCTGTACCAATTCCTGGCATGTTGGATTATGCTGAAATTACAATTACACGTGGGCAAATGTAAGGTCATGAGGTCAATATGAACTATGTATATTACATTAGTTTAGGCTCTAATTTGGGCAATCGAGAAGGGTATTTGAATCAAGCCATTGAAGGCTTACGTCAGACCGACGGTATTATTGCAGTAGAACCATCGTCGTGGTTAGAGACGGCGCCTTGGGGGAACACAGAACAAGGTCCATTTCTTAATGGTGTAGCAAAAGTGGTAAGTTCTTTGACACCAGAAGCGATGTTGCAATGTATGCAACATCAGGAATCCTTAGCAGGTCGTAAACGGGTGATTCATTGGGGACCACGCACTTTGGATTTAGATATAGTGTGGGCAGAAACTGAGCAAGGAGCACCCTTGCAGGTGGCTTTGGATCATTTGCAGATTCCCCATCCTTATATGTGGGAACGGACATTTGTATTGATTCCACTTCAGGAAGTATATCCTGATTTTACCTTTCAAGGTGAATCGATAAATCATCGGATTGCCAAATTAAAGAGTGCTGACATATAAATTTTTATAGGCTTATTATTCTGAAAAAGTGCGTCTACATATCCTTTTACAAAGGATTGAAAGTCTTGTTAAAAGCCGATAAAATGTAATTGAACCCCTTTTATAATGATGTTATAATAGGTTCATTCACAAGGTTGTTAGACAAAGAGGTACTGTCATGGCAGATGAGGCGAGAGAAACGAATATAAGGCGTAAACGGCCACAACCTAAACGGAATACGATTGTATTTTGGGCACAAATTATTGTTGTTGTGTTAGGTGCATTTCTTATTTTGCGTACAGGCTATGAAATTTATGTGATTAAACAACAACAACAGCAATTAGAGCTGCAGATTAAGGATCTAAAAGAGCGAAATGAATTGTTAGAACAGGAACGACAGCGGTTACAAGATCCTAAATCAATTGAAGATGTGGCGCGCGAAGAATTGGGCCTCGTTAAACCAGGCGAGGTACCCTATGTAAAATAAAATGTAAAGTTGGCTAGGACATTCGTGAAATAGCAGTTGACAAGGTTTTTCATACACCTATATAATGAACATAGTGTGCATAGATTAAGTGCAACAGCAGTTTTTTTGTAGTTTAGGAGGACATCGGGTTAGCATGGCCATTGAAGTTGGTAGTGTTCTTGAAGGCACAGTTACGGGTATCACGAAATTTGGAGCGTTTGTTGATTTAGGTAACAAACAAACAGGGTTAGTACACATTTCAGAAGTAGCAAATGAATATGTGGAAAATATTTCAGATTTTATTAAGGAACAAGACAAAGTTAAAGTAAAAGTTCTTAGTGTAGATGAAAAAGGTAAAATTAGCTTATCGATTAAGCAAACACAGCCTAAGCCAGAATCAGCACCACGAGCTCCTAAGGCAGAAGGTCGTGAACCAAAAGAGTTCCGTCCGCGTCAACATGATGGACATAGTCGAGTTGCTCATGATGGTAATCGTCGCAATTCCTTTGACCGTAAAAGTGGCGGGTTGTCCTTTGAAGATAAAATGAGTCGTTTCTTGAAAGATAGTGAAGAACGATTGACTGATTTAAAACGCAATACAGAATCAAAACGAGGCGGTCGAGGCGGTCGCAGAGATTAATGTATGAGATGATGCGGAGCTCCGCATCATCTTTTTTGATTTGTATATTTTGTGAATTAAAGGTATTCAATAATTGAGGTGACAAGATGAGTGAAACGATTAATAAATTAGGTATTGTCGACTTAGGGTCTAATTCATTTCGACTCTTATTGGGGACTTATGAAGGGGGCCATTGGCAGTGGGAGCCAAAACGTTTATGGGGTACTCGTTTAGGCAAACGCGCTGCTGATGGACGCTTAACAGAAGAAGCTATGACTCGGAGTATAACAGCTTTGACTGAGATTCGTCAGGCTATTGAGGCCTATGGTGCTACGAAAGTTGTCGGCGTGGCGACTAGCGCTATCCGCGAAGCTAGTAATGGTATGGAATTTATGGCTAAGGCGGGAGCTGTTTGTCCGATGGAGTCTCAGGTGATTAGTGGCGAAGAGGAAGCAGCCCTTGGCTTTGAAGGAGCGGTTACAACCTTTGAGGCTGATGCTAGACATTACGGCCTTATTGATATTGGTGGTGGCAGTACGGAGATTGCGTTAGGAACTCATGCAGGTACCTATTGGCAACGTTCATATCCGATAGGGGCAGTTCGATTAAAAGCGCGTTCGGATGAGGGCCCACAAGAAGTGTGGCAAGAGACGAGACCTTGGTTTGAGCCCTTGCCAATTGAAGGACCATTTGGTGAATTTATAGCTGTTGGTGGTACGGCTACTACCTTGGCAGCGATGCATTTGAAAATGGATGTATATAATCCAGGTAAAATTCAGGGACAACAATTGAGTCGTGAAGTCATTGAAGCTATGTTATTAGAATTGCGTTATATGACGCCAGAAGAACGTTTAAAAGTGCCAGGTTTACCAGCTAATAGAGCGGATATTATTGTGGCTGGTGGCGAGATTTTGACTTCGTTCATGGATTGGTATGAAATTCCTCATGTCATTGTAAGTGAACGTGATGGAATGGAAGGCATGGCAGCACGATTAGTTAAATAGGAGGGCCTGCTATGAGTGTACCCGATACAGTAAACGAAACTTGTATTCGTGATTTTGAAGCCTCAGTTAATAACTATGAAGTCATGCATGGCAGCGTACCATCAGGAAGTGCCGTATTGATCGCTTGTTCTGGTGGACCTGATTCAATCGCCTTATTGCATTGGTTAGTTACCTGTAAAGGATTAGGTACTATGACTAATTTAAAATTAGGCGTAGCCTGTGTTGATCACTCATTGCGACCAGAGAGTAAGGCTGAGTTAGCCATGGTAAAGATTTATGCTGAGCAATATCAATTACCTTTTTATGAATTGACGATTGACGCGGCACAACTTGCAAAGGAGCGACGACAGTCTATTGAAACAGTAAGTCGCAATGAGCGCTATGATTTTTTTAGAAGACTTTTACGTACGGAAGGCTATCAATACATAGCGACAGCTCATCATCAAGATGATCAAGGGGAGACTATTTTGGCGCATTTACTTCGTGGCGCTGGTACTAACGGTTTGCGGGGGATGCAGTGCATAGAAGGAGATTTGTGGCGCCCTTTTTTAGGCGTAACGAAAACGGCAATTCTAGGCTATGTAAAGGCCTTGGGGCTAACATTTGCCCATGATAAAACTAATGACGAGCCGTTATATTTACGAAATCGCTTGCGTCTCGAAGTCATTCCTTTATTGAAGCAATATAATCCTAATATTGTAGCAACGTTAGCGCGGCTTGGTGAAAATATGGCGATTGATGAGGCTTATTTACAACAGCAACTTGAGATTCTATGGCCTTCTTTATGTATGAACTTAGATAGTAGGACACCGGCGATAACCTTACAGCGCCAAGCCGTAGCTGACTTGCCACGAGCCTTGTTTTACCGTTTGTGGCAAAGGGTATTTTCTATATTTAATAGTGAAACTACGTTTTCACAAAAACAAGTCAATGAATTATATGAGGTAGTGCAAGGAAAAAAGCCTAAACAATTTATTCGTTCTAACGTGAAGGTTGCGGCACAATATGATATAATACAAGTTGGACGTTTAAACACTACGGACAAGGGTCACCCTGTTTATCGGTTAGTAGGGCTTCGCTGTGTGACATGGCTAGGGCCAACGGTGGCTCCACCACCATTAAAAGCTGATGAAACGGTATTAATCCCTCAAACTATGGCGAAGCAGGGACCGTATTTGCGACATCGCAAGGCTGGTGACCGTATAGTGTTACGTCGTAAAGATGGTCGTATTTGGGGTCATAAAAAATTAAAGGATTGGCTTATTGACCAAAAAATACCACAAGCGGACCGTGATGCTTTATGGTTTCTTTGTGGAGATACGACTGTGTTGGCTTTAGGAATGCCGAAGTCTATCACAATTATATGGGATGAACAGGCGACTACATACTGGGCTTGTTCTATCAAGGAGGAAAATTAAATGTTAGATTCCATCAAGGAAGTATTAATTACTCAAGAAGCGTTACAGGAACGAGTTGCTGAATTAGGTAAACAGATTTCTGCTGATTATAAAGGCGAAGAGGTTGTCCTTGTGTGCGTGCTTAAAGGAGCGGTTATGTTCTTTGCTGATTTAGCACGTTCTATTGAAGGTGATGTAACCTTAGATTTTATTTCCTGTTCTAGCTATGGTAATAGTACACAAAGTAGCGGTGTTGTGCGGATTATGAAAGATTTAGATAAACCAGTAGAAGGGAAGCATGTTATTGTAGTTGAGGATATTGTAGATACTGGCAATACGCTCCATTACTTGTTAGAAAATCTAAAATCTCGCAATGCTAAAAGTGTTCGATTAGTGGCTTTGCTTAATAAACCAGATCGTCGTACGGTAGAAGTTCATGTGGACTATCAAGGCTTTGTAGTTCCGGATTATTTTGTGGTAGGTTATGGACTCGACTATGCGGAGCAATATCGTAATTTACCGTATATTGGTATATTGAAAGAAGAGGTATATCAATCTAAGTAATCTAATGTATACAATGAAATGCATTGTATGTACGATGAAAATATGATAATATGTTGGTCAGAGTATATTTTTCGATATAGAAATGGCTGATACCATGTTGAGAATGTTTTGAAAGGGGTAATAGATTGGGTCGTTTTATGAAAAATGCACTGCTTTACATTTTAATTATTGTAGCAGCCGCCACGGTAATTAATTCGTTCTCCAGTACAAATACGGCAAAGTCAGAGATTAGCTATACGAGCTTCTTACAACAAGTGGCTCAGAAGAAAGTAGAAAAGATTACGATTACAGATAATCATTCCATTGTTGGTACTTTAAAGAATGGTACGGAATTTAGTACGTATGCACCAACAGATCCTACTTTGATGAATCAACTGACTCAAAATGAAGTTGAAATTACAGCAAAACCACCAGAACAACCTTCTTGGTGGATGGGGCTTCTTAGCTCCGTGTTGCCAATTTTCTTATTAATTGGCGTTTGGTTCTTTATTATGCAGCAAACCCAAGGTAGTGGTGGCCGCGTAATGAACTTTGGTAAAAGCCGTGCTAAAATGCAGGGTGAAGGCAAAGTCAATGTTACATTCAAGGATGTGGCAGGTGCTGATGAAGCTAAGCAAGAACTTGAAGAAGTTGTAGAATTTTTACGCAATCCAGGCAAATTTAATGCTATCGGTGCGAAGATTCCTAAAGGGGTATTGTTATTTGGCCCTCCAGGGACCGGTAAAACCTTGCTTGCCCGTGCAGTAGCAGGCGAAGCTGGTGTTCCGTTCTTTAGTATTAGTGGTTCCGACTTTGTGGAAATGTTTGTCGGTGTAGGTGCTTCTCGTGTGCGTGACCTCTTTAGTCAAGCTAAGAAAAATGCACCTTGTATTATTTTTATCGACGAAATTGATGCAGTAGGTCGTCAACGTGGTGCAGGTCTTGGTGGTGGTCACGATGAACGTGAACAGACTTTGAACCAATTGCTCGTTGAAATGGATGGTTTTGGTGCTAATGAAGGTATTATTACCATTGCAGCGACTAACCGCCCTGATATTTTGGACCCTGCTTTATTGCGTCCAGGTCGTTTTGACCGTCAAGTAACGGTTGATAAGCCAGACCTTCGTGGTCGTGAAGCTATCTTAAAGGTTCACGCTCGTAATAAACCATTAGAAGATGATGTTAATTTACAAACGATTGCTAAGAAGACACCTGGCTTTACAGGGGCTGACTTAAGTAACTTATTGAATGAAGCCGCTTTATTAGCAGCGCGTCAAAATCGTAAAAAGGTAGCTATGGCCGATTTAGAAGAAGCGAGTGAAAAGGTAAGTTATGGTCCTGAACGTCGTAGTCATGTAGTGAGTGATAAAGAACGTCGTTTGACAGCGTATCATGAATCTGGTCATGCAATCGTGGCTCATTTATTACCAGAAGCTGACCCAGTTCATAAAGTTACGATTATTCCACGCGGTCGTGCTGGTGGTTACACTATGATGTTGCCAGTGGAAGAACAAAACTATATGACTAAATCGCAAATGTTAGCCCGTATCCGCGTGGCCTTAGGTGGTCGTTGTGCGGAAGCGCTAGTATTGAAAGAAATCAGTAGCGGTGCTTCTGGCGATTTACAGCAGGTAACTAACATTGTTCGTCATATGATTACACGTCTTGGCATGAGTGAAGAATTGGGGCCACTTGTATTTGGTGAGCATCAGGAACAAGTGTTCTTGGGTCGTAGCCTTGGCCATGAACGTAACTATGGTGAAGCGGTTGCTGAGAAAATTGATGCGGAAATGCATAAGTTAGTATCTGAAGCATACAATGACGTAATGCAATTGTTATCCGATAATATTGAGTTTTTACATAATATGGCCAATGTATTGTTAGAAGAAGAAACGATTGACCATACACAAATTGAAAACTTGTATAAATACGGTACTATCACAGATCCTAACAAGGTTGAAGTGAATGAAGCCAAAAGTGCATTAGAAGCAGCTGGTATTATTGTGCCAGATGCCATTGGTGCAGACTCTACAGTAAAAGCTGAAGAATCTACGACGAAAGATAACTAATCTTAGCACAAGCGAATAATAATCGGTATACACCGATTGGCATAGGGCCGCCGGTAGGCGGCCCTTTTTCATGAAGGAGGCATCGCGCTATGAGAGATGCAATTTTAGAATTATTACGTGAGAATAAAGGTAGCTTTGTATCAGGTCAACGTATGTCGGAGCATTGTGATGTGTCACGTACGGCCATTTGGAAACATATAGAGGCATTGCGCAAAAAAGGCTATGTTATAGAATCTTTTACTAAAAAAGGGTATCGTTTAATGGATGAACCTGATATAATGAGTTGGCTTGAAATGGAATCTGTTTTGACCACGAAATCGTTTGGTCGTCATTACAAATATTTGGAAAGCGTAGAATCTACTAATCGTATTGGTCGTGAGATGGCTAATGAAGGAGCACCTGAGGGGACTGTTATTGTAGCTGAAGAACAGGTGGCCGGTCGTGGCCGTTTAGATCGTGGATGGTATTCGCCATATGGGAAAGGGCTATGGTTTAGTCTTATTTTACGGCCTAAATTTCCGCCTATTGAAGCCCCTAAATGCACTCTTATGGCCGCGGTAGCGTTGATTAAAGCATTCCGTCGTTTAGGTTTACAGACGGCAGGCATTAAGTGGCCTAATGATATTTTAGTGAATGGCCGTAAATTAGTGGGCATTTTAACTGAAATGAATGGCTCTATGGAAGAAATTTCCTATATTGTTATGGGAATTGGGATTAATACGAGCAGTACGTTAGAAGAAATTCCTGATTTCTTAAAAGATATTGCCACTTCCTTTGCCATGGAAGGGGTTACGGTAGATCGCCGTGAAGCCTTAAATACCATTTTAGAAGAATTGGAAATGCAGTATAATAAAGTGTTGGCTGAGGGCTTTAATAGTACCTTGGCTGAATGGAAAGAATTGAGTATTACTTTAGGTAAAGACGTTGAAGTGCGGGCACCTGGTAATACGTATGAAGGTAAAGCCATCGACCTTGATCAAGATGGCAATCTTATGATAGAACGTGCTGATGGCTCCGTAGAACGAGTGGTGGCCGGTGACGTATCCATACGACCAGCACATAAAGTAGGAGGCTAATTTAACATGTTATTGGTGATTGATGTAGGAAATACAAATATTGTTCTGGGTGTGTATGACAAAAAAGAATTGGTCGGTCATTGGCGTATTTCAACAGACCGAGTGCGCACCACTGATGAGTATGGTGTAATTATAATGAATTTATTTTTCCATGACCGTCAGGTTAATGTGAACGATATTGAAGCCATTATTATTTCCTCTGTAGTACCACCGTTGATGCCAACCTTAGAACGGGTGTGCTTGCGTTATTTTAATGTAAAACCAATTATTGTAGGCCCTGGGACTAAAACGGGGATGGCGATTAAATATGATAATCCACGTGAAGTAGGGGCCGATCGTATTGTCAATGCTGTAGCGGCCTATGAAAAATACGGCGGACCACTCATTGTGATTGATTTTGGTACCGCTACTACATATTGTGCTATTTTAGAAAATGGTGATTACATTGGTGGGGCAATCGCACCAGGTGTGCAGATTTCGGCCGAAGCGCTTTTCCAGCGGGCTGCTAAGTTGCCTCGTATTGAAGTCCGTAATCCAGGACAAGTAATTTGTCGTAATACGGTGACTTCTATGCAATCTGGAGTTCTTTTTGGTTATGTGGGTCAAGTGGAAGGCATCGTAGGTCGTATGAAAAAAGAAATGCCACCAAATGTTAAAGTCATTGCTACTGGTGGCCTAGCGCATTTGATTAATGCAGAAACCGATGTAATTGATCACATTGAACCTATGTTAACACTAGAAGGATTACGATTGTTGTATGAAAGAAATAAATAATGACACTTGGTATATTGGTAAGGTAGCCATTTCTGGTAAGGCGGTACTAGCGCCTATGGCTGGTGTTAGCGATATTGCGTATCGCTTATTGGCCAAAGAACAAGGGGCAGCTCTTGTTTGTACTGAAATGGTGAGTGCCATGGGCATTAAGTATGAGAATGAACATACCAAAGAGTTGCTTTACATGGAAGAGGTAGAGCATCCCGTGTCTATGCAGATTTTTGGCTCTGATCCAGAAGCTATTGCCTTAGCTGCCAAGGTGGTAGAACGAGCTGGTGCTGATATTGTAGATATTAATATGGGGTGTCCCGTTAAGAAAGTTGTGTCGTCTGGTGATGGTTCAGCGCTTATGAAAACACCGGATTTAGCAGCACGGGTTGCTGAGGCAGCCGTTAAGGCTGTAAAGGTACCGGTTACGGTAAAAATGCGACTAGGTTGGGACGAAGAGTCTAAAAATGTGTTAGACTTTGCGAAACGCATAGAGTCTGTAGGCGTAGCGGCAGTCGCCGTACATGGGCGAACACGGGAGCAAATGTATATGGGGCAGGCTGATTGGTCATATATTAAAGCGGTAAAAGAGGCTTTAACAATTCCTGTGCTCGGTAATGGTGATGTGATTGATGCTAGGTCGGCTAAGGCCATGCTTACGGAAACGGGCTGCGATGCTGTATTAATTGGTCGAGGTGCTCAAGGTAATCCTTGGATATTTAATGAAGTGAATCAGTATTTAAGAACGGGTACAGTTTTATCTAAACCATCAGCGCTAGAACGACTTCAGATGTTACGACGTCATTTTGAATTGTTGTGCCATTACAAAGGAGTTGGCTTAGGGGTGCGAGAAATTCGGACCCATGCTGGTTGGTACATTAAAGGGTTACCAGAAGCGGCTAAGTGGCGCAACCAGATTAATACCTTACATACGAAGGAATCCTTCCTTGCCGTATTGGACAGGTATGAAGCTGAATTGACAACAGCAATGTAATATTGATATAATGTTACGAGTAAATTGCGTAAATATATGTGATGATAAAGTAAAGGTGTCAGTATATTGACACTTTTTCTTTATAGCTTTTTATAGCTAATGGAAATATAGAAAGAGGAGTTCTATTATGGCAGAAGTAAAAGAAACGCTGTTAACCGCAGAAGGTCTTAAAAAACTTGAAGAAGAATTAGCTCATTTTAAATCGGTTCGTCGTATTGAAGTAGCGCAACGTATTAAAACTGCTATTGAATATGGCGATATTAGTGAAAACTCAGAATATGATGATGCTAAGAATGAACAAGCGTTCATTGAAGGTCATATTATTGAATTAGAAAATAAAATTAACACGGCTAAGATTATCGACGAAAGTACGCGTAAAAATGTGGTATCCGTTGGTAGTAAAGTTAAATTATTAGATGAAGAATATAATGAAGAATTAGAGTATGTAATTGTTGGTTCTTCCGAAGCTGATCCATTTAACAATCGTATTTCTAATGAATCCCCTGTAGGTAGCGCTATTCTTGGTAAGAAAAAAGGGGCTACTGTGGAAGTAAATACGCCTGATGGGGTAGCTACTTTTAAAATTTTAGCAATTAGCTAATGATTCGTATATAGCGGTAATGGTAAGTATTCGTTATAATGATAGAGTGAATACGTGCATTATCGTATTGTCAGTAATTATACCGAGTGGCCGTGTTGATGGCGGCGTTAGTGAAGGTATAATAGTTGAAGTTAGGAGGCCATGTAAGTGAGCGAAGAAAAAGCGACTACAGTACAAGAACAACAGCAAGAATTAAATGACCAAATGTTAATTCGTCGCGAAAAGCTTGCACAATACGAGGCAGACGGAGTGTATCCTTTTGGCCAGCGTTTTGTAGTACAGCAGCATGCGGCAACAATAAAAGATAACTTCCGTGATTTTGAAGATCAACCTGTGACCGTAGCCGGTCGCGTTATGACTATCCGATCCCATGGTAAAACCGCTTTTGCCAATATCCGTGACTTATCGGGCGATATTCAAATTTATTTGCGTAAAGATATGCTTGGTGAAGAGGCTTATAAGCATGTTAAAATGCTTGATATGGGTGATATTGTAGGGATAGAAGGTCATGTGTTCCGCACTCATATGGGCGAAATTACCATCAAAGTTGACAAATTGACGTTGCTTTCCAAGTCTTTACGTCCATTACCTGAAAAATGGCATGGCTTAAAAGATACTGAACTTCGTTATCGTCAACGTTATGTAGACTTAATTGTAAATCCAGAAGTGCGTGATACCTTTGTAAAACGTACGCAAATCGTAGCTAAAATGCGTCAATATATGAATGCACATAACTTTATGGAAGTGGAAACGCCAATGCTTCATGCGATTCCTGGTGGTGCAGCGGCCCGTCCATTTATTACCCATCACAATGCATTAGATATTGACATTTACATGCGTATTTCACCAGAATTACATTTAAAACGTCTCATCGTTGGTGGTTTAGAACGAGTATTTGAAATTAACCGTTCTTTCCGTAATGAAGGGATTGATAATCGTCATAATCCTGAATTTACCATGATGGAATCTTATCAGGCCTATGGCAATTTTGAAGATGCGATTGAATTGACTGAAAACATCGTGGCATACTGTGCCCAAGAAGTACTGGGGACTACTAAAATTAACTATCAAGGCACTGAAATTGATTTAACTCCACCTTGGAACCGAATGACGATGCAAGAAGGGATTAAAAAATATACTGGTGAAGATTTTGATGCTATTGAAACGATTGAAGAAGCGCGTGCTATTGCGGATCGTTTAAATGTAGAATATACAGATCGTGACGGTATTGGTAAAATTATTAACCTTTGCTTCGAAGATTATGTAGAAGAAAACTTAATTGAACCAACAATCGTATATGGTCATCCAATGGAAATTTCCCCACTTGCTAAACAAAATCGCGAAAAGCCATTGACTACTGAACGTTTTGAAGCGTTTATTTATGGCCGTGAATTAGCTAATGGGTATTCCGAGTTAAATGACCCAATCGACCAACGCCAACGTTTTGAAAAACAATTACAGGAACGTGCTGCTGGTGATGATGAAGCACATCGTATGGATGAAGACTTTGTAGCCGCTTTGGAATACGGTTTACCACCAACAGCTGGTCTTGGTATTGGTATTGACCGTTTAGTTATGTTCTTGACTGATTCCGCTTCGATTCGTGATGTATTGTTGTTCCCACTTATGAAACCTGAGTTGGATGCAAAACCATCTGATACTGAAGATAGCGAAACAACTGATAAATAAATACTAAGAGGCTAGTAATGGATTTGTCATTACTAGCCTTTTTATCATGCAAAACAGCCCTTTTGCATGGCAAAAATTAACTAAATGTGGTATGATTAAGTGTAATTAATAATACATGGGCCCTTGGGGTACACTTTTTTTAGTAAGAGGTTATGGATATGTTAGATTTACGTTTCGTTCGAGAAAACCTAGAAGCAGTACAACAAAACTTGGATAATCGCCATACCAATGGGGATTTGGAGAATTTTGCGAAATTATATGATTTGCGCAAGGAATTAATTCAAGAAGTAGAACAGTTAAAAGCACAACGCAATAGTGTTACCGCTGAAATTAGTGCTTTGAAGCGCAATAAAGAAAATGCTGATGATAAAATTGCCGAAATGCAAAAGGTAGGCGATAAAATTTCTGAATTAGATAATAAAGTGCGCGAGACTGAAGCAGCCCTTCAGAATATTGCTCTTATGTTACCTAATATGTGTGATACATCAGTACCTGTTGGGGCTGATGAAAACGATAATCCTGAAATGCGCCGTTGGGGTAAGCCGCGTGAATTCGATTTCCCAATTCAAGCTCATTGGGATTTAGGTGAAAGCCTTGATATTTTAGATTGGGAACGTGCGGCTAAAGAAAGTGGAGCCCGTTTTACATTCTATAAAGGGTTAGGTGCTCGTTTAGAACGGGCGTTAATTAATTTCATGTTAGACCTTCATACCGAAAAACAGGGATATACTGAAATGATGACTCCGTATATGGTAACGCGTCAAACTTTGACTAATACAGGGCAATTACCAAAATTTGCTGAAGATATGTACAAAGTAGAAAATACGGAATACTTCTTAATTCCAACTGCTGAAGTTACATTAACAAACTTCCATAGTGGTGAAATTTTGAACATGGATGAATTACCTAAATATTATACCGCTTTCACAGCTTGTTTCCGTGCGGAAGCAGGCTCGGCTGGTCGTGATACTCGTGGTCTTATTCGCCAACATCAGTTTAACAAAGTAGAAATGGTTAAATTTGCTACTCCTGAAACTTCATATCAGGAATTAGAATCTTTGACTGATAATGCAGAAGAAGTACTTCGTTTATTAGAATTACCACATCGTGTGATTACCCTTTGCACAGGGGATATTGGTTTTGGTTCGGCTAAAACGTATGACGTAGAAGTATGGATGCCAGCTCAAGATTGTTATCGTGAAATTTCCTCTTGCTCGAATATGACTGACTTCCAAGCGCGCCGTGGTAATATTAAATTCCGCCGTGAAGCTAAAGGTAAACCAGAATTTATTCATACATTAAATGGGTCTGGCTTAGCTGTAGGGCGTACGGTAGCGGCTATTTTGGAAAATAACCAAGAAGCTGATGGTTCTGTACGTATTCCTAAGGTGTTACAACCATATATGGGTGGCGTAGAAGTTATTAAGCCAGTGAAATAAGAAACTGAATGACTAATATAGAATGCGTCATCGAGTAGTAACTGTTGTTAAGTAAGTGCAAACTGAAGTTTATAGAATATGAGTTTGCCTTAATTTAACATTAGTATAGTGTGTATTATAATAAAAGGAGCTCTTATGAAAATCTTTATTGATACGGCCAACTTTGATGAAATTAAAGCAGCCTATGAAATGGGTTTTATTGCAGGGGTAACTACCAATCCATCCTTAATTGTTAAGGAAAAACGTGATTTAAAAGAAGTAATTAAACAAATTGCTGAATTAGTAGAAGGTCCAGTCAGTGCAGAAGTTATTGCTACTACAGCGCCTGAAATGATTAAAGAAGCGCATGAGCTTGTAAAATTAGGCAGCAATGTAGTTATTAAAGTACCAATGACTGAAGAAGGGTTAAAGGCAGTTTCGGTGCTTAGCAAAGAAGGTATTAAAACAAATGTGACCTTAATCTTCTCTGTAAATCAAGCTTTATTAGCCGCTCGTGCAGGTGCAACATTTGTAAGTCCTTTTGTTGGTCGTATTGATGATATGAGCATGGATGGCATTACCTTAATTGAAGATATTGCTGAAGTATTTATGGTTCATGATATTAAAGCTGAAATTATTGCCGCTAGTGTACGTACGCCAATGCATATGACACAATGTGCTAAAGCCGGTGCTCATATTGCTACGGTGCCATACAAGGTGTTAACTGCCTCTATGAAACATCCATTAACGGATGCAGGCCTTGCTAGATTCTTAGCCGATTGGGAAGCAGCCAACAAATAAATGGGAACAGGTAGAGCCCTGCCTATTTAAAAAGAGGGCATTTTAAGGAGGTAACGAACTGTGGATAGAACATTAGCTTTGGAATTTGTACGTGTAACGGAAGCAGCTGCGCTTCGTAGTGGTCGTTTGTTAGGTCGCGGTGAAAAAGACGGAGCCGATCAATTAGCTGTTGATGCTATGCGTCAAACCTTTGATACGGTACCTATTTCTGGTACTGTTGTTATCGGGGAAGGGGAAATCGATGAAGCACCTATGCTATATATTGGTGAAGAAGTAGGTGCTGGTGGTGAAGCGGTAGATATTGCCGTTGATCCAATTGAAGGAACTAATCTAATTGCTAAAGGTCAAAACGGTGCGATTGCAGTATTAGCGATTGCTCCTAAAGGTGGCCTACTCCATGCACCAGATATGTACATGCAGAAATTGTGTGTAGGTCCTCGTGCTAAAGGTGTTATCGATTTAAATGCTAGTGTTACTGAAAACTTGCGTCGTGTTGCTGAAAAAATGGAACGCGGTATTGATGATTTAACAGTTGTTATGCTTGATCGTCCTCGTCATGAAGCTATCATGCGTGAATGTCGTGAAGCGGGTGCTCGTATTCGTTTAATTACTGACGGTGATGTAAATCCAGCTATGGAATGTGGCCTTGAAGGGTCTGGCATTCATATGGTTATCGGTACTGGTGGAGCTCCAGAAGGCGTATTGGCCGCGGCTGCTTTAAAATGTACTGGTGGCGATATGCAAGCTCGTTTGTTACCTGAAAATGATGAAGAAGTTCGTCGTTGTCATGCTATGGGGATTACAGATTTGAATAAAGTATTAACGATTGATGATTTAGTACATGGGGAAGATGTTATTTTCTCTGCTACGGCTATCACTGAAGGTAATATTTTAGCAGGTATTAAATACTTTGCTGGTGGTGCTCGTACGGAGTCTGTCGTTATGCGTTATAAAACAGGTACAGTTCGTTTCGTAGATACTATCCATCGCTTAGACCGTAAATTAAAATCTATGAAAGCTCGTTAATAATTAAAATAGCAAGCTATTATAAGAGGAACCTTCGTGAGGTGGTTCCTCTTTTTACGTTTATAGGGTACTTGCTGAACAAGCTGTTTTAAAGTATACTATAAGGTAGAATTTATGGATAAAACTATCTTGACTATAGATGAATAGATTGCATTATGGGAGGAAGTATTGTTGGAAAAGCTCATCATTAACGGTGGTAAACCGTTGAATGGTCGCGTACGTGTAAGTAGCGCTAAAAATGCGGTGTTGCCGATTATAGCGGCCACCATGTTAGCATCGACACCAAGTCGATTAGTAGAGGTTCCTCATTTAGAGGATGTACATACAATTTGCGAAGTAATTGCCTCTTTAGGGGTAAAGGTTACTAGAGATGAAGCTAAGGAAGAAATTATATTTGATGCCGCTAACATTACGGCTACGGAAGCTCCCTATGAATTAGTACGCCGCATGCGGGCGTCCTTTTTAGTGATGGGGCCTTTATTGGCTCGTCGTGGGGAAGCGCGTATTTCCCTGCCTGGAGGTTGCGCTATTGGTAGTCGCCCTATTGATTTACATTTAAAAGCGTTTGAAGCATTAGGAGCTACTATTGAAATGGGGGATGGCTATGTACTAGCCACGGCTCCAGAAGGGTTAAAAGGAAATCAAATTTATTTAGACTTTCCTAGTGTAGGTGCTACTGAGAATGTAATTATGGCAGCCTCTATGGCTGATGGTAAAACGATTATTGAAAATGCTGCGGAAGAACCTGAAATCGTAGATTTAGTAACTTATTTGAATAGTATGGGTGCCGATATTCGCGGTGCTGGTACGAATGTCATTCGTATTCAAGGTGTAAAAGAATTAAAAGGGGCAACGCACACGGTTATACCTGATCGGATTGAAGCGGGGACGTATTTAATTGCAGCAGCTATGGCTGGTGGCGATGTATATGTAGAAAATGCGTTATCGGAGCATTTAAAACCAGTAGTAGCTAAACTAAAAGAAGCGGGTGTACGTGTAGAAGAAGACGTAGATGGTATTCGTGTTGTATCTGATGGCAAGGTGAAAGCTGTCGATATTAAAACGCTGCCATATCCTGGCTTCCCTACAGATATGCAAGCTCAGTTTATGGCGTTTACTACTATTGCTGAAGGTACAAGTACTGTTATGGAAACAGTGTTTGAAAACCGCTTTATGCATGTCGATGAGTTGAAGAAAATGGGTGCTCAAATTCGCATTGAAGAGCGTCGTGCCATTGTGGATGGGGTAGCTAAATTAAAAGGAACTGAAGTACGAGCTACTGATTTACGAGCTGGTGCAGCGTTAGTATGTGCTGGCCTAGCGGCTGAAGGCGTTACTAAAGTGACACAGTTATCTCACATTGACCGCGGTTATGATAACTTAGTAGGCAAATTAAAAGGACTAGGTGCTGACATTGTTCGGGTGGACGAGTAAGAAAAAAGTAAGTCGTGCTGAAGTGTTACAAAAAAGAGCTGAGCGACGTAAGAAGAGCACGCAACCGATTGCGACGACAACGCCTAAAATACAGAGTCGTAAAGAAAGAACAACTATTTCGCCCTTTGAACGACTGGCTTTATGGTGGGCTTATGATATTGGCATTGATTTAGGAACGACCAATGTATTGATTTACATTAAGGGGAAAGGTGTTGTTCTTGATGAACCAGCTTATGTAGCTTGGAATATTAACACCCATGAAGTAGTCGCTGTTGGTGAAGATGCACGAATCATGTTAGGACGAACGCCAGCTGATATTGAAGTCATTAGGCCACTTCAGGATGGCGTTATTAATAATTATGACATGACGGAATTTATGCTTCGGTACTATATTAAAAGCGTACTTCCAGCTTCGTCATTATTTAAACCACGCATTGTTATATGCGTACCTTCGGGGATTACACCGGTTGAAAAACGCGCTGTTATTGAAGCCGTGTTACAAACGGGGGCCCGTAAGACTGTTTTGATTGAAGAACCCTTGGCTGCTGCATTAGGCACAGGGCTCGATAAAGCCACCTCCGCTGGGGCTATTGTTGTTGATGTAGGCGGTGGTACAACGGATGTAGCTGTTCTTTGTACGACTGGGGTAGTTGTGAGCAAATCCCTTCGTATGGGGGGCGATAAATTTGATGAAGCTATTATCGCTTATATTAAGCGACGTCGTAAATTACTAATTGGTCGTCGTACGGCTGAAGAAGTTAAAATTGCTATTGGGACAGTAGATCGCAAGGCGCCTATTGAAGAAATTACCGTTCGTGGGCGTGATATTGTGAGTGGTTTACCTAAAGCAATTACCGTTACGTCAAAAGAAGTGCAAAAAGCACTTGAAAGACCTGTTAGTATTATCTTAGAAGGGATAAAGGATATTTTAGAAAAAACGCCACCTGAATTAGTAGCCGAGATTTGTGACCATGGCATAATTTTAACCGGTGGTGGTGCTCTTATTAGCGGTTTTGATCGCTTGATTACGAGGGCTATTGGTGTAGCAGCATATTTAGTTGATAATCCACGCTATTCGGTCATCGTAGGTACGGGACGAGCCCTTCGTGAAATGGATCGTTTTCAAGATAGCTTAGAAGAATTACAGTAAGACTGTGATTGTGATATAGTAATATATTAATAGTGAATGCTAGGTAGTTAACTAATTTTATTAGGTAATTAATGCATAGTAATTTGAGTGAGCTCTGAAAGGAGCTCACTTTTTGCTATATTATTTCATCTTTTCAAAAGAGTTATATGATATAATAAATAAAATAGGAATTCGAATTGATTAATTAACAACTTTAGGAGGGATTATGAAGGCATATAAGCAGACACTCAAATTGGCTATATTGGCAGGCCTTATAGGCTCTGGGACTGTGTTTCATAATATGGCAGCTGATTTGACGGCTGTGCGAGCGACTAATGAAACTGGCCATACCCGGGTTGTGTTGGATATGCAGGGTCTCCCTAATGGATGGAGTTCTATTTATAATGAAAATGGCCAACAATTAAAAGTGCATTTGCCGGCAACGACGAATAAAACATCAGGGCCAGTGCAGTATAATAATCGTAATAGTGGTGTGCTTAAAGGGGTATCTTTAGTGGCGACTAATGATGGCCTAGATATGAGCTTGGCTGTTAATCAAGATGTGCGCTATCATATTTTTACACTAGAAGAACCTGATCGAGTTGTTCTTGATTTATTTAATAATTATGAACAGCGGACGACTAAGTCGTTAAAATCAGGTGTGACGCATACACAATGGGATACAAGTACGGACACGGGACGAGTAAAAGTTGATGTATTAGAAATTGGTCCTTTAGAACCGGTAGAGGCTGTAACAGGACATGAGGGTGGTCAAAACTTACAAGAGCTGGCACCGGCGGGCGCGATCGCAGTAGGGATTCATAAAGTGGGAAGCGTAGAGCCTCGTGTGGAAAAAGACAGTGACGTGTCGACAATTAAAACGGCTTCAGGCGCTATTATTCCTATTGTTGATAGTCGTGAGATTACACCGTCTGCATCGATTCGATATGTGCCAAGCCAAGGGTATGTATTTGATTTACAATCTAAAAAATTACAGCTTACAGAAGGCGACAAAACATATGTAGTGAATGGCATTAATCGCTCTAGAGGGGCGAATGAACTGATTGCTTATAATACATATTATGGCACCTCGACGGGGACGAATATATATGGCCAAGAAGTGACGATTCGTAAAAATAAGGTAGTTGCTAAAAATCAAGCGAATTCTTTACTAGCTAGTGGCGATATTGTACTATCTGGTCATGGCACGATGATACCCGTGTTACAAGCGCTACAAGTTGGCGATGTAGTAGACCTACAAATTATTCAACCAGTGGCTACGATTAGTAAAGTTGGCACCATGCTTGCTTCTGATGATTACATTGTATTGAGAGATTCTGTTGCTACTAGTTATGATGAAGGGCGCTATCGAGGACGGACGCTGCTAGGTGTAAAAGTAGATGGTTCTTTAGTTGTATTAGTAGCTTCTGGCAATTACCGTGCTTATACAGGGATTACTTTAGCGCAAGGTGGTGCCAGGTTAAAACAATTTGGTGCCATTAATGGGATTGATGTGGGCTTTAACCAAGATAATGATATTTGGGCGAATGGAGTTTACATTCATCGCGATGTAACCTCTAGCGGTCCTGCTTTATATGAGCGAGCTATTATCTTTCCCTAATTAATTTGCTATTTCGTGTTATAATATATATAGACGTTAGTCAAAGGAGGAATTTATATGAAAAAATATATGAAATTGTTTGTAATGGCTGCTATAGGTCTAAGTGTAGCAACCGGCTTTGTGTTCAATGCCTCCGCAGCCAATGTCAACCAAGAGTCTGTGTTAACAGGTCAAGTAGTATCGGTAGTACCAGTCGGTACAGCCGTTAAAGAAGGAGACGTACTTGTTACGGTTCAATCTTTAACAGGTCCTATGCCAGCTGCTCGTTCCACTGTTAATGGGGTCGTTACGAATGTATCCGTAAAAAATGGTGATCAAGTAACACGTGCTCAGGTTGTAGCCGTGGTTGATGGTAAATAGTATAGAGAGGAGATATGAATGAAGTTAATTCGTTCATCACGCCGGTATATGAAAGGTGTACTGGCGCTTTTCTTTTATTGTACAGTAGCGTCTTCGGCGCAGGCTGTTGATTTCTTGCCTGTAGCAGACGTGCGTACGGGAATGGAAGGGCATGTTGATACCGTTGTAACTGGTGACGATATATCCAGTTTTAATTTAAAAGTATTAGGTGTTATGAAAGACCGCGGCCCATCAGGTGATTTGATTTTAGCTAAATTTTCAGGCCCTGTTATGGATCAAACCGGTGGCATCGTTCATGGTATGAGTGGTAGTCCTGCTTATATTAATGGCAAGCTTGTAGGGGCTGTAGCCTATGGTTGGGGCTTTGCTGATGGCACTATTGGCATGATCACACCGATTGAAGATATGGTTAAGTTGTGGAATATTCCCTATGAAAAGAATTTAGCTAATCCATGGCGGGATAGCCAATTGATTCCCTTAGGTACACCACTTATGGCCTATGGCTTTGATCCAGAGGCTTTAGCATACATGAAGGATAAATTACCTTCTTATCAATATAGTACCTATGATACGGCAGCCGCTGATGGTGATGATGTGGCTAAGCCTCTTAAAGCTGGTGGTTCAGTAGCTGCTTTATTAGTGGATGGTGATTTGAAACTAGGCGCTATTGGTACGGTTACCTACGTTGATCAAGATAAGGTTGTTGCTTTTGGGCACCCATTTTTAAAACGGGGATCCGTAGGTTATTTTATGCACAATGCTTCTATTTTCACTGTTGTGAAAAGCGTGGAATCTGGTTTTAAATTAGGTTCTATGGGGGCTGAAGTGGGAGCTGTCACAGAAGACCGTGGTGCAGGGATTGCTGGTAATTCAGGACAAATTATTAGTGGTATTCCGATGGCCATTACAATTCGTGATCTAGATATGAATCGCACTCGGGAAGCGGGGGTTAAAGTTGTAGAAGCTGATGAATTGACGCCTACACTAGGTGCTACAGCGGTATATAGCTTTTTAAGTAAGACGCTAGATCGCAGTGGTGAAGGGACTTCAACTTTGACAGTCAAAATTCAGCCACGAGATAGTAAAATTCCTGCTTTAGAACGAACTAATATGTTTTATTCGTCAGAAGCTATTGGCGTGAAGAGTGTGGATGAATTTTATAATATTCTCGATGTACTTATGAATAATCGTTTCATTAATTATGAAATTGCAGATATTCAAGTGGATGCGTCTGTTACGAAGGATACGAAAACCGCTATGATTGCTGATGCAACTTTGTCGCCTGCTGTAGCGGCCCCTGGTGATACGATTGTTATTAATGTGAAATTGCAGCCGTTCCGTGGTGAACCGGTGACTAAAGAAATTTTCTTTACGGTGCCTAAGGAGCAACCTTTAGGGGAAGTAACCCTTGAAGTACGGGGCGGTGGCGTTATTCCGTTACCTTATTTATTAGAAAAGCAAAAATATAATTTAACCGATGAAATTATTCGTCGTTTGAAAACATATAAAGATTTTGATGAATTTTATAAAGAATTGCGTAATACGGATACGAATAATCAAATTGTCGTTGAAATTTTGGAAGATGGTGTTAGCATGGTGGAAGATGGCGATGGTTCATCGAGTAAGAGTGCTAAAATCGATGGTGTAGAAGATACTCAGATTCCAGGTGCTGTGCCAAAAAGTAAGGCAAAGGAAAATATTCCAGGAATTGATGATAATAATGATAAGGAACCATATAAAGCTAAAATTGATACGGAATATGTAATTCGGGGCGATGGACAATTCGTGTTAAATATCATGTCACCGGCTGATCGTGATAAAGCAAAAGCGAAATTAGCTAAGGAACATGCGAAGAAGTTAAAAGAAGAAGCTAAACAGGAAGGCAAAGCATCTGAAACCAGTAACGTTGCTAGCAAGTCTAGTGGTACAGATGATAATGGTTCAGATGACGAAGCTACCAAGTCTGATGAAGATCTTAAATAAGTAGTTAGATAGCTGTATGACTAATCTCACGGGATTAGTTATACAGCTTTTTCTTAATTTTGAATTATGATTTACTTGTTATGGAATCTGTATGGTTAAAATTGTAAAATAATTGAAAATTTTTAAAAATAATCGAAAAAAATCGACAGATTCGCTATTGGTACTGATGACAATATCTCTGGTTTTGTGCTAAAATGAGGGGTAGTAATCATGTTTAGTAATTTTATTGCTAACATAAAAAAGTAAAAGCTGATTAAGCTTGTTTGTAAGAGGAGGAGCATCCTTGCAGTGGTTAGAATCAATTGGCCGTGAAGTCTTACTTTGGTTAGCCCGATGTGGTGAAGCGGTCATTTTAATTGGACAAACAATTAAACAATTACGACAGGCTAACTGGCGGCATGTTATTTTTCAAATGGCTCATTTGGGTGTGGATTCATTGCCCATTATTAGTTTAACTCTGCTTTTTGCTGGTGCCGTTATGACGTTGCAAATTACGGATATTTTAATTCGTTATGGCGCACAAGGCACTGTTGGCGGTATTATGGCTATCGCGATGGGGCGTGAGTTAGGGCCTGTTTTAGTTGGGGTTGTATTAGCTGGCCGTGTAGGCGCTGCTATTACGGCTGAGTTAGGGACCATGAAAGTAACAGAGCAGATTGACGCTCTTAAAGTAATGGCTGTTAATCCAATCGGTTATTTAGTTGTACCGCGTGTTATTGCTTGTATGATTATGGTACCTATTTTGGCGTTTTATGGTGTGCTTATCGGTATCAGTGGTGGTTATGTAGTGGCTACGGCCTTTAAAGGTTTGGCTGGTATGACATATACTGACTCCATCCAGCTATTTGCGGTGACCAGTGACTTGACGTATGGCTTGATTAAAGCGAGTGTATTTGGTGCCGTTATCGCTTTGGTAGGTTCTTATAAAGGTATGTATACTAAAATGGGTGCGGCTGCTGTGGGTAATGCCACTACTAGTTCAGTTGTGACAAGTATTATTCTAGTATTTGTATTGAATTACTTTTTATCCTTATTATTATATTGATAGAGGATATTTTTAAAAGGCTGAATAGGCTTTTGCCCATAAGGTAGCCTGTGTTTACAGAATATTTTGATAGTAAAGAATAAAGAAGATTTGAGGATCCTTTCATGATTGAACTGCAAGACGTTGTAGTGGCCTATGAAGATAGAGTCATTCTAGATCATGTGAATTTAAAAATAGAAGATGGTGAAACGTTGGTTGTGCTTGGCGGCAGTGGCGCTGGTAAAAGTACAATTTTGCGATTGGTTATAGGACTGCAGCGGCCTAATAGTGGCCGTATTTTAGTCGATGGTGTTGATGTAGTCAGCCTCTCTGATGATGAATTTAATAAAGTTCGAGAGAAGATGGGCATGGTCTTTCAATATTCGGCGTTGTTCGACTCTATGACAGTAGCTGAAAATGTAGCCTTTGGACTACGACAACATACAGAACTGAAAAATGCAGATATTAAAGAGATTGTACAGGAGAAGCTTGATCTAGTCGGCTTGCCAGATACGGCGGATTATATGCCAAATGAGCTATCTGGTGGTATGAAAAAGCGAATTAGTTTGGCTAGAGCTATTGCTCAAAATCCAAGCATTATTTTATATGATGAACCTACGTCAGGGTTAGATCCGATTACGTCAGGGACAATTAGTAAATTGATTCGAAGTATGCAACATCATTTTAACTGTACTTCGATTGTAGTAACTCATGATATGCAGTCTGCTTTTTATGTAGCTGACCGCATTGCTTTATTAGATAATGGTAAGTTTATTGAAGTATCAAGTCCAACGGTATTTAAAAAATCTAAAAATCCGTTGGTGCAACAGTTTATACATGGCGGTGATATGTTAGAAGATACCGCAGATGGGGGGAACGAATAAATGAAGTGGAGTACAGAGGCTAAGGTAGGCTTATTTACCATTATTGGCCTTTGCTTATTTGCGGCATGTGTTATCTTTTTAGGTCGTCTGGAGTTATTTCAGCCACCGCAAATGCATATTACTGGTGAGTTTCAATCGGTAACAGGTCTTAAAACGGGCAATCAAATTAAATATTCTGGTGTGGCTGTTGGTCGAGTAACAGATATGGAAGTAACATCTAAAGGGGTTACTTTAATAATGGAAATTAAGGATGATACAGAGATTCCTGTTGATTCTGAATTTAGTTTAGCCAATGACGGGATTTTAGGTGATAAATTTATTCAAATTACACCAGGTCATTCTAAAACCTTTTTAAAAGATGGTGATATTATTCATGGTGATGGTCAAAGTGATATTGATAAAACCATGCGTCAAGCTACAGTATTGATGGAAGAAGCTAATAAAACGTTAGGTTCTATTAATAATGTTATTGGTGATGCACAGACACAAGCAGCCTTGCGAAATGCTTTGCGTACGACTGAAGATATTGCCAATAATACAGCTGAGCTGACTGCACGTATGAATCAGATGGTAGCCTCTAATGAAGGTAATTTAAATGAAATTACAACTAATATGGCTGGTATTACACGTAATATGACAAATATTACGAATCAGTTAGATACATCACTTCAAGAATTAAATGGTGATGGCCAAGCTGCTAGTGATATGCGTGCGATTTTGAGTAATTTAAGAACGACTACTAATAGTTTGAATAATATGGCTTCCTCAATGGAAGGGGTTGTGACTGACCCACAAAGCAGTAAGGATATTAAGGAAACATTGCATAATACCGCTCAATTAACAACTAAGTTAAATCGTCTGACTGGAGGAGATGTAGAAAGCAGTGATTCCGGAAAAAAGTACCCTTTTAAGGCTAGCGCCAATATAGAGCTTTTATATAACACAACGAGTGATAAATACAATCCTAATGCAGATTTTCGTTTGCAATTTGGTAAGAGTATGTTCACGTTAGGGGCAACAAATATTGGTGATAATAGTCAGTTAGAACTTACTTATGGTAAGTATGTAGCTAATGATTTCTTACTCCGTGGTGGTTTATTTGATGGCGATGTAGGGATTGGGGTTGACTATGGTTTGAATGGTCCATTCTCTATTTCGGCTGCCGTTATGGATTTTAATGATACACGCTATCGTATTCGCAGTGAAGTTCGTTTATTTGAAGACACTTATGCAGTGGCTCAGTTTATTCGACCGTTTAGTGCTGAAAATGGTGGTAATTTCTATGGTATTCGACATGTCTTTTAATTTTTGGAGGTAATAGCATGGCAAATAAAAAAGCACTCTCATTGGCCATTGTATTGGCTTTAACGGCTACTAGCGTATGGGCCGCTGATACGACGACAGATAGTAAATTAACAAAATATCAACAAGCTGCGTTGGTAACAACGCAACAAACAGTGGCTAATAAAATTGCAACTGATGAAGTGATTGGTGATAAAGTATCCTTAACATTGCCTCATACAGTAGAATTAGCACTTATTAATAATCGTGACGTACGTCAAGCTGGTTGGGCTTATGAAGCCGCTAAAGCAAAAGTAAGTGTGGCTGCAGCTGCTAAAAACCCGACAATTGGGTATGGATATTCTGGAAGTCGGACAACCGCAGATTCTTCTCATGTTACAGCTGCGGGGCATGGTATATCAATTGAAGTGCCTATTTATACAGGTGGCAAAGTAGAATCTGCTATTGATGCAGCCCGTTATTCTCGCGAAGGATTTAATGCAGCCTTAGAAGTACAACGTCAAACGACAAAATTAGATGCTGCTAAAGGTTATTTTGGGTTAATTCAAGCACGTAATAAGGTGGATGTAGCGAATCAAACAATTAAAGATTATGATAGCCAGCTAACGAATGTTAATCAGCAATATAATGTTGGGTTAGTTGCTAAGTCGGATGTGTTAGCGGCACAAACGGCTGTAGCGAATGCTCAGACTGAATTAGTAACAGCTCAGAACTCAGCGAATTTAGCAGAAGCTAAATTGAATAATTTAATTGCCTTGCCTGTGAATACTAGTGTTGAAACAGCTGACGCTATGCTTGGTTATACTCCATACAATGTAAGTCTTGAAGAAGCGCAAGCGTATGCTATGCTTCATCGAGCTGAGCTTGTACAGAGCACTATGGCGGTAAAAGCTGCTGAAGAACAGATTAAATCGGCTAAAGCTGGTTATATGCCTAAATTGAGTGCGAAAGCCTCTCAAGATTGGAAAGGTAGTGATTGGGATGGAACCGATAATAATAGCTGGACTATTAGTGCTAACGTAGCATGGAGTTTATGGGATGGTGGTGCTACTAGCGAAGGCATTAAGGTAGCAGAAGCTGATTTAGAACAAGCTAAAGAAGCTAATTATCAAGCAGTAGATAGTGTTAACTTATCAGTGCGTGAAGCCTACTTAAATATGAAAGCGGCAGAACAAACGATTCAAAGTACTCGTGTAGCCGTAGAACAAGGTCAAGAAAACTTCCGTATTGCTTCGTTACGTTATCGTGCAGGGGTAGGCACCAATGTGGATGTTCTTGATGCAGAAACAAAATTAACAACAGCGCGTAATAATTATGTAGATGCGCTATTCAATTATAATATTGCAGTAGCGTCCTTAGAAACCGCTATGGGTGTGCCATTGGATACCCCAATTGGCGGTGCAGCACCATTAGTTAATGAAGCTAATGCGAGTCAAACTTTGGCAACTTTAGTAGCTACAGCTACTAAATAAAATGTATTTTTAGTGTGGGGATTGCTGTATAATACATGTATAGAATCACGATACATACAGCGTTTAAACGTTTATTGTTTAGCCTGAGTGAACTATGTGCGAGGAGTTTTAAATGAAAAAGGGACAGCGAAAATGGTTAGCTACAGCCGTAGCATTAGCCGTAGCCTTCGGTGGCGCCCAATTACTGCGCCCTGTAGGTGAAGATATAGTAGGACCTATCGTACAAGAACAATTAAATACAGCAATTAATGGTACAGCTTCATACAATCGATTTGAGATTGGATGGGACGGTACAGTTCATATTGATGACTTGCAAATCAAAGATGAACGAGGTGCTTTAGTCGCTGATGTACCACGCACGGATGTATCATTGGATATATGGGAAGCGGTCAAGATGCCATTTACGGGGTCAGCCGCTTTGCGCTTAATTCATTCTGTGACTTTGACAGATCCTACCGTATATGCTGTGGAAACATCTCAGAATACATGGAATATTACTTCATTAGTTAAACAAAGTGATAGTGATAAACCTATGGAATTTCGTGGGAATATCATTCTAAACAATGGAGTGGCTAAATTAGCTTGGCTAAATGGTCGCCAAACGTCGGTAGAAGCAATTAATGGGGCTGTTAAATTAGGAGAATATCCTGTTATTGAGGGTGCTTTGTCAGCTAATGTCGATGCACAACCAATTACAGTAAAAGCTTCCTATACGAATGATGAATCAGCAGATTTTTCATTATTTGTAAAAGCACAATCGCTTACCTTGGATTATCTAAATGACTTGATTCCTGAAGAGGTAACGGCTCAAATTTTAGGTGGTACGGTTGAAAATATTGCATTAACCATAAATCGTAAGGCGGGCGCTTTGACCTATGAAGGTGGCGTTGATATTAAACATATGGCTGTTGATTATAGCAATCCTGATATAGGTCCTTTACCATATGAACTTCGTCAAGGAACCGGCCATGTTAACTTCAATGGTACTACTATTACGGTTACTGATGGACGCGTGGCCGTTAATGGGCAACAGTTTTTTGCTCATGGAAATGTAGACATTGTAGATACGGACAATCCTGCCTTAAACTTAACGCTGCGTGGACAAGAGGTTCAAATTGAATCCTTAATTGATAAGGGCGTTACAGGTTCTATTAATGCCGTAGCGCATGTATATGGTACGTTTACAGATCCTATTGTGAATGCTACCGTTGAAGCTAATGATGTAAATTATGAAGGCTATGTGTTGCAAAAGGGATTAGCGACGCTAGCTTATAATCAGGATATATTGGATATATCTGATGTAGAATTAGCTTTAAATGGTGGGCAAGCTAGTGGTCGTGGACAATTTAATTTGAAATCACAAGATTATGAGTTTTCATTAGACGGAACTGAGATTCCTCTTGGGCTGGTAGGGCAAGCATTGGGTGAACCGCTTCATGGGACAGTGCGCGGTAAAGCCTATGTGAAAGGAAATACGGGGTCATTAGCACCTACGGTATCGGCTACTTTTGAAGGCCAAGGCATTGGCTATGAAAATATCACGACTGATAGTTTGTCCGGGCAGATTGATGGCCGTGATGGGCAGTATCATATTAACTACTTAAATGGCACGGTTGGCGAAGGCACGTTTACTGCCTATGGAACAGCTAATACAGATAGTTTAGATTTAACTTTTAATGCCAAGGACATACCATTGGCTATGTTTAGTGACTATGTAAATCAACCTATGGAAGGGTTGGCGACCATCACTGGTCGTGTTGAAGGGGCTATTAGTAATCCGACAGTGACGGCAAAAGTGGCCTCTGATGGTGGTCACATAGCGGGTGTACGTTTTGATAATGCCTATGCTGATTTGGCTATGAATAATAAATTAGTGACGATTACTAATGGATTTGTTCAAGATGGTCATGGATATTATAACTTGGCTGGTACGGCTGATTTAGGTGCTTCACAGGCTTTAGATTTACAGGCTAGTGCGTATTCAGTACGTATTGAAAATGTGACGCAGTCCATAGCCCCTGAGGCAGAGGCAACGGGGTGGTTAAATGTTCGTACAGATATTAAAGGAACGTTGTCTAACCCACAAGTACGTGGCTTTGTACATGCTTGGGATGGTTCGGTTAAAGGTAAACTTTTCAGTGATGTACGTTTTGCTTTCCGCTATGGAGATAATGCATTTGGTATTCGTGATTTAGTGGCACAAGCTTATGGTGCTACGATTAAAGGCCATGGTTATTATAAAGAAGGCCAACTTAATTTTAACTTCTTAGGTGATACGATTTATTTACGTCCGTGGCTTAAGGATTATGCTACCGTTGATGGCTATATGACAATAGAAGGTACGGTTACGGGTACATTGGATAAACCAGTGGTACAAGGTACATTGGGGTCTAGTGAAATCGGTATTAACGGTATGCTTTTACACAATGTATCAGGTGGTATTTATGCAGATCCAACGGTATTACATTTAGATAAGGTATCCTTTGAAGAAGGGGAACGAGGTAAATTCCTGATTGATGGAGGATTGTCTTTAGATGGTAGTCAACGACTATTTGGCTATGCTACGATAGAAAACGGTGAATTAACAAACTTTTTACGCGTAGCCAATATAGATGTACCGAATACTAGTGGATTTATTAATGGTCGACTTGACTTAGGTGGGACTTTTAAAAATCCTGATATGACCTTAGTGGGGACTATTGATGATATTGTAGTAGGCGGTAATCCGTGGGGGACAGCTAATTTAGATGTGACCTTGCAAGATAAAAAAATTACGATAAAAAAAGGACAATTGCCAATTGGTGATGGTATGTTAGCGGCTGTAGGAACGGCGGACTTAGATGGCGATAGTGATATTCAAATTGCAGCGAATAATGTAGATATTGAATCGTTACTGCCATTAATGAAAGCGCCAGTACCGGCATCTGGTCATCTCCATTTAATTGCTAATGTAACGGGTAAGACATTAAATCCTCACGTTGAATTGTCCACTGAATTAACCGGCGCTAGTTATAATGGTGTAGGTCTTGATCGTGTATATGCAATGGCGACCATGGAAGATAAGGTTATTCATTTGCAACAATTAGTAGGTCAGCGCGGTGAATATAAAGCAAAACTCCGTGGTATTGTGCCATTAGCTGCTTTTTATACATCCGGGTATTTGCCACCTGGTGATACGTCTGCTATGGATTTAACCTTAGATGTGAATGAAGCCGATTTAGCGGTATTGCCATTAATGTTCCCCGCTGTTACAGAAGGCGTGGGGCCATTAAAAGGGGCACTCCATATTACAGGCAATTATGATCAGCCTTTAGTTAATGGTACGATTAGCGTTGAAAATGGCTTGATCCATTTTGATGGCGTGAAAAAGGACTTGACCGATGTATCGGCTCAAATGATTTTTAAGAATCAAAAGGCGGAATTAATTGGTGGTGCTACGATGGGGAAAGGTAATGCTAGTTTATCTGGTGAAGTAAGCTGGCAGGGCACAAGCCTTACTAACTATGCTGGGGTTGTTCAATTGAATAATCTTGAAGTCGAACATGAATTCTTTACTGGGCCATTGAATGGTGAAATTGGTGTTATGTTAAAAGATGGCTTGCCAACTGTAGTGGGCCATTTAGATTTAGAGAAAGATACGTTAACAATACCATTATCTTTTGCTACGACTGAAGGGGGCGACCCTATAGGTTTAGACTTTACTGTTAATGTAGGTAAGAAAGTTCGGTTATATAGTGGGGGTTTATATGACTTTATTCTTGGCGGTGGTGCCCATATTGGCGGTACAACAGCATTCCCTCATGTAGAAGGGTCTTTTTATGTAGAAGAAGGTACATTGAAGTATTTAAACAATACGTTTAAAATTACGGAAGGTAAAGCCGATTTTATGCAAGGCTCTTTCTTGCCATTATTACATGTAAAAGCAGAATCGCGTGTTCGCTCTTATCGCGTTTATATGGATGTAAATGGTCCTGTGGAGCAGATGGATTTGAAGTTAACGTCTGATCCTCATTTAGAAGAACGACAAATCGTATCATTGCTTACGTTTGGTTATAGTTCTGGCAATGATAGTAGTGTATCTTCTGAGGATGCTAATGCATTGTTAGCCGCTGGTGTGCGTTCTGCGTTGATGGGATATATTGAAGGCCCGTTGAAAGATGCGTTTGGCCTTGATTTAATCAATATAACAACAGGTTCTATTGACCCTAATGAACCGATTAATAGTGAGACAAATAGCTATTATAATATTGAAATTGGTAAATACTTACTACCAAATTTAATGGTAACGTATAGTCAAGGTCTTAATAATGATTTGCAGTCTTATGGGATTTTGTATGATATTAATAACAATTTTAGTATTAATGGTTGGATGAATAGTAATGATCATTCGTATATTGGTGGTCAGTGGACCTATGAGTTTTAATTAAGAAAGGAGGGGCGTCGTGTTTAGTTCGTATTTAGTAGAATTAGAAAAAATAAAATTGTTATCTCCTGAAGAAGAACTAGCTCTTTGGCAATCGTATCGTGAACAAGATGATGAAACGGCGCGTACGGCCCTCATTGAACATTATCAGCCCTTGGTCTTTCGCGAAGCCATGACGTATCGTCAAATGGTTGGTGACGTTATGGATTGTGTACAAGAAGGCACAGTTGGTTTGATTGAAGCGGTTGAACGGTTTGATTATACAAAAGGAGTTGCTTTTTCCTTGTATGCAGTACATCGCGTGCGCGGGCGTATTCTTGACTATCTACGTAAAGAAGGCAAGGGTGGTACTGTATTAAGCGCGCCTAACGAAGAGGATGAATATTGGTGGGAACAATTGCCTGACGAGGGACCTTCCATTGAAATGGCCGTTGAATCTAAAGCTTTTCAACAGGTAGTCGTTGATGCATTAGAACGATTACCAGGAAAGGAACGTCATGTTATGGAACAGGTGTATTTAGCCGATCGTACGATTGCATCCGTAGCCGGCGAATTATCGACTAGTAATAGCTATATACACCGACTTCACCGTCAAGGCATTAAGCGGTTACGGGGCATGCTTAGTCGCACTCGTAAGATATGGAATGAGTAGCAGGTAGGCTTAGTAAGTTAGGTGCTATGGTGTTAGGCATTTTAATATAATAGTATATGGGGATAGGTAACGAACTGTTAAAAGACAAATGTCTTAACGGCAGTTCGTTTTTTTATTAAAAATAACTGAAAAACTAAACTTTTTAAAAAATTATTATAAACTAACCGTGAAGTTGCAAGGAATTATTAATAAAATGTCATATATATGCTATAATAAAACAGATTAATGTGATATAAGTAGTTCACAAAATCATCCTTTCTTACGAATATGTAAGTATGAAAGGAGGCCGTTATGAATAAGACAAGTGACAATATGGAGAAACGCATCCGTTCAGTGAAGACTTGGCTTGACAAGGCAGAACAGGCATATGCTGATGATTCTACCACTAAAGGGCAGTTGCAATTAATGCTAGCTAAGGCAGAAATGCAACATCTTGATGAGAAGCAAACGGTGACTTGGTGGCAGCGCATTGGTTATTGGCCATTAGTCATGGGCGTTCTTATCGTGCTAGGCGGTACATACTTCGCTTGGCAAGGTACTGGTGCATCTGTGTTACCGAATACTACTTCGGTGGAAAGAAAACAGGAGTTAGAGCCTGCGTTTAGTGATACGTCTAACACAGTAACAACTATAGGATCCCCTAGTGATTCTGATAAGGACATTACAAATGATAGTGTGACTAACAGTTCTGCTAATACTACAACTACAGTAAAAGCAATACCTACGGTAGATTCAGACAATGTGACTCATCCAATTGTTACATCAGAGGTAGAGTCTTCACAGCCAGTGATAGAGTCAAATCAAGTTGACTCGCCGTCAACGGTTGCGAATAGTACTTATGAAGCTTCTGCATCAACGGCTACTGTTAATACACAAACAAACGAAACCGTTACAACACCAGTTATAAGTACAACTCAGATTCAAGAGGCTGTACGTGAAGGGGGACGAAGTCTGAGAGGACAAGAATAACAAGGTTTTATAGAATATTTAATAATACACAAATGAACAATATGTTTATTACTATGAAGGCATTATTTTTTAGGAGGATGTAGTAAATGATGAATAAGAGAGCCTATAAAAACATGTTGGCTGTAGCTGTAGTGGCAGCATTAAGTGGCACTACGGTGTGGGCGGCGGATGAAACAACTGCTACAAACACGCAGAATACAGCAACGGTAGCTAGCACAATGGATGCTAGTGATGCCGCAGCACAAGATGCTATTAGTGCGGCTCGTGGAGGCATCGAAGAAGCCCAAAAATCTGATGAAAAGGAAGCAAAACGACAAGAGTTAGATAACTCATCATTGGCTACTCAAGATAAAGGCGTATTAACTGTAGCTAAAGGGGAAGGGGCAAAATTGGAAGAACAGCAAGCAGCTGGGGTACAAACTGAAATTACTACACCAGATGCCCGTTACTTCTCTAGCGTAACTGATGAAGCCTTACAGCCTTATGTAGGCAAAGTGATGACAGGTTTCTCCGTTGATGGTTTGCCCGCTGAAGTACAAGGTGAATATGTGGCTTTATTAAAGAGTCATATTGGCGATACATTAACTATTGAAGCTATCAAAGCAGACATTGCAGCTTTAGGGGCTACTGGTTATTTATCTGAAATTAATCCTGTTATTACAGTAGTACCAGAGGGGGTTAAAGTAGCTTATAAAGTGACGGTTAATCCGGTGGTTAAATCGGTACAATTTGAAGGTAATACCGTGTATAGTAATGAAATGCTTGTTAATTACCTCAATGTACAGCCAGATACAGTACTTAATACCGTACAAGTAGGTGAACGTATTCAAGGGATTAATGCGGCTTATAACCGTGACGGCTATATCTTAGCACGTGTTAACGATTTAGCGGTTGATGAAAATGGGGTACTTCATATCTCTATTACAGAAGGTATTGTAGAAGATATTGTACCGCATGGTAATAAAAAGACGAAGGATTATGTCATTCTTCGTGAATTTAATCAGAAAAAAGGTCAGCCTTTTAATAAATTCTTAGTTCGTCGTTCCGTTGAAAAAGTATATAACCTAGGTTATTTTGATGATGTTAATGTTCGTTTATTAGAAGGGTCTACACCAGATAAAGTAGTCCTTGAAATTGATGTACTAGAACATAAAACAGGGACCATTACCTTAGGGGCTGGTTATTCTGATTCCGATGGTTTCGTAGGTATCGTAGAAGTTGGGGAAGATAACTTACGTGGTACTGGTGATAAAGTTAAAGTTCACTGGGAATTCGGTGGTACTGCTGGTTATAAAAACTACTCCGTATCTTACTTACGCCCTTGGATTGATGACAAAGGGACATCCCTTGGCTTAACTGTATTCGACCGTGAAGATACCTATACAGACTACAACTCTGACGGGGAAGATATTTCTGAATACGTTAAAACACAAAAAGGGATTAGTATTTCCTTAGGTCGTCAGACTGGTGAATATACGCGTGACTATGTAACACTTGAAACACGTAAAGATGGCTGGAAGTTCGACGAAGATGAAATGAGCGGTTATAACTATAGTGCTGGTGGCGGTCCAGGCCATGATGGTTCGTATCAATGGGATAATGCAAAAATTAATTCTGATGGACAGCGAGAAGAACTAGATTTTGCCGGTAAAAATTACATTGATAATAACTTCGGTCGTACCAACAGCGTAACTTGGCAGAAAGTTTATGATTCCCGTGATAATATTTACGATCCAAAACGTGGTCAACGTTTATCTGGGACGGTGCAATGGGCTGGTCATGGTTTAGGCGGTGACTTTGATTACTATAAATTCACTGGTGAATATCGTAGTTATAAACAAATCGGTAAAAATCAAGTATTAGCTTTCCGAGGCCGTATTGGCTGGGCTCAAGGGGATGTACCATTTAGTGCTCTTTATACATTAGGTGGCGCTGATACACTTCGTGGTTTTGAAGATGATCAGTTCCGTGGTAAGAAAATGTACAATGCTACGTTAGAATACCGCGTACCAATCTTTAATAAAGTAACAGGCGTGCTCTTTACTGATATGGGTGATGCTTGGGATGCACCAACAATTAGTTCGACTTGGTATGATGATGATAAATCCTTTAACATCTCTGTTGGTGCTGGTGTTCGTATTACTACGCCAATTGGACCAATTCGTCTTGATTATGGTGTAAGTAAAGATGATAAGAAATTCCACTTCAGCTTTGGTGGACAGTTCTAATTATGAAACGCTGGGGCTTACGCGTGGGGGCGGCCATTTGTATGGCCGCTACTACCACATCAATTACTCACGCGGCACCGATTGAGGCTGTAACGGTACACCTAGAAGGGGCCAGACAACCGTTACCCGCCGTATTGGCCAAGCGTATGACCGCGGCCGTACAAACTGCGGCTGACAAATTGTATATTGGAGTTGATACCGATACTGTGCTAGCCGGTGAAGCTACTTATCATAAAGTAACCAGTGATATTATTGATCGTATTTTATATGGTTATACAGTAGAATCCTTGGAAATTATACCGGGACAAACAAGTCAATTGGCTGTTCGTTTACGTCCGTATGGACAAACCATTCAGTCGGTTGATGTTACGGTCGAATATGGTAACTTAAGTTCAGTAGCACAGCAATTAGTAGCTCAAGATGTAGCCTTTGTAGAACCTCGTATTGAGCAAATTTTGTTAGGTGCACCTTTAGATTCATTAGATTGGGCTTCGGCTGTTACGAGTCAATTAGTACGTAATGAATTGGAGGGGGCTTTACCAGAATTCATTCCTCAAGTAGAAATTACACCTGGCACTAGTACCAAAGTGCGGGTGTATTTAATTCCACAAGGCGCTGTAGTAAGGCACAGTAGTACTGAAATATCCTCCAATACATTGCCGTCCAGTATTTTTTTTACGACTAAACGTTATTATGATAATTATTTAGTCGGTTATGAAGGAGTACCGGTGGCTTTTATTGCTCGTCATGAAGGCGATATTTTAGGTCGAGTACAAGAGGAGTTGAATACAAGTCGGGCGAGTGAGCGGTTCGGCATATCTATGGTGCCTAGTTTACAACTAGGTACAGATTTGCTCTTGAAAATTCAAGTTGACTCATCACGGTATATAGTGCGCGGTGAAGCCTATTTGGATATGGGGACAGATACTGAACATAATGTAGGGTTCAAATTATTTACTGGGGTTAAACAAGGTCGTGGTGATTGGTACTTAGAGACTAATTTTTTCCCTGATTCGTATAAGTGGGCCTTTTATCCATCTTATGCATATCATATAACACCAGATACTACAATTGCCTATCAGTATAATCTCTCAGATAAATATAGTCGTGCTTGGATTCGTCAAACCGTTGGCGAACGTTGGCATATGCGAGCGCAACGAGATTTTGAGGTTCATCGTAATGAATTTGGTTTAGGTTATGACTTAAATAATTATTTAACCTTAGAGTATGTAGTGACCGAAGATAATAAATGGTTGCGTTTAATCGGCTATATTTAAAATAAAAATATAGGTTATAATATAATTAGAAATTTGTAAGAAAGAAGGTATATTGCCTATGATGCGGTTAATTAATAACCAAAAAAATAAAAAATTTGTTTCTCTTTTTGTTGCTGTTATTTTCTTGTTAGGGATTGGGGCTATCGCTTATACACAGATGGCAACACCAAGTATGGCTTCTGATACGAATAGCAATATTGGTGTTATTGATACGACTAAGGTTTTGAGTGCTGCTTCACCAGCTGTAGTAGCTGCTAATAAAGAATTAGATGAGTATAAAAAACAGCTAAGTGATGAATTTAATAGTAAATCAGCTAATATGGATGATAATCAAAAAGCTGAATTAGCTTCACAGTATCAAAGTAAAGTACAAGACAAAATGATGGAAATTCAGAAGAAAATTCAAGATCAAGTAGGGGAAGCATCCAAAGCAGTGGCTGATGCTAAGGGCTTATCCATTGTTATGGATAAACGAACTGTTTTATATGGTGGTGTTGATATTACAGATCAAGTACAGAAGAAATTAAATAGTGGTGCAGACACAACGGATGCAAATACTCAAAAATAATACAGTGTTGACTAATATGTATGGATTGATAGGTGAAAAGGAGGCGTTACAATGAAGCTAACCTATCGTTGGATTTTAGTAGCTGCCGTTGTTATCGTCGCCTTAATACTCGGTGTATTTATTCATAATCGTTTAGATTCGACGAAACCGACTGCCACTTCTAATTTACCTAAAGTAGGCCTTGTAAAAATGGATAAGGTTATTTCCTTTAATCCTTCTTATGAAGAATACACAAAAGCTAAAAAAGAATTAGAAGATTTGCAAGCTAACTATAAAAGTGAGCAACAGTCGTTAACCTTGAAATCGCAAGAACAGTCTTTAGCATTACAGTCACTCGGATCTGATAAAGAAATTACAGATTTACTTAATACGGAATTGATGAGTAAAGTGAAAGCAAAAGAGCAAGAATTAAATATTGCTTATCAGAAACAGCGTATTGCTTTAATCAATAAATATCGCAGTGAGTTAAAAACTGATATGACTGATGCAGACTTGAGAATTGTTAATTTACAGTTAGAATTGAGTAGTAAAACGCAACCGTTGGCGATTACAGAAGAACAAAAAGCAGCCATTGCAGCTGAACAGACCGCTAAGGAAGAAGAATTAAAAACATTGTTAGCGCAACGTAGCCAATCTATTGCAGGAAATGAAATTCAGGAATTAGAACAAAAAGTAGATGGTGAATTAGCTGCTTTACGTGCTTCGGGACAAAAGGAATTAGATGATTATGCAGCTAATTTACAAAAAGAACTATTAGCACGTCGCGATGAAATGATGAAAGCAAAAGCTGATTCTATTTTGGCTACTAATAATTTACCTAATCCGGCAGATTGGAATACAGCTTGGGATAGTCGTTTAAAGGCTAAGCAAAGTGAAGTGGATGCGTTACATGATGCTATTTTAGAAGATGTTCGTATGCGCGCCATGGTTGTTGCTAAAGAACAAAATTTGGATTTAATCGTAATTAATGAAGTTTCAAATGTAAATGCTGTTGATGTAACCGATGCTATTATAGCATCGTATAGTACAGCGCAATAAAAGGAGTTTTCAGTAATGAATAAGAATGTAAAACGTGTATTAGCAGGCTTAACTATGATGGTATCCGTTGGTTTAGTGGCTGGTTGTGGCAGCTCTGAACAAGTGGGTTATGTAGATATGCAAAAAATTATGACAGATAGTCAAAAAGGTCAAGATACACGTTCTAAATTAGAAGCTAAATATAATGAAATTAATACTCGTTTGGCTCAGGAACAAAGTGCTGGTCAAGATGCTAATGCTATGATGCAAAGCAAACAAAAAGCAGAACAGGAAATGCAAGTTTACCAACAAGCCATGATCAATGATTTCCGCAATTCAGTTGATACGAATGTACAAGCCATTGCTAAAGAAAAAAATATTACTGCTGTTGTAGAAAAAAATGCATTGATTAGCGGTGGTGTTGATTTAACCGAAGAAGTATTAACTAAGATGGGCAAAGTTGAAAATAAAGACCAAGCTGCAGCTGGTGATGCTAAGGCTACGAATGGTGAACAACAGACTGAAAACAAATAATTAACTATTATTGATAGATTGAGAGGAGACTTTCACAGTGACGTATACAGTTGAGGAACTGGCGAATAGTGTACAGGGTAAAGTAGTAGGTGATGGATCGATTGAGATTGCTGAAACACGGAGTCTTGATCAAGCCGCTCCACAAGCAATTTCCTTTGCAGTGGGCGAGTATTGTGAATATGTGGGACAAAGCAAAGCAGGCGCTGTTATTGTAGAGGCACCCCTGAAAGATGTGCGCATTCCTCAAATTGTAGTATCGAATGCGAAAGTTGCATTTGCACAAATTTTACAAAAATTCCATCCCCCTGTAGTGTTTCCTACTGGTGTGCATGAAACCGCGATTATTGGTAAGGATGTAACTATTGGTAAGAATGTAACTGTAGGCCCTTACTGTGTTATTTATGATAATGCAGTTATTGGTGATAATGTTATACTACACCCTTATGTATATATTGGACACAACGCTAAGATTGGTGAAGATACAGTTATTTATAGTGGTGCTATTGTTCATGAAAACTGTATTTTAGGCAAACGTGTTGTGTTACGAGCCAAAGCTGTTATTGGTGGCGAAGGGTTCGGATTTGCTACAGAAAATGGCGTGCATACGCACATTCCTCAAGTAGGCAATGTTATTTTGGAGGATGATGTAGAAGTGGGATCCTGTTCCTGTGTGGATAATGCTACGATGGGGTCTACGCTAGTGCGCCGTGGTACTAAAATTGATAATTTAGTACATTTAGGCCATAATGTAGAAATTGGTGAAGATTGTTTCCTTATTGCTCAAGTTGGCATTGCAGGAAGTACAAAATGCGGTAACCATGTAATTTTTGCAGGTCAAACCGGTTGTACCGGCCATATTACAATTGGTGATAATGTTACCTTTGCGGCTAAAACAGGGATAATTGGTAGTGTTCCTTCTAATGGAACTTATGCTGGGTTCCCGCAACGGCCTCATAGGGAATGGCTTAAACAATCGGTCTATGAAAATCGATTGCCTGAAATGGCTAAAACAATTAAGCAATTAGAAAAAGAGTTAGCTGCTTTAAAAGAGCAATTAGCAGCTAAGTAGGAGCGTCTATGTATAGATTTATGAAACTGTTTAGCGCCTTAATATGCGCGCTACCTCATAGTTTACAATATGCCATTGGCCGAGTACTGGGGGAATTGTGCTGGTTGTTTTTACCACCTAAGCGCCGTAAGTTGGCTATTGGACAGATTTTATTTTGTCATATTACAGATGACCCGAAGGAAGCACGGCAAATTGCTAAAAAAAGTACAACCCGTTTTGGGCGGATGATTATTGATGTGTTGCGCTATCCTGAAATTAAAGATGGCAAATATAAAGAGATGTTTGAATGGGTAGACCGTGAGTATTTGGATGATGCTCAAGAAGGTGGGAAAGGTGCCGTTTTAATGGCGATTCATAGTAGTAACTGGGAGTTGTTAGGCGGTATCTTAGCGTCCGAAGGGTATCCACTCATTTCAGTTGCCATGAAGCAAAATGGCGATGCCGATAAATTTATTAATGAATATCGTGCGATTATGCACCAACATGTGACCTATAAAACAGGGGTTCGTGAAATGATTAAAGAACTTCATGGTGGTGCTATGATTGGTTTAATTATGGACCAAGATCCAGGAGATAAAGGTCAGTTAGTACCTTTCTTTGGCTATGAAACATTGACCCCCGTAGGGCCTGCTGTTATGGGACGTATGCGGGATGTGCCAATTGTTCCGGTGACCATTCGCTTTGATGAATACAAAGAAAAATACATTGTTAGCGCTTATAAGCCATTTTATGCAGAGCACACGGATGATAAGAAACGGGATACGGCAGTTACCTTAACTCAACTTAATGAATGGATTGAAGATTATATTCGTCGTTATCCAGAAGATTGGTTCTGGCTTCATAATCGTTGGAAATGGACGCGTCGTTATTATGGTGGCAAAATAGAAGTACCACCAGATCCTATGAAGGATTAAGTCTGTTTGCTTGCCTTGTCTTTACTCCATGGTATATAATGAATATTAGTGTCGTTTTAGAATGCAAACAATCAGGGTGAGTGTATTTCGTAGTATAAGTATTTGTATCGTCAATAGAGGAAAGGAGGAGTCTCATGGTATTAAAGCAAAAAACGCTTGTTAAAGACATTACGTATGAAGGGACAGGACTACATAGTGGCTTGCCTGTTACCATGACATTACGTCCTGCAACAGCTAATACAGGCATTATATTTGTACGTACTGACTTACCAGGACATCCTTCAGTAAAAGCAAGTCCTGCCAATGTAACCAATACTAATCGGGCGACCACGTTGGAAGCAGGGGAGGCTAAGGTATTTACTGTAGAACATTTATTAGCCGCCTTTTATGGCCTAGGGATTGATAATTGTTATGTAGAAGTTAATTCGCCAGAACCACCTGTAGGTGATGGCAGTGCGGCTGTATTTGTTGATTTAATGAAACAAGCAGGCATTCAGGAATTGGATGCTGACCGTACGGTATATGCAGTGAAGCAATCACATGCTATTTATGATGGAGATCGTTATATTTTGATTCTTCCTTATGATGGCTTGCGTGTAACTTTTACATCGGTTAATGATCATTCTTTATTAGGGACTCAACAGTTGGATATTCATTTAGATTCTGAAGATGTATTTGAACGTGAAATTTCACCAGCCCGTACCATTGGCTTTATGAAAGAATTAGAACAGTTACAAGCTATGGGACTTGCTAAAGGTGGCAATATTGATAATGTATTGGTGTATGACGATACCTCCTGCTTATCTGTACCACGGTATGACGATGAATTAGTGCGTCATAAAATACTTGATATTTTAGGGGACTTATTTCTCCTTGGTCCTATTAAAGGGCATATTATTGCGTTAAAATCGAGTCATGAATTAAATTCGCGCTTAGCCCGTGAAATTTTGCAAGAAATGAAGGAGGATTAACATGATTCTTAATATTGAAGACATTATGGAGATTTTACCACATCGGTATCCATTTTTATTAGTAGATCGTATTATTGAATTGGAACCAATGAAACGAGCTGTGGGCATTAAAAATGCGACTATGAATGAACTATTCTTCCAAGGTCACTTCCCAGGGAATCCTGTAATGCCAGGTGTTTTGCTGACTGAAGCAATGGCTCAAGTAGGGGGGATTGCGCTTTTATATCCAGAAGAAAATCGTGGTCTTACACCTATGTTTACAGGTATTGATAAAGTTCGTTTCCGTCATCCTGTAAAACCAGGCGATCAAGTGCGTATGGAAGTGGAAGTAGTAAAAATTAAGGGCAAAATGGGCAAAGTAGAAGGTAAAGCCTATGTAGGTGACAAATTAGCCGTTACTGGCGAATACATGTTTGCGCTTGTTTGATAGAAAAGTGTTAAAATATTAAGAGAAAGTGTGTTAAACGTATATTTTCTCCATGTTATTAGATAAAATTCTCTGTTTAAAGATTAAAAAACTGTAAAATAATAGTTCAGTATTTTTGTTTTGCTACGATTATAATATTAATAAAGAAAGTATGGGAAACAAAAGTCGCAATCTCAACAGAGCAAGGAGTGACATAGATGATAGTAGTAGGCATGGAAAATGCTACCTCCAATATACATAGCACAGCTGTTGTACATCCAGATGCCAAAATTGGTGAAGGTGTTGTTATTGGTCCAGGCGCTGTAATTGGGGAAAACGTAACCATTGGTGACGGTACTCAAATTGGCGCTAATGTAGTAGTTGGTGGTTGGACTACCATTGGACAGCGTTGTGAAATTTACCCTGGTGCAGCCGTAGGCTTAGAACCACAGGACTTAAAGTTCAAAGGGGAAAAAAGTTTTTGTAATATTGGTGATGAAACAGTAATTCGTGAGTGTGTTACCATTAGTCGTGCCACTGGCGAAGGGGAAGAAACTCGAGTTGGCAATAATTGCCTATTCCAAGCATGTACGCATATTGCTCATAATTGTATTGTAGGCAATAATGTAATCATGAGTAATTGCGCTGGTCTTGCTGGTCATGTGGTTGTGGAAGATCGTGTAGTTATTGGTGGTATTGCGGGTGTACACCAATTTGTTAAAATCGGGCGCAATGCAATGGTAGGCGGTATGGCTAAGGTGGTACAAGATATTCCACCATATGTTATTGCTGATGGTCAACCAGCTCGTGTTATTGGTCTAAATTCAGTAGGTTTATCTCGTGCAGGCATTTCAGAAGATGTGCGCCATGATTTAAAACAAGCATTTCGTATTATTTACCGGTCTGGCTATAGCTTATCACGGGCTATTGAAGAAATGGAATTACAATTGAATTCCTCAGTAGAAATTGAAAACTTATTGCGCTTCTTACGCAATGCAGACCGTGGCATTATGCGAACTCGCCGTGATTAACATGTAAGAGTCTTGCCTTAACGGGTCAAAATGTGTTTGACCCTGAAAGGGAAGGCTCTTTTTATTCAAAAAAAGGGCGAAATTTGATATAATATAGTGTAGTGTAATAAAACTTATAAAAGGCTTAGATACAGGCGTTTTGCAAGTAATCGGCAAATAATCGTCAAAAAACTACTTAAAAATATTAGCAACATCTATAGCTGCCTTTTTTCTCATCTCTTCGGTGTAGTGTATATAGTTGTTAATTACAGTCTGTACAGTATCGCCTAACAGGGCTGCAACCGTTTTTATATCAACACCATTCGCTAAGAGTGTTGTTGCGTATGTATGCCGTAAATCGTGAAAATTTTTATCTTTGATGATAGTATGGATATAGGCATTTACAAAGTTTGTACTGGAATTTCTGAGAAATAATAGTTGTTTATCATTCTGTGGGGCTATTTTTTTGTACTCTAAGAGCGTTTCAATTAACTTCGGAGGCATCGGTATGGTTCGAATGCTTCCCGCTGTTTTAGGGGCTGTTAAGCTATATTTTTTGGTACTTGTTCGAGCAACTTGCCTAGACACAGAAAGAGTTTTTTCATTAAAATCAATATCGAACCAAGATAACCCTACTATTTCGCCATATCGTAGGCCACAGTAATAAGCTAAGCAACATTGGTAATAGTATTCCTTTTTCTTTTTATTTTTTAGCCCAGTAAATAATGATTCTATCTCATTTGCCGTGTAAACCTTAGATGATATGTGCTGAGTGATATTTTTTTTCTCTTTATGCTCTTTAACTTCACTAAGTGGACTGTGGGCTATGATTTTATATGGGGATATGGCGTGCTTGAAAATTATTTTTAATAAGCGAATATATAAATTTTTAGTAGATGTTGATAGTTTAGATTCTCTAAATTTCTTGTTTATATCTAATAGGGTTATTTCTTCAATAGACTTAAATCTTACATTACCTAAAGCTTTTACTGCATATTTTGTTGCTTGTAGTGTATTATAGGTTAATCTATCTTTATTATCGGCTTTATATATCTCTGTAAATTCTTCTAAAGTAATCCCTTTGTAGTCAGTATTAAGGTCTGGCTCTTTTTTTATTTGCTCAATTAAATCATTGCCGTAGTTTTTAGCTTTCCATTTTTCGTCAAACCCTTGTTTAGATTTTTGTCTCCATTTGCCTGATGACGTTTTATAACTAACAATAACTTGCCAACCGTTGTCCTTTTTGCGTAAGGTTGTATTATATTTTGTCGACATAAAAAAATCACGCTCCTGTCTAAAAATAGGTATGGTTAATAGACTTAGAGCGTGTTATAATTTAATTACTGTAGATATAGCGCTCTAAGTGCTGTATTGGTGTCCCTCATCTGTTGGCGCAGGTGGGGGATTTTTTATTGATGTTTAGATATTAATTCTTCAAGTTCTTTTAAGTCTTCTAAATCAGCTAGTTTAGCATCTTCTTTTTTTCTTCGTGTATCAAAGTCGGTATAGGTATTATTTACTAATTTGACCATAGAGGCATGTGATACTTGACCAGGTGTGTTTAATAAGGGAATATCATGATCTATTAGCAGTTTATTTACACTGTTTCGCCAATAAGTAAGAGTCAGGTCTTTTTTTAACTTTACCCTTAGTTCGGCACTTTCTAAAAAGATGGATACTAATCTATTTAAGGAATCAACCTCATTATGAGTTAAGTAATTTTTGGCGATAGTAATATCTTGTTTTCGTACAATTTTACCTTTCCAAGAGGTTAATGCCATATTGGGTTTGTTTGCATCGGCTCGTGATACGATAAGTTCAGCAGCTGTTTTTCCTGTTACACCATAAATAAGCTTATTTTGTGTTTCAGTGAAAAATTTTGTGGTTTCAATATCTGTTTTATCGTAGTCTGACGATAGGGCGAATAAATCTTTTAATTTTTGGTAAAAACGTTTTTCACTTGCCCTAATATCTCTGATTTGTTCTAATAACTCATCAAAGTAATCAGGGCGACCATCGGGATTTTTAAGGCGTTCGGAATCAATAACAAATCCTTTTTGCATGTATTCTTTTAATGTGGTATTAGCCCATTTTCTAAATTGAACACCTCTTTTAGAACGGACTCGAAAACCTACTGCTAGAACGGCATTAAGATTGTAGAGTGTTACTTGATAGGTTTTTCCGTCAGTTGCAGTTACCGAGGAATTCTCGGTAACTGCTTTTTTGTCTAGTTCATTATCTGAAAAAATATTCTTAAGGTGGAGCGAAATATTATCTGTAGAACATTCGAATAATTGTGACATACTTTTTTGTGTCATCCATACAGTTCCATCATTGGCATACAGCTTTACATTAGTTTCTCCGTCTTCTGTGTTATATATAATTATATTATCCATGAACTTGCCCTTCTAAACTCCCTATACCTTTGCGATATCGTAAAGGTCTTTTTCTAATTTCTAATAAATTTTATATCAATAGTTTGTTTCACTAATTCAGCTAAAATCTTTCAACAGTTCTTTTTCTTCTTTGTAATCCATAATAACCCCCCTTAAGGTAGTTGTGGTTTTCTTAGTTTGATAAGTTACGATAGTAGAGATTAGATTCTGCTTATGGTTTTGGCAGTTCAATTCCAATAATAATACTTATTAATTCATTTTTCTTAATATCATATTGTTTAATTACTTCAAATTTCTCAAATTTTTGTGTAACTTTCTTTAATTGTTCACTTGAGTATAGGGTGCTTATTGTTTTTACTAAGTCGTCACTTTTTTCTTGTGTTGATAATTCTTTGGCATCAGAAGGAATCATTGATGGTAATTTAGATTCTATATTTTTTTGAAGTGTAACATTTATAGCTCTATCGTTTAAGAAAATTACAAGAATATTATCTTTGTCATAGCTTTTCATTTCATGATTGTCACGATTTGGTGCACCATAATCGTCTTTGAACTCTGAAATAGTAGCGCCAATTCCTGCTGAGGAACTTATCTTTGATGATTCTTGAATAGATTGTGCTACTTGCGTTGTTTTAGTAGTTGAATTGGTATTCTTTGGGGGAGTACTAGTATTTGGAGTTGGCAATAATATTACGCAGATGATAACTAATATAAATGATGTTAAAATTATCCATTTTCTATTGTTGAATTTGAAAAATGGTGCTACTTTTTTCGGAATAAACATTCCGATAATACACCAAATAATTATAATAAGCACTAAAAAACTTAAAAACATACCCATAATAATCTCCTTATAAATAAAAATTTTTATACAACATGATAATAAAAGTTAATTCCTTCTAATTCTTCCTCGAGATAGTTAGACTCGTGAAGCATTTTTTCGAGTAATGATACATGCTCGAATTTAGAAAAATCATCATTCTTGATATGGAATACCTCGTGTAATATTGCTTTGTGCGCTTTCTCCTCACAAAGATTATTATTGACTAGGATAGTATAAGAACCATCACAGTTTTCTTTTGTTAATGCATTTACGCCTCTTTCTAGTGGGGCAATTAAAATATTAATATTCATATATAGTTAAATCACTCCGAAAAATCATTGTCACTGCGTTCTTGTGACTTTAAAAATTTTACAAAATCTATGGTTTTCTGCATATTCTCTTTAGATATATCTTTAGCAGCGGAAAATAGGATACGAATGTCAGGATTAGTCCTAGCTTCTTCTGCAAGGGCGGCTACCTCGGGATCTTCGTAATAGCCATTTGTTTCTTCTAGAAAATAACTTTTTCCAACATTAAAATAATCAGCCAATTTTTGAATTACTCCCATTCTAGGCATAGCTTTCATTAAGAGCCATTTGCCTACAGTAGATTCACTGACATTAAGAACTTTTGAAAGTTCAACTTGATTGATATTATGTTTTTCCATTATTTCCGTAAGTCTTTTACTAAATAAGGTTTTCACTTCTTGTTCTGTTGGCATTATTTTCACCACCTTTTCTTTTACTTATATTTTAGAATAAAATTCTAATAAAAGCAATATAAATATTTTAAATCTAGAAAAAAATTCTTGACACTAGAAGTAAATTCTAGTAAAATAACATTAAGAAATGAGGAGGTGATAGAACATGGACTTTCAGATTTCATTAAAAGCTGCGCGAGTTAATGCGAATCTAACATTGATTGAAGCTGCGAAATCATTAGGTATCGGAAAAGATACATTGATGAAATGGGAACGAAATCCTGGATATGTAAATCCTATTTATCAAAAGAAGATTTCAGAAGCATATAGAATTCCTATTGATTGTATTTTTTTTGGAATATAACTAGAAAATAATTCTAGATTAAAAGAGTAGGTAATTATATGCACCAAATAAAAAAGGGGGTGATGAGATGGATAATACAAGAAAAGTAATTATTGCTAAACGGTTGAGAAAACTTTTAAATCTTCAGGCAGATTTATTTGAATTTAATAAAAAAGAAGCTCCTTTTGATGAACAATATAAAGAGCTTCTAAGTGCTATTAATAAGTTGATTATAAAAGAGGCTAAAGCCCTAGGTACTGAAGAATGAATTTAGAACCAATTATTTTAATGGTTTCTAGTGTAACAGAATCTCCGACTTTATTTATTTTCTTCTTTACGTGAGACCATACATTATCGTCTTTTATACTACTTAAGTAATCACATCCATCGCTAGTAAGGTATTTTACTAAATATTGAGGGTATCTAGAACCATTACAGCAGGAAATATCATAATAGTCGATATAGCCGGCATCTGCAAGTAGATAGATATGATAATCGATAGTTTCGATATCATCACATAAATGAAGAAAACTGTTAGTATCTAAATCGGTATCACTACCCTCTATCGTGATTAATATGTTTCTAAGTAAGTCTAAATCACGTTTCATAATTACACCTCCTTTCTTGATTTGATTATAGCATTTAAGAAATGAGGAATGAAAGGAGATAAGTTCATGCCACCAAATAAAAAAATGAGAGGAGAATATGATGCCAAAAAATGGTGAAGTTAAGGGGGACATAAAATAAAAAACTCTCGCACTGATAATACGAGAGTTTTTTATCCAACTTTTTTACCTATAACTCATTGCATCGTTTAAACTTAGCAAGTTTGTGTCGAGCTTCGAAGTATAGCTTCTCGACAAAACTTTTGACCTCCGTCGACTAAATTTAAACGCATAGATGTTATCAGCAACTATTTCTTCATGAGTCGCATCACTTAGGGCTGTTTGGACAGCCAAAACTTACGAGACGCCTTTCCGCATTAGCCAATAAAAACATTGATAGTTAGTAAAACTATTAATTATTTAAATTGATAGGAACAAGGCGTATTCAAAAACTGGCCCAAAAACATGAAGCCACCTCCTTCATACGCCCAATCAAGGGCTCTTAAAACGAAGAGAGGGTGAGGAAAATGCCACCAAATAAAAAAGAGCCTCGAATTGCGAGGCCCTTAACAGTAGTTGATGTGTGGAGAATAGTAGGTCAATTAGAAGTAATAGCATTTATGTTTGGTCTTGTGTTTATAGAAACAGAAGGAAAGCGATTATTATTCTTAGCACTAGTTCATACTTACTTACAGCTTACTATATTTTATCAAATACGTAAAAAAGAAAATTATTTAGAATAATTTAGTCGCAATGTAGGCTACTAAAAATTGAATTCATATAATTACAATTTTTGAATTCAATTATAGCATGGAAAAAATGTGGAATGTATAGGAATAGAGGTGAAATTATGGAATGTAGAACTTATGGCGTACCAGAAGTAGCACAAATTTTAGGTATATCGCAAAAATCAGTGTACAAGATGGCTGACGAACAGATAATCCATCGTCTACCACATGTACCAAAAGTTAAATTTAACCAAAAAGAAATTGATGCTCTATGTGGGATTAAAGATGAGTTTAATGTTTGGAATTACCGAGCGATTAAAGCGGATAACGAAAAACTTAAAAAAGAAAATCAAAAATTAAAAGAACTCATCAAAAAAGCAACAGCGGAATTACTTTTGATGAGTAGTGGATTAGTAGAGGAGTGACACTATGCGAATCATTGATGATATTGTACGCCCTATCTTGTACAGCGTAACAGGCTTTGGCTTAGTAGCTACAGTCGGCACTGTTGACGTAGGTCAAGCAGACGGAGCAACAATTTGGGCGGTAGTAGCAACATCGGCGGCGTGTTACTTTGCGGCGGAGCTACTAGGTAAACGTCATGTATAAAATTAAAAGCCCCTTAACCGCTGGCACGGTAAAAGGGGCACAATAAAATTATCTATTTTTAGTATAACACATGAGGTGTAGAAATGATATATAAAAAAGTATTTGATGCTAAGACGGCTACACATGAAGATTGGTTAGCTTTTAGAAAAACTGGCATTGGTGGTAGTGATATGGCAGCTATTATGGGGCTTAGTAAATGGAAGTCGCCATTAGATGTATGGTTAGAGAAAACTAGTGATGAGGTTGATGTACAAGAATCTCGTTTCACATATTGGGGGACGAAGTTGGAAGCTTTAGTAGCTGAAGAGTTTTCTATTCAGACCGGATATAGTGTGCGGAATAATAACTATACCTTACAATCTATTGAATATCCGTTTCTTTTGGCCAATATTGACCGTGATATTGTTGGAATTGATGCAGGACTTGAGTGTAAAACTGCTAATGCATTTAAACGTGCTGAATGGGAAGGTGATCAAGTGCCTGATGAATATTATATCCAATGCCAGCACTATATGGCGGTTACAGGTTATTCATCTTGGTGGATTGCTTGTTTATGTGGTGGTAATGAGTTCTTTTATAAGGAAATACCTCGTAACGAAGAAGTCATTGTTGCTATTATTGAGGCCGGTCATGAGTTTTGGAAGATGGTAGAGCAAAAAGTTATGCCTGCTGTTGATGATTCTGAACGGTGTAATATGCTATTGAAAGAATTACATAATAAAAGCAATGGTAAATCAATAGAGTTGCCTGATACAGCTAAAATTTATATCGAACAATATAACAAAGCTAAAGCTGATGAAGTAACCGCTAAAGCACGTAAAACGGAAGCACAAAGTCATTTATTTGATTTATTAGGTGCTAATGAAAAAGGTATTATTGACCAATATACAGTCATATGGTCACCAGTAGCCGGACGTAAAAAGTTTGATACAAAGCGATTTGAAAATGACCATCCACAGCTAGCTGCTGCATATACTGTACAAGGAAAACCGAGTCGTCGTTTTGATATTAAAGGAGAGATGTAACTTATGGCAACAACAAATGGTATTGCATTAAAAAATAATCATCTTAAACCCGCTACTAAGGCTCCAACTACATTAAACGGGATGTTGGCATCGGATGATGTAAAAAAACGATTTAATGAATTATTAGGCAATAAAGCCCCTGGTTTTATTAGTAGCTTATTGTCGGTAGCTAATAATAACAAGCTACTTGCTAAGGCAGACCCTAAAACTGTAATTGCAGCAGGGGCTATGGCAGCTGCGTTAGATTTACCTGTTAACCAAAATTTAGGATATGCCTATATTGTTCCTTATGGCAACGAAGCTCAGTTTCAGATGGGGTATAAGGGATATATTCAGCTTGCTATGAGAACTGGGCAATACAAGACGATTAATGCTTGTGAAGTATATGAAGGTGAAATTAGAAACACTAATCGATTTACTGGTGAGTTTGAATTTGGAGAACGAACTGGTGATGAGATTGTGGGTTATATGGCGTATTTCAAACTTATTAACGGCTTTGAAAAGTATATCTATATGACTATGGCTGAAATGCAAGCCCATGCCCGTAAGTATAGCAAAACGTATAAAGGCGGTACTGATAAATGGGGCATTGCTGATTTTCACAGCATGGCTATTAAAACGGTGCTTAAGCGTTTAATTAGTAAATATGGGATTTTATCTATTGAAATGCGGGCGGGTCTTACTAAAGCCATTGAAACAGATGGCGGTATTATTAAGGATCATGATGGCACATTGGAAGCCGACTTTGAAACAATCGAAGTAGACGGCACATATATTAATGCAGAAACGGGGGAAGTTGTCGATGAAGTAGGCAATACTAATGAATTAACCGAAGAGGAAAAGGCAGCAATCTTAGCTGCTGAGCAACTCGAACAGTAGTGTAATTTTGTAATTTAGATGAACCAGCGAGTTGCTATAGGTGACTTGCTGGTATCCATAAGGAGTATCTATGAGTAGGCCGAGAAAGGCAGGAATTAGTTATTTTCCTTTGGATACGGATTTCTTTGAAAATAAAAAGGTAAGGCGACTTACTAGAGCATTTGGAGCAACAGCTACCTCCGTACTAGTCAACCTGCTATGTACTATCTACAAGGATAAAGGGTATTACATGCGGTGGGATGATGATACGCTGGCTTTCGTGGCGGATGAACTCTGTCTAAAAGTTGGCACTGTGCGAGAGATTGTCGTAAAGGCGATTCAAGTGGGGTTCTTCAATGCGAATATGGCGAATCTATTTGGTACTGATGAAGGTCAGGCTAAAGGAGATTACGACGGCATACTTACTTCAGTAGCTATTCAAGAACAATATTTTGATACGTGTAAACGGTCAAAAAGAAGTGAGGTATGTTACGACGCAAGATTTCTGCTCATTTCTATGAAACCGTATGAAAAAATAATTAACTCCGGAGAAAACTTAGTTAACTCTGGAGAAAACCTAATAAACTCCGGAGAAAGTACACAAAGGAAAGTAAAGGAAAGTAAAGTATATACTACTACATCTAAGGATGAACTAAGTTACTTATTTAATGCATATGTAGAAAATGGATTTGGTACAGTATCAGGATTGTCTAAAGAGATGATATTAGATGATGTAGATACATATTGCATTGAATGGTGTAAAGCTGCTATGGAAGTGGCTATTACTCGAAATAAGCGTTCGTGGTCATATGTAAGAGGCATATTGAAACGTTGGCAGAGTGAATATAATTTATCAGATAAGCCGTGGGAGGTGGAAGCCGTTGGAACACACAGGCAAAGTATTAGGATATTTAAAACAGCGACTCGAGCAGTATCGTCAAACAGCGATGGAACGGGATATGTTGATTGGGCCAATGACCCCGACCATTTTTAAACCTATTAATTGGGAATATTACGGCATCTATAAGCGGTATCAAAAAGTTACTTTAGAAGATATGACGGTATTAGATGTTAATAAAGAGGCGTTTGATGTTATTAAGGAATATGCAGAACATGTAGTACATAAATTAGATGTAGGCTTAGGCTTGATCATTAAGGGACCTGTAGGAACCGGTAAAACAACAGCTGCTGTAGCCATTATGAAAGAGGCAATTCAGAATAAACGAAGCCCATACTTTATTTCGATGATTTCGTTACTAGATAAGCTTATGAGTTTACGCGACCAAGAAGAACGGTATGAGTTTGAACAACGGATTAAGAACTGTTCATTGTTGGTTTTAGATGATTTGGGTGGCGAGTATATTGGTAAGGACAAGGATGAAAGTTTTATGTTAAAACGAATCATGTCAATTATTGCTGAACGAAATCAACGATCTAAGTCGACTATCATAACAACTAATTTAAAAATCAAAGAATTGAAGGAGCGTTATGATGAGCGTGTGATTGATAGATTAGGTAGTACTAATCAGATTATTACGCTATCAGGTCCTAGTTTACGTAGAGAAGAATGGAGGGAGCTATGAATTCAGTACAAATCTTAGGTAACTTAGCGCGTGACCCTGAAGTGCGTTTTACTAAAACTGGTAGAGCCGTAGCAACATTTACAGTGGCTGCGACAAACACGTATTTTGACTCTACAACCAATGAACAGAAGGAACAAACAGCCTTCATTAATTGTGTGGCGTGGGGTAAGTTAGGGGAAGCAGCTGGTAACCTTCGCAAAGGGAGCCGTTGTTTCGTTGAAGGTCGTTTAAATACCCGTTCTTATGAAAAGGACGGGCAAAAGCGCTATATTACAGAAGTCATTGCCGACTTTGTAGGTCAGTCATTGCAGGCTCAGACAAATGAGCCATCTAATTTTGATAGTTTTGGTAATGATGAGCAAAATCTGCCGTTTTAAGAGGTGCCTATGAGTAAATTTCCAGATTGGCTACGTCCTACTAAATGTTATCGCAAAAAGGACGATTACAAGTGCTATCAGACTAAAGATGGCAAACGCAAAGAGGTACCTAACACACGCATTAATTTTAGAGGCAGTGCAACGCCTGTAAGTTGGCGTGTAGAGCGGTGCGAGGAGTTTAAGCATGATTAAGATTAAGCTTGATTTAGAATACCCAAGCTTAAATGAGTACATACAGGCAGAGCGGAGCAATCGCTATAAGGGCGCTAAACTTAAAAAGGATTATACCGAGGCAACACAGCTAATGGTTGCACGGTATAGGGGGGCGGTTAAAAGTAAGGCTGATATCCATTTTGAGTGGCACACATCAAGACGTGTTGACCCAGATAATTTAGATTTTGCCCGTAAATTTATACTTGATGGATTGGTACGAGCAGGTGTACTGATTGATGATAATCAAGCGTATATAGGCAGACTATCGAGCGAGGTTGTTAAGGATAAGCAAGGATATGTAATAGTGATGATAAAGGAGCAAGGCTATGACGTTAAATGAGACTAAAGCTAAAGTTAGAGGGCATATGGATAAAGCCTATGCAGAGTTAAAGTTAGCTAGTGATTTAATTGACGAGTACCGAGATAATGGTGGTCAGTTAGATAGAGACCTAAAAGAGTTAGAGCGGGATGTTTTTATGGCAATGGTTGAGTTATAGGAGGTATATCGTGAAACGAGGATTTATAGTAACCAATGATAGCGTAAGTAAACCTAAACGTAGCACATCTCGGAGTGCAGGTTATGATTTTGTATCACCAGTCGAGGTGCTAATCAAGCCAGGGGATAAGGTTATGATTGATAGTTGCGTAAGAGTGTATTGCAACAAAAATGAGTATCTTGCTTGTCACATTAGGTCGAGCCTAGGCAGTCGAGGTATTACACTTACTAACTGCACAGGGATTATTGATAGTGATTACTTTGATACTGGTAATACTATCAAGATGATGTTGATTAACAACGGAGAGGAGCCTGTATTAATTGATAAGGGAGACCGTGTAATGCAGGGGATATTTTGCGAGTATCTACTCGCTGATGACGATGATGTCACGGTAGAGCGTACAGGTGGTCTAGGGAGTACGGGTAATTAGTAAAGGGAGCGATAGTGATGACAATTAATGCTAGCAATATGCAAGAGGTTACAGCTAGATATAAATACAAGGCAGCATGGATGGAGTATCGCAAGATTTTAAAGCGTATCAAAGATGAGGCTAATCTTGGTCATGATTTTGTTGACATGACTGTAAGACGTGATGTTGGTGATAGCTATATGCAACGGATACGCAATAAGCTAGACGATAAAGGCTTTGTTACAGCACTAAATAATTATAATCATTACTACTATTTTAGCGTTGCTTGGTGGCCTGAGAGTAATAAGGTAGTGGCAAGTAGATTTTAATGTTTTGCGATTTTGTTGACGTCAACAAAATGGTAGAAAGGTAATAATAATGGATAAAGAGCAACGTATTATAGAGCTTATACAACAAAGGGCAATATTATTGCCTAGATATTGAGTATGATAGAGATTATGACGATATTACTTTGGATGTATATAAAATGGTTTATCAGAGTACATTAATGTGAGCGGAGGTATGATTAATGTATGAGTATGATGTATTAGATATTATTGATATGATAATTGATTGTGATAAGTTGCCTAATAATGGCCAAACACTAAAGTTAAGACGGGCTATTAGGAGTTTGAGTGATGATATTACTTTGGGACTTAAAGACCATAAAGAGACTCTTAGTAAGGCTGTTAAAGATTATTACCAGTATTACTTAAACTGTAATAACCATGCTATAGCACAAAATAAGGCTAATGAGGATATGGTACATAATCCTAGTCATTACAAATTAAGAGGTTTAGACATTGAGAGCGTAGATGTGATTGAATCCGTATTAAGTGACGAGGAATATCGTGGTTGGTGCAAAGGCAACGCTTTAAAGTACTTATTTAGGGCAGGTAAAAAAGATGACGAGTTACAAGACCTTCGTAAATGTGATGTGTATGTAAACTGGGCGATTAAGGCTATGGAGGGGGTTAGATGACGAGAGCCTATAAGGATCCAACAGCCGACGAAGCTGTAGGGAAAATTTGTAAAGAAGAATCTAGGCTAGAACTAGTCATTAGCATAATTAAGCTAGTGTGTAAGCTTGGTGGGTTTAAGATAATACAACGGATTAGCTTAGAGGATAAAAAGAGTGGTAGGCGTTATGATTGATGGAGGTTTATTTGGATAAATTTATTGGATATGAAAACGATAGAGCTAAAGAACGTCTTATTCGAGTAAGAGGGTTAGGCTGTTTAGCTAAAGAATTACAACTTACTGTTGATGATTTTAATGATAATCCTCAAAGGTTAACTGCTATGTTAAGTGCAGAGCCTAGGGGAGGTTCTAAGGGGAAAGACATTGGTGATACGATTGTAAAATATCAGAAACTTACTGATAAACTTTTAATTAAATTAAAAGAAGTCTTACATGAATATAAAGATATACTTGCTGAAATTGATAGCATGGAGAATCCAGAGTTTTCGTATCTATTACATGCGTACTACATTAATTGCAAAACATGGAAACAAATTGCACAGGAATGTAATTATTCATGGAGACATATTATGCGAATTAAAGAATTGGCATTAGAACAATTTCAAAGAGAAAAGATGTCATAGAATGGCATTCTTTTTAATTGGTATAATTTAAAGTGTAGAAAGAAGCTGAAAGGCTGATAGTTTTACACTTGCACTTTCCTCCCCAAGGAAAAGGTTATAGGAACTCATTTGATAATGGGTTCCTATTTTATTTTGAATTTAATTAGGGTATAATTAAGATAATAATTTTTCATTCTGGGGAGGATGGAGCAATGGATTGGTTAAGTATTTTTGACTGGTTAAAAGATAATTGGTCGTGGATTTTTGGTGGAAGCGTGGTTGGTATTGTGTATAAGATCATAAAAGCCTTCTTTTTTAAACCGCAATCGAGCGAAATAAATAATGCTAAGGTTCATGCTACTCAAAATATAAAAGCCGGGAAAGGCTCCAAATTTCTCCAGATTAACGGTGATGTTAATATTGGAGGAAATAATGATAGGGGACAAAAACACACAAAAGATTGAGGCTGGAGACGGATTTAGCAATGTTCAAATTAATGGCTCGTGTACAGTTAATAATGGTATGACTTATTTGGATGTTAAACAAATAGCTGAAGATGTCTTTCGTTACAACTTTTTATTGATGAAAGATGAAGCGCGATTAGAGGCTGATAAGAGAGCTGATGAAATTACAGAATTGTTATTAAATAAGATAAAAGGAAGGTTTCCGCACCTCTATAATCTTTTTGTTGCACCTGATGTACAATATGGTTTATATCAAATGCAAAAATCATATGTTCTAAGAAATGATGAACAACTAAAGGCGATGTTAGCAGATGTAATGGTTCAAAGATTATTAGCTAATGATAGTGAACAGGGTAAAATAATTTTTAATGAAGCTTTGGATACCATGAGAATGTTAACAGAGAAACATTTGTCTATTTTATCTGTAATCTTTCTGGTTAGATATGTAAGATATCAAGATTATAATACTTTTTTGGTATTTTGTAATTTTATGGTAAATATTTTGGATAAATATGATGATTTTTCTGATGAGTTGATATTTGACCATTTATCGTACGCTAAATGCGTTATTGATACACTTGGTTTTAGCATTATAATAAAGGATTTTTTGGAAATAAACAGAAATTTATTTCCTGATAGGGAATTAGATGATTATGAATCTATTATGCAGTTAATAGAGGAAGTACCTACATTTAAGGCTTTAAGAAATTTTTGGGATCAGTCACCTTTAACCCATTATAAATTAACTAGTGTTGGTAAAGTGATTGCGATTACATATCTACGCAATATGGGGTTTGGTATAGAATATGCTATATGGATTAAATAAATAGCTAAGTTAAGCACTCACAATAGTGGGTGCTTTTTTGATACATGGAACGTTGGCAGAGAGGTTTATTGCGAGTGGTTGCTAACCATTATGCGTTAACGCGCACACAGGTTCGAATCCTGTACGTTCCGCCATAAAAATTATCGAGAGAAAGGAGGTGATGACGTGACACCGAAGCAGGATAAGTTTTGTGTAGAATATTTGATTGATTTAAATGGAACACAAGCAGCGATTAGGGCTGGGTACAGTCCTAAAACGGCGGATAGAATTGCTAATCAGAACTTGAGAAAACTTGAGATTCAAAATCGCATTAAGGAATTAAGGCAAAAAGAGTTTAAATCGTCCATTGCTACTGCCGAAGAAGTGGAAGCTATGTTGTCTGCAGCAATGCGTGGCGAACTTGAAGAGGAAGTTGTTGTAGTAGAAAGTAGTCTTGGAATTAGTACAGCTAAAAAAGTGCGAAAGCAGATATCAGCTAAAGATAGACTTAAGGCTGCAGAATTAATGGGTAAGCGTCATCAACTCTTTACAGATAAATTGCAAGTAGCTATGGAGGACATCCCTGTTATAGTGGATGATATAGACGATGAGTAGAGTTAATTTATCTTCTATAATTGCTACTAGTTTTTATAAAGCACACAATGATATTCGTAATCATAAATATACTCATTATTGGTTTAAAGGTGGACGTGGTAGCACTAAATCTTCATTCATAAGTATAGAAATTATAAAAGGTTTGATGAGCGAAGCTAATCGACATGCAGTTGCATTTAGACGAGTGAAAGACACTTTAACAGATAGTGTTTATGCACAATTAATATGGGCTATAGAAACATTAGGCGTAAGTGCTTATTGGGATATTAAACGTACGCCATTAAAGCTTACTTATAAGCCTAATGGCAATACAATTTTATTTCGTGGAGCAGATGATCCCTTAAAGTCTAAATCTATAAAAGTTGCGAAAGGCTATATAGCTTATATTTGGTTCGAAGAACTCGCAGAGTTTACTAATATGGATGATATAAATACAATTTTGCAGTCTGTTATGCGTGGCGGTGAAAAGTTCTGGTGTTTTTATTCATATAATCCTCCTGAGTCTATTCGCTCATGGGTTAATCAGGAATCGGTGGTTGAACGACCAGATAAAGCATTATATCATTCGACATATTTGGAAGTCCCTCAAGATTGGTTAGGTGAAGCATTTGTAATTGAAGCAGAAATTATGAAAGCTTTACGGCCATTAAAGTATGAGTGGCAATATTTGGGGAAGCCTACGGGAACTGGCGGTGAAATATTTACTAATGTAGAAGCACTACATATGGATGACAAAATGATAGAGCAATTTGACCATAGACGCTATGGTCTTGACTGGGGATGGTCTATTGACCCATTGGCATACGTTGAATTTAATTATGATGCTAAAAAGAAAGTTATTCATATTTATCATGAAAAAGTGGGATTGAAGATATCAAATGATGCAATAGCACGATATATTCTATCTCGCAATATTGATGGAGTAGTCAAGGCGGATAACGCAGAAGGTAAATCAATAACAGATTTAGCAAGTCAAGGCGTTAGAATACAAGGGTGTGTAAAAGGCAAAGGTTCAGTTGCTCGCACTATGCGCATGTTAGTAGATGATATAAATACAATATATATTGACCCTAATAGATGTCCAAATGCTTATAGAGAATTCACTGGCTATGAATTAGAGAAAGATAGGCATGGTAATTTTAAATCAGAGTTTCCGGACAAGGATAATCATACAATTGACGCTGTCCGTTATGCGCTAGGTGAAAGTGGTATTGTTGCTAAACGAGTTAATTATTAAAGGTGGTAAGAATGAATAAATATCAGTTATTGAAAGATGCTTATTATGGGTCTGGTGGTTTTGATGATGGGGGATATCTGCATAAGCATAAACGAGAAACTGGAGAGGCGTTTAATGCACGGAAGAAGCAAGCATTTTATCTCAACTATTTTGCTCCTATTATAAATGCTTTGGTAGATCCAATCTTTAAAAAAGCACCTTTGAGAGATTATGAAGGAATTCAAGCTGCGTTATTAGATGAGTTTTTGCGTGATGTTGATGGTAGCGGTACTAATATTGATGTGTTCATGAAAAAGGCTGCGATTCAAGCTAAAGTTTTTGGGGTATCGTTTATCGTTGTTGATAATTATTCAAATGCTAATGAAGTTGCCTTATCTGTAAAAGGTTTAAAAGATGAGCGAGTGCTGCCATATGCATATATTGTAAGCCCAGATATAGTTGAAGATTGTACTATTGATAAAAATGGCAAATTAATATCGTTTGCTTTCAAAGAACCTTCAATTATTAAAAAAGATAAAATACTTTTTAGGACTACAACATTTACTCTAGATGGTTGGGAAATAAATGATGAGGAAGCAGGCGTATCAAGTGGAACATACACAATTGGAAAAATACCTGTAATCCCTTTGTTTAGTAGATTATTAGAACAGAGGACGGCATTACCTACACCAGAGTTTACATCATTGGCAGGAATGGCACAGGAAATATATAATAGTTGCTCTGAATTAAAAGAGGTGTTAAGAAATCAAACATTTCCTGTTTTAACAATACCATCTCTTGATGTAAATGATATCGTGATTGGGACTAACAATGCATTAGGGTATGATGGTAATGGAATGCATGTTCCTTCTTTTATTGCTCCGCCTTCAGACCCGGCCAACATTCATATGACACATATTGCTAATATTATTCAGGACATGTATAGGACAGCTAATTTATCGTTTATTATTAGTACATCAACTAATACAAGTTCTGGCATTGCAAGGCAGTGGGAATTCGAACGAACAAATCAGCAGTTAGCTTCTTTTGCAACGCAGTGTGCTAAAGCGGAGCGAGATATAATAGATTTGTTTTGTCGGTGGCAAGGTATTGAACTAGAATACTCAGTTTCTTATGACAATGACTTTGGTATTGTTGATGTGACTGAAAAAATTGCACAATCACAGGCTATTTTAGATTTAAATATTACAGATGAGTTAAAAGTAGATGTGCTTAAACGTTTATTGGCAGCTGTATTCCCGGACATTACTACGGAACGATTTGATGAATTAGTTGAATCGGTAGAGAATAGCCAAAGTGATATCGCTTATAACGAACCACCTATAGTAATTAATAATTCGGGGAGCGATTGATAAATGGAATCGCTGAATGAAATTATAAATAAATTTGTCAAAGAGTATGGTAAAGCAGGTAAGGTTTTATCTGAGCGGATTATTGAACTATTTAATCAGGGGCTTACTATTGATATGGCTGTAACTCAAGCGATAAAAGATACAGATTTTTTTAACATAATTCAAGAGCAAATTGTAAATAGTATTAAAACGGGGATAGAGCTTGGGATAGGTGCTAGTATTACGTATTTGCCTAACGAAATAAAGGAACCTTGGGATGCATCTGCTATGCATTTGTCTACAAAGTTACATGGTGCTGATATAGAGATGCGAAAGCGAATTGTAGATGCTTTACAAAAAGCTTTTAAGGTTAATGAGTCTGTGTCTAAGATTAAAATGGCGTTGTATGATGGATATCATAGTGGCAACGCTGTTATTAGAAAGCAAAAATTACCTAATTATCTTTCAGAATTAATTAAATTATCCAGAAAACTTGATTTAGAAGATAAAGAAAAGATAGAGTTATTACGATTAGAACGAAATGCATTACGTAGGGTTAAAGATAACAAACCTGATACGCCGTTACGTGCTAGTTATAATCAACTTATAGAGGCTTTGGAAAAAGGGCAAAATAAGCATATACAAAATGCAACGTGGGTAGCAGTGCAAGAAAAGAGTCGTTATGTAGCAGAACGTATTGCGCGAACTGAGAGTGCTAGAGCGTATCATGATGGATTTATGGCTCAATATGCTGATGATGAAAGTGTAGTTGCTTTTAGGTGGCGTTTATCTAGTGGACATCCTATTCATGATATTTGTGATTTGTATGCAGGTGCTGATTTGTACGGACTGGGTAAAGGTATATTTCCTAAGGATAAAATACCCATGTTGCCAGCTCATCCACATTGTCTTTGTCATTTAGAACCAATGTATAAAGAAGAATTAGAGGGGAAAAAGGAAAAAGATAATGTAGAACAAGGTGGACGAGAATTCATAGCAACACTTACCCAAAAACAAAAGGAGCGTTTATTAGGCGTATATGGGTCTAGAGAAGTAAAATCGGGGGTATCGTGGACTGCTAGAGCTAGAAATTATAGCAATGTAAAGTTAGAGAGTAGATTGTCCAAGGGTAAATTAAAAGGATCAATACTTAAAGAAATTTATTCGGATATACAAAATAAATTAGACTGGAAGAAAGAATTTAAAGTAAAATGCATATCTACTGTAAAACATTTTAGTAAAAAGCATGATATAATATTATCAGACCATGCAGTGATTAGATTTATTAGTCAAAAAAGTGGTAAAGGGAAACGACATTTCTCTGAAAAAGAATTGGTATCTATTTGGAATAGACAACCTAATTATAAAGAGTCTAAAAATAGATTGGTTAAATATTATGAGGATATAGCGATTATTTATAACGCATCTGATAAAGTGGTCATTTCTATCGTTGTAAGAAAAGGTGTTAAGAAAACTTGGGAGGTGATTTAATGGAGACAGTTGGCTTAAGAGTGATGACTAAGCATTTATTAACCGGTGAATATGATCCATATGAATATTGTTTTGATGGTCCAGGGGTTTTAGCTTACGAAAGCGAAGAAGACCCTATTATGACGCCTTATCAATATAAGCAACTATGGGAATCTGATTTTGAAGATTTATGCTTTAATTTTGAAGATGATTGGGACGATGCTAAGACTGATTTAGAACGTGAAGTATTAAAAAAAGAGTTTATAGAAAAAATTAAATTAATATATGAAACCATTATGGTATAACCGCTTACGTATGTAGGCGGTTTTTTAGTACACAAAATAATAGTCTTTAGAGCTAGACGCTTGCCGTTAGACGTTAAAGAACGGTCTTTTTTTATGCCCAGGATGGCAGAAAGGAAGGTATGTGATGGCATATCAATTGAAAGAAATTTTTGCAGCGTTAGCCGCTACAGAAAATGGTGCTGAAATGGTAGCTGATTTACAGCAGGAGATTGGTAATTTACGAACTGAAAGTGCTGCTCGTAGAAATAAAGAAAAAGAATTGTTGGGCTTATTAGGGATTGATGACCCTGCAAAAGCACCCGAAACAATTAAGGGGATTAATGAAACATTAACTGCATTAAAAGCAGCCGGGCAAAAGCCTGAAACAATGGGCGCTCAGTTTGAGGCGTTATCTAAGCAAGTTAAAGAGTTAACTGATAAAATGACCCAAGCGGAAGAAAAAGCTAAACAGGAACGAGATAAACGTATCCAAACAACGATTAAATCTCAACTTATTTCTGCACTTAATGAAGGACATGCCATAAAACCAGATACATTTGCGAGTCTATTAATTCCTAATGTTGTGGTAAAAGATGATGAAAGTATCGCATTTAAACAAGGCGACTCTGAAATCGATGTAAAAGACGGTGTAAATGCGTGGTTAAAAGAAAATTTATGGGCTGTTAAAAATACATCTCAGCCGGGCGCTGGTAGTACTAGCAGTTCTAATCAAAAGAAAATGTATTCTATGGAAGATTTAAAAAATATGTCTCCAGCTGAAATTAATGCAAATTGGGAGACTATTAAAAAAGGAGTGACTGAATAATGGCAATTTCTAATTTTATCCCTACATTATGGGAAGGACGTTTATTAGCACACTTAGATAAAAACCTAGTATTCGCTAACCTGTGTAATCGTGATTATGAAGGCGATATTACATCACAGGGTGATCGCGTTAAAATTAATCAAATTGGCGATATTACAGTAAAAGATTATAAAAAAAATACGGATATCGCAGTAGAAGCAATTGATGGCGAACAAATTGAATTAATTATTGACCAATCTAAATATTATGCATTTGGTGTAGAGGATATTGATAAAGCACAAGCTAATGTTGAATTAGTTGATCGTGCAATGGAACGTGCAGCTTATGCATTAGCTGATACTGTTGACCGTTTTATTGCAAGCATGCATAAAGAAGCAAAAATCAAAGTAGGGGATGATACAACACCAATTGTTATTACTCCAGAATCCGCCTATGAAAATTTAGTTGACTTAAAAACTGCACTTGATGATGAAAATGTACCTCGTACTGGTCGTTTTGCTGTAGTACCATCCTGGTTTGAAGGTATGATGTTAAAAGATGCACGTTTTGTTGCAGCAGGTACTACTGCAACAGATGATAAGTTGGCTAATGGTTTTATTGGTAAAGCAGCAGGGTTTGATTTGTATACCTCTAATAACATTGTATCTACGGCTGGAGGTAAATATAAAATCTTGGCAGGTAATTCTTCGGCTATCTCTTTTGCACAGCAATTAGTAGAAACAGAAGCATTACGACAAGAAAAGCGATTTGCAGACTTAATCCGTGGCTTATTGGTGTTTGGGGCTAAAGTAGTACAACCAAAAGCTTTAGCATGTTTAACCGCTAATAATAAATAGTCATAGAGGTGATATCAGGTGGAATTTTTAGAGCGAATTCAGTCAAATTTAGAAAGTCGCTTGCAATCGGCCATGCAGATATCCGTAAAAGAGGTACAAGAATACGCTCGGCAGAACCATAACTTCAAAACAAGGACTGGAGAGGCTGAGCGTTCTATTACCTCTAGTGTAAGTGGTAGCGGAGGACATTGGGAGGGTATCGTTGGCACTAATAGAGAAATTACTGTTTATTTGCACGAAGGTACAAAAGAACGAATTATCACCCCTACTCATAAAATGGCCTTACGGTGGACCGCAGGAGGTCGTTTTATATTTGCTAAACGTGTGAATCATCCAGGCACCCTTGCAGACCGTTTTATTACTAATGCATTGCAGGAAAAGAAAGAAGATATTATTAATCGCTTTGATAAATCTGTAAGTGTAGCCTTTAAAGTATAGGAGGGTCTTATGGATTACATTGATTTTTCAGATATTACAGATAATATCTTAGTATGTGAGCCTAGTGATATCCTGTTTGCCAATGAATATTTACACAGGTTAGCAAAAACATATGGTTTATCTGATGATGAAATTATGTTACCAGCTAAAACTACTGTTGTGCGATTAGGGGCTGCGATTGCATGTCGAGAAAGAGCATTAGCTATGGTTGGTAGTGATACGACTGTTATGGTAGATGGACATCGTCAAGATGATATCTATTTGCAGAAGTATAAATTATATGCTGATATGGTAACAACCATCGAGAAGCGATTAAGTTATACGGACTTTGCTATTGACGGTGTTAACCAACAAGGTAAGGGGGGTGTAGGGGTTATATCCCTGACTAGAGCATGATTCCGATATCGCGCATTTCTGATGCAATAGATGCTATTTTATCAGAAAAACTACCTCATATACCATTTAAACAAGAGGTATTGGGACCAACATATCCAAAAGAATTAACCGCATACATTTGTTGTGACACTATTTCATATGAGAAACAAAATAAAGGCTGTGAAATAGGCATGGCAACATACACGATTCAAATTATTTGTCCAAACCCAAAAGGTATAACAAATGAAATCGAAGGTTATGCTATGGATGTGTGTGAAGTTTTACGTAATGAATATACATTAGATGATTGGGCTATGGATAGCCATGTAAAAAAGGTAATATTTGCTACACCAGCGGGCATTTCTACTATCGGTGTAGCTGTAATTACGTTAGAAGTTGAATATTATGATGAATAGGAGTGATTAATATGGCAGAACCAGTAGTAGGAAATAAAGTACGTGCTAAACGAACCGCAACAGCCGATAAATTGTTAGGCAAAGAGGTACTGTTATACATTAATTTTGGTGTTGGTGCAACTGAGGATTCGCCTAAATGGACTTTAATCGGTGGTCAAACTACAGCAGATTTTTCTATGAGTGCTGACGAAATTGATGCGAATAATAAAGCTAGTAATGGCTGGGGAGAATCATATGCAGGTATCAAATCAACCGAACTTGCTTTAGAAGGTATTCTTTGTAAGTCTGATGATGGCATTAAGGCAGTAAAAGAGGCGTTTTTGAAAGGCGAATCAGTTGATATTTGCCGGTATGCAATTGATGGGACTGCAGACCGCAATTGGTATAATATTACAGAATTTAGTGATAAGACTCCACATGATGATATGGCTACATTTTCTATCACATTAAAAGGAATTGGAGAACCTAAGTTTTATAGTGGTAAAACGACTGTAGATGATGTAAAGGGGACAGCTAATGCATAAAAATGAAACAAATATAGATTTTATAAAACGATATGATGTAATATCTCGTAAAGTTTTTGTACAGATAGGGGGGAGCGAACACGCTCTCCTTTTTACATTGCAAGGCATGTTAGAATTAGAAGCCTTTACTGGGTTAAATATTATTGAGTTAGCAGGAGCTGGGCAGACTCCTAATTTAACGATTTTGACAAAAGCATTTTGTATTGGGTTAAATGGGGCAAAAGGCGGAAATGCCATTGAAGAAAGTGTAGCTTCAAGTATTTGTGCAGGATTTTTGAAGCGATATGGAATTCCAGGTTTAATTAATTTATTTTTTGCACTTATTGGTACAAGTGGATTGTTAGGTCCTAAAGGTTCTAATGAACTTCTAAATAAAATCGGCCTTTCTGTGTTAGATCCAAAGGAGTCGTCTGTAAAAAACGAAGTACAGGTAAAGCAGAAGAAAAAGTAATTAGAAGTATCGTCGATTATATTCACACTGTTTTACCTATTTGTTACGGAGAATTACAGCTTAGCGGTAGTGAAATATTAGAATTAACTCCTTATGAGATTAATAGGCGAATAGAAGGATATGCTAGACGCATGAAAAATCAACGTATTTTTATTGGTTCGTTTATTACCACTCCTTTAATTAATACATCGTACCGTGCGCCTAAACAAGCAGTATCTGTTAAGAAATTATTGCCTGATGATTTTACTGTCGAAGTATCAGATACTAAAAAAGAATCATTAAGAAGATTTGCTGAAGTAGCAGAAAGGAAAAGACATGGCTAAGCATGAAATAAATGTAAAAATAACTGCAGATGCTAACAACATAAATAATGAGCTTAGTCGATTGCAAAAAGGCTTAGATAAACTAGATTCTAAAGTATCTAAACCACGTGTTGATGCTGATGTTAAAGAGGCCAATACTAAGATAAAACATCTGGAAAGTGAGATTAAGAATCTCAAAAGCAATAATATAACAATGACGCTTGAGGCAGGAAAAGCCAATAGTGAAATAGATCAATTAAAAGCGAATATTAAGGCCTTAAAATCGATAAAACTTAATGATACTGTAAAGCCTATTGCAACTGAGGCTAAAAATGCTACATATGAGGTGTCAGGACTTAAGAGCGTGTTAAGTAGTGTTAGAAATGCAGTGGTGAGTGCTTTTGCAGTTAGCGCTATTACTGGATTTGCTAAAGAAGCACTGCAAGCTAGTGCTAACCTTGAAATATTAAAAAAGGGACTTGCATTTAATCTTGGTAGTGCGGGGGCCGAACAGCTTATTAACGATATAAAAGCGATTGGAGAGGCATCAGCCTATGATACTAATGAGTTGATGCCAATGGCGCGCGCTTGGGTAAATATCGGTGATTCTGCACAGAGTGCAGCAGCTAAAATGCAAACTATAGTTGATGCTGGCTCTGCGTGGGGGTTAACATCCGAACAAATAGGCCGGGTAAATACAGCACTCACACAAATGCAAATGAAAGGCAAAATTTCTGCAGAAGAAATGATGCAATTGACAGAAGCGGGACTACCTGCTTGGGATTTATTGAGTCAAAAAATGGGTGTGTCAGTAGCTGACTTGCAGGATATGGCTAGAGGTGGAGATTTAACGCGAGAGGCCATGAGTACTTTATTCGATGCAATGAAGGAAAAAACAGAGGGAGCGGCTGCTTCGTTGAGTGATTCTTTGATGGGTAGATTTTCTAATCTGCAAGAAACGATTACTAATAGCATGGCTGGTGTTGGTGATATTATTAGTAAGGCTTTTGATGTCCCCGGTATTTTAGCAGAATTTTCAGATTTAGCAGAAAAAGCTAAGGGGCATATTGAAAATATTAAAGCAAATGCAACGAATGCTAATATTGGAGATGCCATTCTTAATGAAATTTCTCTTGTTAGCCCGGCAGCAGGATCTATGGCTAATACTGTAGTTGCAGTCTTTGTTGAAATAAAGCAATTTGTTGAAGAAAATAAGACGGCTGTGAAAGATTTAATTGCAGTTATTGCAAGTATTGCAACTACAGTTACGGTAATTAATGCGGTAAAGAATGGCTTTATTGCAGCAAAAATGGCCGCGTTAGCATTTAAAGCTGCGGTAGTTGCTAATCCTATATTATTAGCAGTAAGTCTTATTGTAGCAGCATTAGTGATGTTATATATGCACTGGGATGAAGTGAAGGAAGTTGCAATTCGCTGTTGGGACAGTATAAATAGCTGGATAGATAATACTTCTAAAAATATTAGAAATGCAGTTGGCGGAGCTATTGATTGGGTATCAGATAAATTCAATTCATTAAAACAAGCATTAGCACATCCTATTGATTTCATAATTAATAAAATTGAAAGTAATTCTGCTAGTACGAGTGCTGTTAAGCGTAAAAATGGCGGAATTGTCGGTTTTGCGAGTGGTGGGCGTGTTAATGGACACGGAACAGGGCGCTCAGATAGCATTCCTGCTATGTTATCCAATGGTGAATATGTAATTAATGCTAAGGCAGTTAATACTATTGGAATTCCAGCGTTAAATGCTATTAACTCAGGTCAGGTTCCTACTTTTTCGGCTGGTGGATTTAGTGAAATTACACATGCTTTTAACGTTGCAAAAGCTGGCAAAGAAGATAAAGTCCAGAAAATTATTTTTGAAATTAAGTCAAAAGCTAATACATCCGAAATTAGTGCGTATGCAAAAGTATTAGAAAAAGCAAAGCAACAAGCGGAAGATGTAGGGAATGAATTAGCTAAGTATCAATCTTACGCTAAAAAAGCGACAGAAGAAGCAGAGAAATATGCAAAAACTGGCGAAAAAACTATAGCCATGAAAGAAAAGTTAACAAGCATTAAACAGGAGATTGCTAAATTACAGGCTCCTGAATCAGGAAAATCATACGGTAAGCCACAACTATCTGAAGCAGATAAACAAGCTAAGATTGAACGCCTTACTCAGGAATCTATTAATATTAAAGTTAATTATGAGGAAAATAAAGCAGAAGCGTTAGCAATAGCTAAATCGGTAGCTGATAATAAAGTAGCTGTTGAACAAGCTGCACAAACTGCAATTGCTCAAATTCAAAGTGACGCGTTAAAAACATATTACAGCCGTGCAACTGTTTTGGAGCAGGCGCATTTACAAGAGAAGCTTGCAAATCAAAAAACAGAATTGTCTAGTTATATGAGTATGATGGCTGAAAAAGATGAGGTAACTGGTGAAAGTTATGCATCCATTCTCGCCAACGAAGAATTATTAAGTCAACAGCGACAAATTTGGCATGATCAGTTAATGTTACAAGCTGTTGAATGGGGCGATTATATGAAAGCCTTATATACTGAGATGGCCATTCAGTTGCAAGATGGTTTAGCTGCAGGACTTACTGATTGTATTATTAAAGGCCAAAGTTTGTCAGAAACCTTTAAAAGTTTAGCATCGTCGTTAATGACTACATTAATTAAAGGTGTATTGCAAAAATGGATTGCGAATCTAGGCATAATTCAGGCATTAAATAAAGCAACAAGTCAACAATCAATTCAAAATGCTAGACAAGAGGCAAGTGCAGAAGCAGCTAAAACGGGAGCTATGGCAGCTAATGCTACGGCGGCGGTGATTGAATCAAATCCTTGGGCAGCGCCTGGTGCAGGTGCATTAGTTGCAGGACAGCTTTCAATGGCTAAATTGTTCGCAGCTAGTGCGTTTGCTAGTGGTGGAGCTGTTAAAGGAACTGGCACTAGTACATCAGATAGCATTCCTGCTATGCTATCCAATGGTGAATATGTAATTAATGCTCGAGCAGCACAAGAGTTAGGACAACCAACGCTTAATATGCTTAATCAAGGAGTTATCCCTACTTTTTCAGATGGAGGCGATATTAATCGGTCGAGTAGTTTTGATAGTAGTATTGCAACTCAAGCTCCTGTTACATTTAATGTATCTGCTATAGATGCTGAATCTTTTATGTCTTGGTTAGGCTCGAAAGGTGGGCAAGCTATTAAACAATATTTATATGACAATAATCGAGAGTTTACAGCAGAAACGGGGGTATGGTAATGGCACAATTGAAGAAATTTCCAAACATTAATACCCTCGAATGGAAGAGTAGCAAATCTCAAAAGTGGAATACGGTAGTAAAGACATCCGGTGCGGGTAAAGTCCGCACCTTAACAACCTGGCAACGTCCACAATATACAATTACTACAGCTTTTGCTTATCTGACCCCGGCACAATATAAAACGCTCATGGGCTTTTTTGCTAGTATAAAAGGTGGACATCAACCCTTTTTATGGTTAGATCCAGAAGATTATGAGGAAAAGGGCATTAGGCTTGGTGTAGGCAGTGATGGTAGGTGGCAAGCCATGCGCAGGATGGGCGATTACCTAGAACCAGTAGAATACATTGAAAATGTAGTTTTATATGCTGATGGGCAAAAAGTAGGCAGTGTAAGGGTTGATAAAGGGTTAATCACTACAACGGCTACCGTATCACCTACCGCTATTATCACGGCAGATTATAAGTACTACTGGAAAGTTAGGTTAAGTGGTGATGAGTTTACGGCTGAGTTGCAATATAAGAACATTTATAAATCTAAATCAATGAAGTTGGTGACGGTACGATGAAACAAGTGAGTGAAGCATTAGAAGTGCATTTGAATCAAGAAAAATCATTTTTGAGTTGCGATTTGTACGAATTGGTACTCAAAAGTGGAGTAGCATATTATTGGGCAATTACAGATGTAGACGTAAAACTAGGTGGTAGGACGTATCGTGCTGATGGGCCAATCATTACTCGTAATCAGATTAAAACAAGCTCTACTGTGAGTGTAGATAAATTGACAGTCACGATTAATTGTAATCAAGAGGACCGTATTGGTGGTGTGCCAATTATGGCTGTGGCTCATAACGGTGGTTTTGACGGGGCTACATTAAAGCTTAGGAGGGCTTTTTTCGAGGATAATGGCCAAGTCATTGATGCGATTGATTTATTTGAGGGGCTTGTTGAGGTTAAAAAAGGTGGAGGTCTTACCTTACAACTCGATGTTAAATCTACAGTGCAAAAGCTTAATGTAGAGTATCCAGTACGTCGATATTATCCACAATGTCCATATTGTATTTATGACAGCGATTGTGGGGTAGATATTAAACGGTATCGCAAGCGTGTTAAGGTAACAACGGTTATTAGCGCTCATGAGGTGCGTTTTGATACGACATTTGCCGATGGATACTATAATGCAGGTGGCATTGAGTGGCTTGACGGTCCATTAGTTGGCCAATCTACTCAAATTATGCGGAGTCAAAATAATCAGATTATATTCATGAGTGCAGCAGATGCTATGCCGCAAGTTAATAATGAGGCATATATCTATCCTGGATGCGATAAAACGCCAGCAACATGCAAAAGCAAATTTAACAATTTTAGTCGCAACAGGGCTACACCGTACGTGCCACTTAAGGAGTCGATACGCTAATGGGACAAGGAGAATTAATCGCTAAAACAGCGTTAACTTGGGTTGGGACCCCTTACATGAATTATGCGATGGTAAAAGGACGAGGTGTCGACTGTGCTCATCTTATTTTAGGTGTGTTACTAGAAGCTAAGCTATTGCACGAAGGGGATTTGCGTATAGAAGCTTACTCGAACGAATGGCATTTACATCGCTCAGAGGAAAAGTTTATAAAGCATATTAAGAAAATCGCCTATGAGGTAACTGAACCTCAGATTGGCGATTTTTTGCTATATCAATATGGGCGATGTATAAGTCATGGTGCTATTTTAGTTGGTCCTAATGTAGTAGCACATGCCTTTGTTGACCAAGGTGTTATTTTATCTAAACTTGATGATGTGCTGTTTTATGATAATGCATGTAAGAGCCGATTACGAAAGATTTATAGATTTAACGGAAAGGGGGAACCCTAATGGGCTTTATATTTGGTGGTGGTAAGAGTACGACTACTAGAGCTGATAAAATTGGTGATTTCCAAATTAATAGTGCCTCGTACGGCGAGGTGGTGCCTGATATTTTAGGGACTACCCGTGTATCAGGCAATGTCATTTACTGGGATGATTTTACTGCACACGAGCACCGTCAAACACAACGGACTGGTAAAGGTGGTGGCTCAAAGCATACTAGTATTACTTACACCTATACAGTAGCAGCGGCCCTTGCATTATGTGAGGGCCCTATTAGCGGGGTGGGCAAAGTATGGGTAGATAAAGAAATCTATGACTATCCTCATCCTAGTATACAGTTGAGTCTATTTAGAGGGACTGCAGGGCAAGCCCCTTGGCCATACGTGCAAGGTAAACACCCTGAAAAGGCATTACCTTATTCAGGACTGGCCTATATGGCCGGCGTTGTTGATTTAGGTGATAGAGGGAGCTTGCCTAATTACAATTTTGAGGTACGAGGTAAGTTGCTCAATACTGGCGATGGTGTAGACGTTAATCCAGCTGATTATATCTTGCATGTGCTAAAAAGTGCAGGTATGAGTGATGTGCAGATTGATGGTTTGGATAACTATCGTAAATATTGTGCAGCAGCCGATTTATTAATATCGTCACCCCCAAGCATGTCAGCCGAAAAGGCACAATCTATTATCAATGACATTGCGGATATGACCAACGCCTATTTATTTTGGTCTAATAATAAATTAAAAATTGAGCCACTGGCTGATGAGGCTATCGGTGGATGGAGTCCAGATAAACAAATTAAGTATGATCTAACTCACGATGATTTGATACCCGGTAGCGATGGCCAACTCGTTTTATATAGCCGTAAGGATAGCAGTGAGTGCTATAACCAGGCTAGTGTAGAGTTTATCAACCGTGCAAATAGCTACGAGAAGGAAGTTGTATCCTTTGAGGTAGTTGCTGATGTACAACGTAATGGCTTACGTCCGGCTAGTGTAAAACAGGCGCATTATTTGTATACTAAGAAAAGGGCTATGTATCTAGCAGAACAGCTAGCTATGAAGCAGTTATATGCGAAGAATCAATATACCTTTAGATTAGATTGGGCTTTTTGCAGACTCGAACCAGGTGATTTAGTTACCCTTACTGATGATATTTGTCAGCTTAATAAGCAGGTTGTAGTCATTACAGCGGTGAATGAAGCTAATGACGGTCAGCTCGAGATTACAGCGGTGGGTAAACCACCTGGTACGTATGCACCGGCTAAATATGACGTGCATGAAAACGAACGGCCGTTTGTTGATTATAATCAGTCTGCACCAAGTATCATTAATTTGAGTATTATCCAAGCGCCTGGAGATATTGCGGGTGATGAGCTCTTACTGGGTGTTACGGCTCCTAATGGTTGGGGTGGTTGTAATGTATGGGTGTCGGACAGTGGTGATGCGTACAAACAAGTTGGTACGATTAATCAAAAAGCGCGCATGGGTAAGTTAGTCAGTGTATTAACCAGTACAGGTACGACATGCACTGTGAAAATGGAGCACGGCGAATTAAAAAGCGGTACCCATTTAGATGCAGAACGGGGTAACACGGTATGTTGGCTTAATGGCGAATGTTTATCATACGAAACGGCAACCTTACAGTCCAATGGCACTTATGTATTAGCTGGTTTAGTAAGAGGACAATATGGTACATCAGCATTAAGTCATAGTGCAGGGGCTGAAATAGTCCGAATTGATGAGGCGTTATTCAGGGCTCCATATCGCTCAGAGGATATAGGTAAAAAGATTTATATTAAATGTACATCTATGAATATCTTTGGGGGTCAAGAACAAGATTTAGCTGATGTACAGGTTTATACGCATGTTATTGGATCCTATTACATACCAGAGGTAAGCAATCTTACTTTGTATACTAAATATTACGATTTAGGGCGTGGCATTAAGAGTTATGATGTAATTGCTACTTATACCCCGCCTAATATTAGTAGTTTCGATACGGCGGAAGGTTGGTATCGAGAAGGTAACGGAGATTGGAAATATGGCGGCACAGGTAATGGGCAAGTCGTAATTAGCGGTTGTGAACTAGGTAAGACTTATGATGTACGCATCCAGGTAAAGGATATCCATGGTAATTACTCACAAGGCGTGACTAAATCTATTCAAGTGGTCATGAAGTCTGAAAAACCTAATACACCGCAAGGCTTTTCCGTGGCTTTCAGCGACAGGGCATATTTTAATTGGCTAGAAGTTCGTAATGCTGATGTAGATTACTATGAAGTGCGTAGCGATATGAATCCTGGCGAAGTCGATGGATTAATTGGTCGTAGTAATAATACAACCTTTAGTACAGATGCCTTAACAAACCGTAAAGGTAAGATTTATTTATACGCTCATAATCCGGTTAAAGGGTATAGTGCTCCTGCTATTGTTGAGTATAATGTGCCAAAACCACAACAACCTCAATTTGTACAAGCTAAGGCTAAATTAAATGGTATATCCATTGCATTTAGTGCCATACCAAGTAGTTGTAAGGGGGCTAATATCTATATTGATGATGAGGTGCATTTTGTTACTGCTAACTCCACCTTTATCGCTTTAGAGGGTGGTGTGTATGGCGTTAGAGTTGCTTATGTCGATATGTTTGGCGAGGGCGAGCAAACAGTAGAGCAATTGGTTACAGTTGAGCTTAAAATCGATGCCAAATATATTGACCAAGAGGCATTAGGGTTGGTTAAAATCAAAACAGCGATTAATGACATTGATAATAAAGTCAGTCAAGTGAGTGAGACTGGTAGTAATCAATATCAAGCTATAAATAATCGTATTACTAATATTGATAATAGAGTTGGTCTTGTAAGCTTGGAAACAGAGCAGGCATTAAATAGTCTTGACTCTCGTATCGCAACTTCCGCTAAAAAAATTGTGAGTTCTGAAGCAGGCGCAATTAATTCCCGTATAACTCAGTTAGATAATGCTGTTGATAGTCGTATTGATAACAAAATCGCTAATGTAAATTCCCGCATAACTCAGTTGGATAATATGATTAACGCTACAGTAGCAAATACTAAAGCAGGATTACAGTCACAAATCACGCAACAAGCAGGACTGATTGACACAGCAATAAAACAAGTCAAAGCTACAATAATTGATGCAACTAAACCGATTGACTTAAATAATTATATGGATGACGGATTGTATGTTGTGTATCAAAATATACAAGTGCCTAATGTACAACATAGGCCCGATGATTTAGGTAATGCATTTTACTTAAAAGTATATAGTGGCGTATATAAAGCACAGGATATCACGGAGTTTCACGGCAATACAAGCTGGCACAGATACTACAATGAGTATGGATGGACTGATTGGATTAAGAGTTCAAACGACCTTGGTGTTAAGAGTATGATTGAGACACGAGTAACCCAATCAGCAGATTCTATTACGGCGAGTGTTGATAATAAACTCAATGAGGTTAACTCTAGGATAACGTTGTTAGATGATACGATTAATGCTACGGTAGCAAATACTAAAGAGGGATTACAGTCACAAATCACGCAACAAGCAGGACTGATTGACACAGCAATAAAACAAGTTATAGCTACAATAATTGATGCAACTAAACCGATTGACTTAAATAATTATATGGATGACGGATTGTATGTTGTGTATCAAAATATACAAGTGCCTAATGTACAGCATAGACCTGATGATTTAGGTAATGCGTTTTACTTAAAAGTATATAGTGGCGTATATAAAGCACAGGATATCACGGAGTTTCACGGAAACACTTCTTGGCATAGGCATTACAATGAAAACGGATGGACTGGTTGGATTAAGAGTTCGAACGACCTTGGTGTTAAGAGTATGATTGAGACACGAGTAACTCAATCAGCAGATTCCATTACTGCCAGTGTTGATAACAAAATAGCTAATGTAAACTCTCGCATAACATTGCTAGATAATACAATCAATACTACAGTAACTAATAAAGTGGCTCAAATCGCATCGAGGTTTACTCAGCTAAGTGATAGTATTAACTTTAGGATTGATAGTAAAGTCGGCAAAAATGAAATCTTATCTCAAATAAATCTATCGCAAGAGACTATTAAAATAGCAGGTAAATACATAAAAATCGACGGCACAACCGAGTTTACCAATGGTGTAATTGTAGGTCGTATGCTCGCTGCTAAATCTATTACAGCGGATAAATTGGCTATTAACTCATTAGATGCCATTGTAGCAAGGATTGGTCTTTTACGGACTAAAACTAGTGGGGCTCGTGTTGAGATTAGTGATAATTTAATCCAAGTATTTGACGATAACAATCGATTGAGAGTGAGGATGGGCATATGGTAATTACAATTAGTTTGATTGTCGCTATTATTATTGCTGTGATTTACTTTATAAAACAAAGAAAGAGAGGTCGGGATATGCCACAGGGGTTACAGGTGTTTGATGAACAAGGGGTTTTGCAATCAGAAGTAGAGGAAAATAAAGTATTTTTCTTCGAAACATTATCTTGTTACGGAAGCGGGCAAAAGGATTATTCTTATTCTAAATATAAGATTAATAGATTGACTTATTTAGTTATGAGTTCTGGTCAATGGAAAAACTCTAGTTTTGCAGGGCGGTCTATAAATTGTCGTGTCGATGGTCTTGTGTTTAAGTGGTGGAATGCTCCATCTAATAATGATGAGGGAGCTCCACTTAACGTATTGATAGGAGGCTATTATGAGTAATTATTTCGAGATAATTAATGATGACAATAAAGTTTTAATTAATGATGAGACTCAAGGGTTATATTTACTAGATATTGATATTTGGAGAACTGTTAATATTGGCGGGAGTACAATTTTTCATGATATAAAAACTCATAATGATTTTGATTTGCCTATGGTTTGTGGCTATAAAATTAATAAGAAAACTAAAAAAGGGAGTTTTGCTAATTATGGAAATTATTATACTGGAGCAGTTTCGTTAAATGAAATTATAACTGGAGGGTGTTCATCGTATAAAGAAAACTTAGTTGTATTTGGGTATCCGTATAAATCTGAATCAGGCGTTGGTATAGAAGTATATAATAAAGAGACTCGAATTGTTTATTCTAGTAATTATATTGGGAAACGCCTTAAAATATTAAAGGCGTTTAATAATGACTCTTTAGGAGGGAGCTATAAAGTGCCAGATGATGGTAGTGACATTATAGTAATTCCTACTGGATGGATTGTTGACGGCAACGGAACACATCATCCAAAAATATCTTTTGATGGGAATCAAATTAATATTTCTACAATAAAAACTGTAGAATATTTTGGGGGACAAATGAGTAACTCTGCTTCGGTGATAGTAGGAAAGTTATTTTAAGGAGGTAAAAATGAAACGAACATTTGTAACTAACGGTAAAATTACATACCCACAAAATGGGCAGGCTTTAACAGTATTTACATTTATTAACAGTGAAACAGGAGATATGTTTACCATTTCAACGAATGATGACAATGAAGCCAATAGTATTGATTACGGGCAAGAGGTGACTATCGAGGTTAGTCCACTATCTAAAACACAGGTTATACCAGTCGTAGCACCGATTGGCACAGAACACAAAGAAGAAAGCGAAACAACTGAAACCGAAGAATAGGAGTTGCCTATGGAAACAATTACAATTGGACCACCTAGTGTATTTACACGACCCGATTATTATGCATCGATGTTTGGATTGCTTGTCACGGTGTTAGGCATTGTAGGGGTTGGGATTAGACATTTTATTGTAAATCCGCTAAACTCTCAAGCTGAAAATACAGGTGAAAAACTAGAAAAGATTGATAGCGAAGTCACAAAAGTGAGCGATGAAGTAAAATCAATCCGCATTGCTATGGAGTCAATTAATAGTAGTGCTAAATCAGCGCATCACCGCATTGATAGCGTAGAGCATCGTGTTACACGTATTGAAGATGTATTTTTTAAAAATCAATAGGGGGACCTAATATGGATAAACAGGTACTTATTGATAAAGTAAAAAGGGTATACAACAACATACGGATTGCTAATATTAAGCCGACAGGGGTGTTAGCAACAAGGGCACTAGTAGGATTATTGCTAGTGCCTATTTTAGTAGTCATTATGGCTTATGTTATGGCGTTTTATAAAGGTACTGTTAGTGATGACACAGGGCGAGTTATTGATGTCGGTATTAAAATAGTTGACCACTTTTTTATCCCGACGGTACTTACCGCTATTGTAGGATTTTTGGCTCTTTGGATTGATAAAAATCACAATGGAATACCCGATAAATTAGAAGATAATGACAAAAAGCCACTCTAATTTCTAGAGTGGCTTAATTATTAGATAAGGAGGTAAAACTATATTTAAATAAAGTGCGCCTATATTTAAATAAACTTTACTTTTAATTTGTAGTATGATAGTATATGTATAAAGACAATCCCCCTACCTCTCCTAGTGAGCAGATTTATTCTGAGCGTAGGGGTTTTTTTATAGGAGAAAATGATGGAATATCCGAAACCGTTGACATTTGAAGCGTTGGCAGACTTGTTTAAACAGCGAGGCATGGAAGTTTTAGATAAAGATATTGAAAAGCTGAAACATATAAATTACTATAAACTAAAAGAATTTGCGCATCCTTTTGCTAAAACGCAAAAGATACAGAATAAAGTTTTTGTATCATATGAGGGAATAAAGTTTAGTGAAGTTCTTATGCGATATTATCAGGATAAGAATTTAAGACTTCATTTATTACATGCAATAGAAAAGATAGAAGTTTCAGTAAAAACTGAGTTGTCACATAAACTTGGATTAAAATATGGACCTTTTGGCTATTTATTATTTTATCAATGGGTTCATAGAGAAAAGTATTCATCATTCGAAGTAGAAGAAAAGCAATATAAGTTTAAAGTTAGTTTGCTTAAATCAATGAAAAGACAAAATTCTCCAGAATTTTCTAGAAAAGAAAATTTAAATAAAGATGGGTTTCCAACTATTTGGTTGGGAATTGATTTATTAACTTTCGGGGAACTAGTTATAATATTAGATTTATTGAATTCTAGCTTATTATCAGATATAGTTGCTAAATATAATACAACATCGGAAGAATTTTTATCGTGGATGAAATGTTTGAGTTTCATTAGAAACATATGTGCTCATAACGGAAATTTAATTGATGTAAAATTGAAAACTAAGCCAAAATATCGCAAAAAATGGATGTCATATTTATATCTAAGAACATCGAGAGACGGAAAACAAACATATCCAACTGATAGATTATCTATAGTATTATGTATAGTAATTCATATGGTTAATACGATTAATCCTAATTATAGGTGGAAAAATATAAAGTCTGGAATATTTAGTTTGTGTAGAGACTCAGAAGAAAGGGCCCATTTATTAGGCTTTCGAAGTTTGAAAGATGCAAAGAATATAATAAAATATATTTTAGAATAGAGCACTCTTTAGAGTGCTTTTTTTATACCCTAATAGGAGGTAAACTATGAAAGTATTTATAAACCCCGGCCACGACCGAGTATATGATAGTGGAGCTATCAACCCGGTAACAGGAGTCCGTGAATGTGACATTGTTGCTAAAGCAGGTAAACTGTTAGCTGGCTATTTACAGACTGCAGGTCTTGAAGTTAGGTCACTACAGGATGACAGCTTAGCATTAGTCTGTTCTGAGAGTAATGAGTGGGGCGCTGACTTATTTGTAAGTTTACACTGCAATGCGTTTAACACTGAGGCAAGAGGCACTGAGACTTATTACAAGTCATTTAACGGCCAGCGATTGGCAGGCTTTATCCAATCGCAAATTATACGTAGTGTGCCTACAATAGATCGTGGTTGCAAAACTGGTGATTTATATGTATTAAATAACACTGATGCGGTGGCTGTACTCGTTGAGATGGCATTTATAGACAATATGGATGATTTAGCATTGCTAGAGCAACAATTAGATAAGATTGTACGAGCAATTGCACGAGGTATTACCGATTATTGGATTGCATGAATAAATCCTCTTGACTTTTTGTGTTCCGTAAAATATAATTGATTTATCGGAACGCATAAAGTGAGGTGATATAATGAGTCCGAAAATAGGGAGACCTAAGTCAGATAATCCTAAAAGTATAGACATTAAAGTCAGAGTGGATAAAGACACTAATGATAAATTAGTTGAATTTGCTAATAAACACTCTATATCTCGTACAGAGGTTATACGAAGAGGAATTGATTTAGTACTATCTTCCGATAAATAAAAAAAACACTTACCCCATCCCGCAAAGATAAAAGTAAGTGTTTTATGCAGAAGTTTCCTTCTATGAAATATTATATCATAGTTGGAAACCCTTTTGAACAAGGAGTGAATACTATGAACTTAACAGAAATTTTAACTTTAGACAGTCGTGAAGTTGCTAGTATGATTAATAAATCTCACAATGATTTATTAAAAGATATTAGGCGTTATGGTGATTATCTTATTGAGGGTAAAATTCCCCTCAATGACTTTTGGCAAGAAAGCACCTACAAAGATAAGATTGGGCGAAGTCTTAAATGCTACCAAATCACCAAGAAGGGCTGTGAATTTTTAGCTCATAAGATGACTGGCAAAAAGGGAGCTATATTTACCGCCACATACATTAATCGTTTTCATGAAATGGAAGAAGAATTAAATAATACACCTTCTAATATTACCTTACGTCATACAAAATGGGGCAAAGAGAAAGTAATGACTACCAGGGATTTTTGGCAAATAACAGGTGTTCCCCAAGGTAATGTTAATTGGTTCTTGAAAAAATTTAACCTTGAATATTGGATATTGACGGGAAAAGATTTAAGAAAGTATAAAGAACTTAATAATTTAAAAAATTGTGTAACATCATCCATGACATTGATACCGTCTTATTCCGCAATAATTTTAGTCAAAAAATTAGATTTATGGACTAAAGAATTACAGAAAAGTTTTGGAGATTATTTTAAACCGTATAGAGATTTAATAGTTGCTGATAAACAAGAAGCATTGGCATTAGATACGGACGAATTAATTTCTATTCGAAGCGAAAAAATAATAGCAAAGATAAATGAGCTTAAAAGAAAACTAATTGCTGTTGATGTATTATTGGATGAGTTAATTGATATTAGAAGAACTAAAAGAGATCACGAACGATATGGTGAGAATATATTAAAATTACTATATTCATCGTCAAGTGATATGTTTGGTATTAATAAAATAATTTAAATCTATAAAAGGCGCTCTTAGGGGCGTCTTTTATTTTCATATAATTAAAATGAGGTGAGATAATGGCTAACAATAAAAGGTTATTATATATAATAGGTGTAGCGGTGGTAGTTGGTTTGATTGTGTTAGCAGTTGGATATAAACTACAAGTTGATAAGCAACAACCTCAAGTAGTACCTACTACTGCATTGCAAGATACCAAGGCCTTGTCTAAAACCATCGATGTTACACCTGCGACGGCAGTGCAAATCCAACGTGAGATACAGCAAGTCAAAGAGCCTATAGTTACATATTATGTACAGGCTCCTGACATTGTGACTGCGACCAAACAAACACAGCAAGCGATTAATAATAAAAGTGAGTCCTTGCCTGCTGTGGTTACCGCTAAAAGTGACAGGACGGTTATTACACCTAACGAGCAACAACAAAAGGTTGATGTTTATAAAATCAATCTAAATAAAACTCACAAAATCAAAGCAGGTCTTACTGTGATTGACGATAAATCGTACGCTACTGTTGGCTATCAGGCGGGTAAATTTGAGGGCATGGCGCACTTTAAAGGTGATGGTAAGATTAAAGGAGCGACTGTACTCTATACAGTGACACAGTGGTAATGTATAATATAAAAGCCTACAGAGGTGGCATTCGTGCTACCTCTGTTTTGCTTTGACGGCAAAAATACGTCAAAAAATATACAGAAAACAGTCTTTTTTGTAGACTTAAATTCAAGATACAAAAGATGGCCAATACGCATTATTGCTCATTTTTATATAAAAGTAGACCTATAAACATAGTACGTTGTATAATATAGTGTAGTGTGTCTATAAATAGAACCAAAAACACTAGGAGGAAATGATGGCAAAAGTCGGATTATTAGCTGGCGTAGGTAAATTGCCGTTGGAATTTTTACGAGCAGCTCAATCAGAAGGCTATGAAGTCGTGGTCATTGCAGTAATTCCAAATACGGAGCCTGCCTTGGCAACGGAAGCGCATGCTTTTTATGAGATTAATGTAGCTAAAATCGATAAAATATTTAAAACGCTTCATAAAGAAGGTATTACAGAAGTTACTATGCTTGGTAAAGTGACGAAAGAAATTTTGTTTAAAGGCTTGGTTATGCCTGATTTACGAACGATTCGTTTACTGACAAAATTGCGGAATCGTAAAGATGATACGATTATGCTTACACTAGTAGAGGAATTGGCTAAAGAAGGAATTCAGGTAGTGGATCAAACTATTTACATGAAACCGTTAATGCCTAAAGCCGGCGTATTGACAAAGGCAAAACCTTCTAAAGAGCAAATGGCTGATATTCTATTTGGCTTTGAAGTAGCTAAACAGATGGGCGGCCTTGATATAGGGCAAACCGTAGTTGTGAAAGACCTGGCTGTGATGGCTATTGAAGCCATTGAAGGAACAGACGCTTGTATTAAACGCGGTGGTACCTTAGGTCGTGGTGAAGCAGTTGTTGTTAAAACAGCGAAGCCTAGACAAGATGTACGTTTTGATGTGCCTGCTGTGGGCTTACAAACCATTCACTCTATGTTAGAAGGAAATTGTAAAGTCTTGGCTATGGAAGCAGAACGCACTATTTTCGTAGAGCAAGAAGAAGTGTTGAAACTTGCGAATGAAAAGGGTTTGATTATTTGTGCCGTAGAAGGGCCTGACGAAGAATAGTCTGGAGGTTCGGATGAAAGTCATGTTTTCGGCTGGTGAGGCATCAGGTGACACTCATGCAGCTAGCGTAGCGAAGGCGTTAAAAAACGCATATCCTGAGGTTTCCATGTTTGGTATGGGCGGTTCGCGCATGGCTGAAGCGGGAGTCCAGATTATGTATGATATAAAACAATTAGGCTATATCGGAATTGTTGAAGTAATAAAACATTTACCTTCTTTTTTCAAATTACGTACTTTTTTAAAAGAGGTTATGTTGCGCGAGAAGCCTGATGTCTTGGTGTGTGTGGATTATCCTGGTTTTAATATGAAATTAGCCAAGGTAGCACATGATTTAGGCATTCCGGTTATTTATTATATTGCGCCTACTATTTGGGCTTGGCATCGTAGTCGTGGTAAAGATATTGCCAGCACGGTTACTAAGGTAGCTTCAATTTTTCCATTTGAAGCTAAGGCGTATAGAGAATTTGGGGTAGATGTTGAATTCGTAGGGCATCCTTTACTTGATATTGTGAAACCGACGATGTCTTTAGAGGAAGGTTTGGCTTATTTTAAAATGCCCCCTCATACAAAACGAGTGTTACTTATGCCTGGTAGTCGTAAGCAAGAAGTTATCAGTTTGTTAGAACGAATGTTGGCTGGGGCTGAGTTAGTTATGGCTAAGCATCCTAATTTAGTATTTTATTTGCCACGAGCGCATACAATTGATAAAGAAGAATTAGAAGTTATTACGAAGAAATATAAAGTGCCTGTTACGATTACAGACGATTACACGTACGATTTAATGCAATGTTGTGATGTTTGTTTAGCCGCTTCAGGTACCGCCACATTAGAAACTGCCTTAATGGAATTACCCACTATTTTGTTATATCGCTTATCACCAATTACCTATGCATTGGGACGGGTACTAGTGAATTTAACACATGTAGGCTTACCTAATATAGTAGCAGGTCGTGAAGTGATTCCTGAGTTATTGCAGGGTGCTGTAACACCGGCTAATATTGCTAAAGAATTAACCTCTTTATTAGAGGATTCAAAAAGACGAGAGGCCATGGTAGCTGATTTGAGGTCCGTTCGAGAAGCCTTGGGCGGAACTGGTGCAGTAGAGCGAGTGGCTGAATTAATTGCTACGGTAGCACGAGCTAACCAGGTTGCGGAGGATATGAATGGGAAGTTATAAACGATTATTGGTCTATGTGAGACCGTATATTGGCCGGTTAATTTTTGGCCTAGTTTGTATGATTATAGCAGCCGCTGCCTATTTAGTGGTACCTTGGTTGATTAAAAATGTAGTTGACGAAGTGTTGCAGGCGAAAGATTTGGCTATGCTAAATTTAGTCGTCGTTTCTATTTTGGTGGTATTTTTGATTCGTGGGTTTGCTACCTACGGTCAGACATATACGATGTCGTATATTGGTCAGCGAGTCATTATCGATATTCGTGAGGCTTTATTTAAACATTTACAACGCTTGGATCAAGCTTATTTTGATCGTCGTAAAACAGGCGTTGTCATGAGTAATTTAACGAATGATGTGGGAGCCCTACAAACCGCGATTGTAGATAATCTAGTTTCTTTCATTACAGAAGGGGTTACCCTCATTGGGTCCTTAGTATCCATGATATTGATTGACTGGAAATTAACATTAGTAACACTGATTATTGTGCCTGTTGTGTTAGGGTTAATTAATATTTTTGGAAAGCGCTTACGTTCGGCTGGACATGATGTACAGGGACGTATTGCTGATATTACGTCTTTATTACAAGAAGTGATTTCGGGGATTCGAGTAGTTCGTTCTTTTGCCCGTGAAACGCATGAAGTGGCACGGTTTGAAAAAGAAAATCAGCGAAATTTCTTGGCCGCTATGCGTGCGACTAAATTATCGAGTTTGTTAAGCCCTCTTGTTGAATTTTCAGCGGCTATTGCTGTGACAGTAATCCTTTGGTACGGCGGTTATTCTGTGGTTACCGGCGCTATTTCAGCAGGTTCTTTAATTGCGTTTTTAATTTATGCTATTAATCTATCCAATCCTGTTAAACGGCTAAGTCAGGTGTATGGCAATATTCAAAAAGCGATGGCAGCAGGTGATCGTGTATTTGAGATTTTAGATACGGAGCCAAATGTTAAAGAAAAAGCGAATGCTAACGTATTGCCAGACGTATCGGGTCATGTAGAATTTGATCATGTATCCTTCTCTTATGATGGAGAAAAGATGGCCTTGCAAGATATGAATTTAGACGTGCCAGCGGGCCGAATTGTAGCTATTGTAGGACCGTCCGGTGCGGGTAAAACAACGATTGCCAATCTGTTGCCAAGATTTTATGATGTAACGTCTGGGGCGATTCGCATTGATGGAATTGATGTACGTGATGTGACATTTGCTTCTTTGCGGGAACAAGTTGGTTTGGTTCCACAGGAAACCATGCTATTTAATGCAACCATTCGTGATAATATTTTATATGGTCGTTTAGATGGCACGGAGGAAGAAGTCTATGAAGCGGCTAAAGCAGCTAATGCGTTAGAGTTTATTGAAAAGCTACCAGATGGATTTGATACTTTTGTTGGTGAACGAGGGAGTTCTTTGTCTGGTGGGCAACGTCAGCGTATTGCTATTGCGAGAGCTATCTTAAAAGATCCAAAAATTCTTATTTTAGATGAAGCTACTTCGGCATTAGATACAGAAAGTGAAAAATTAGTACAAGAAGCGTTAGAACGTCTTATGAGAGGTCGTACGGCCTTTGTGATTGCGCATCGCTTGAGTACGATTAAAAATGCTGATCAAATTGTTGTGTTACGACAAGGTCAGATTGAAGAGCTAGGGACCCATGAAGAGTTATTAGCGCAAGATGGTCTCTATAAACATTTATATTCAGTTCAATTTGCAAGTAAAGGACATTAAGGATGTATTGGGTATACAACATATTACTAATTATATATTGGATTGGGCTAATTCCCGTCATCCTGTATCGCTTGGCCTTTGAAGAAGGTTTCTATGAACGTATACGCCAAAGTGCGGGGTTCATGCCTGATTCTTTGATGCGTAAAATTGAAGGACGCCGTGCTATTTGGGTACATGCCGCTTCTGTTGGTGAAATTGTTGCGACTAGTCCTATTGTGAAAGATATTAAGAAGAAATTTCCAGAAGCAGTTGTGGTCGTTTCAGTGGTTACGGCCACTGGTCATGCTATGGCTCATCGTATTATTCCCGAAGCGGAAGGGATTATTTTCTTTCCTTTAGATTTGCCTTTTTTAACACAGCGTATTTTAGATATGATAAAGCCAATTACTATACTTTTGGTAGAAACTGAAATTTGGCCAAACTTTTTGCGCATTGCTGAGAAAGAAAAAATTCCAGTAATGATGGTAAATGGGCGCATTAGTGATCGGAGTATGAAACGTTATATGATGATTCGCTCCTTTACGAAAGAAATGTTGGCCTCCATTCAGTATTTCTGTATGCAATCTAAGTTAGATGCAGAGTATATTCAAGTGTTAGGTGCTTCTAAAGAGCGGATTACCATTACGGGGAATACGAAATATGATCAAACCTATGCACAAGTGACTGAAGATGAAAAGCGTCAGTTGCAAGATGAGTTTGGCTTTGGTCGTAATCATCCAATTATTGTAGCGGGCAGTACGCATCGTGGGGAAGAGGAAGCGGTGTTGACAGCTTTTACTGAAATTTTAAAAGCGTATCCAGAGGCTCGTTTATTGATCGCACCTCGTGAAATAATGCGCGGCAATGATGTTAAGAATTTGGCTGAGAAAAATGGTCTGCGCGCTATTTGTCGTAGTACTATGACAGGGCCTGTTCATGAGAAAACGCCCGTTGTCGTATTGGACACAATCGGCGAATTGGGCCGTCTATATAGTCTTGGTGATATCATTTTTGTAGGTGGTTCATTAGTTAAGACTGGGGGACATAATATATTAGAGCCTGCGGCCCATGGCAAGCCTATTTTGGTAGGTCCTCATATGTTTAACTTTAAAGAGATTTATTCCTTGTTAAGTTCACGCCATGCGTGTTTAATGGTAAAAGATACTAAAGAATTAGTTGATACGATGTTATTGTTATGTCGTGATAAAGAATTACGGGATACGATGGGACAGAATTGTTTAGATATTGTCCATGAGAATCGTGGTGCGACACAACGAAATACGGAAGAGTTACGCAAATTATTTGAATCCCACCAGATTATTCCATAGTTGCCTAAATCATGTTGTGCATAACTGTGGTAAAGGAGGTAGAGCTCATGAATGGGGAACAATTGTTTAAACATATAGTCAGTGGTAAAGCGAGAGGCCCGTTAGCTAGTATAGCTCGTGCTGGATTAGGCGTGTTAAGTACGGTTTATACACAAGGTGTAAAACAACGGAATAAGAAATTTGATGATAAAAGTGGTGTAATCCGTGCTACCGTACCTGTTATTAGCGTTGGAAATATTACTGCTGGTGGCACTGGTAAAACACCTATGGTCCGTTATATTTGTCAGTATTTAGAAACCGCTAATTATTCACCCGCTATTTTGAGTCGTGGTTATCGTGCTAAAGATAACGAAGAAACTATTGTAGTGTCACGGCGTGGCCGTTTAGAAGTTACTCCGGCAGTGAGTGGTGATGAAGCTTGGCTCCTTGGCAAAGGTTTAGGCCATACCAGTGTAGTTATTGGTCGTAAACGTGTAAATTCAGCACAATTAGCGACGGCTACGTTAGGGAGTGATATACTAGTATTAGATGATGGCTTCCAACATCGCCAATTAAACCGTGATTTAGACATTGTTCTCATTGATGCGGCTAATCCATTTGGTTATAATCATGTATTGCCAAGAGGGCTGTTACGAGAACCTTTAGTGGGATTACAGCGTGCTGATATTATTGTATTGACTAAAACAGATCAAGTGCCAAAAGATATTTTATTTGGTGTTAAGCAACAACTTCTAAAATGGGCACCACAGGCACCGATTATGAGTACGGTGCATAAACCGCTGGGAATTCAAACGTTAGCTTCTTGGGAACGTAATGAATTGCCACAAACAGCACCAGTAGGTATTGATGACCCTAAGTTTTTAACAGTTAGTGGCATTGGACAACCAGATTCATTCCGTTATACAGTTACATCTCTAGGCTATACAGTGTGTCATAGTTTAGACTTTGGTGATCATCATGAATACTCAACGGATGATGTAGTTCGGATGTGGAGTGAAGCATTTGCTAAGGGGGCTAATGCCATCGTAACAACAGAGAAAGATGCAGTTAAGCTCAGTCAGCTCTCGGCTATCCATGATTTGAAAATTCCTGTATTTGTCATTCCTATCGGTATTGAATTTACTGAAGGGGAAGATGTATTTAAAACCTATATTAGTCAGGTTGGAAAGAAGGCTGCAGTATGAAAATCGCTTGTGTTATCCCAGCTCGTTATGCATCCACACGCTTGCCAGGCAAACCGTTAGCTGATATTGCTGGTAAACCTATGATTCAACGGGTATATGAACAAGTGTCTAAAGCTACTGTGCCTGATATTATTATTGTAGCTACGGATGACCAACGTGTTGCTGATGTGGTTACTGCTTTTGGTGGTACTGCGGTTATGACAAGCACTGATCATCTGACCGGTACTGATCGGCTTGCAGAAGTAGCACAATTACATCCTGATATTGATGTTATTATTAATGTACAAGGTGATGAACCTTTAATAGAAGCCTCTTTGATTGATGAATTAGGCGCTCTATTTAAAACTGATTTGGATTTAAAAATGGCGACGGTTGGTGCCCCTTTAAAAGAAGCTGAATATGGGGAACCGTCAGCGGTTAAGGTAGTGTGTAATTTAAAAGGCGAGGCCATGTATTTTTCACGGTCTTTAATTCCTTATCCGCGGCATGCTTTTGTAAATCCACCATTAAAGCATATAGGTATTTATGCATATAGTCGTGAATTTTTGTTAGAATTTGCCCAATTAGCGCCAACACCGGCCGAATTGACAGAATCGTTAGAGCAACTAAGAGCTTTAGAAAATGGGGTTACTATTCGTGTGATTAAAACGGAAGCGCGTTTTATTGGAGTAGATACACCAGAAGATTTAGAAGCTGTTAATGCGATTTTTAAAACGAAGGAATCGTAATGTTGGGCTAACAACACTATTATTTGTTTGATATACAGTGATAATAAGAAGGAGACATCCATGAAAGAAGTAAAAGTTGGTAACTTAACCCTTGGTGGCGGTAAAGGCTTATTTTTATTAGCGGGTCCTTGTGTGATTGAGGATCCAGAACGTACGTTAAATATTGGCCGTCGCGCTAAAGAGATTTGTGAGCGTGTGGGCATTCCCTATATCTTTAAAGCTTCTTTTGATAAGGCAAATCGTTCTAGCTTTAGTTCTTTCCGCGGTCCTGGCCTTGAAGAAGGACTTAAAATTTTAAGTCATATTAAAAAGGAATTACAAGTACCGATTGTTAGTGATATTCATTCGGTAGAACAGATTGAACCAGCTGCTGAAGTGCTTGATATTTTACAAATTCCTGCGTTCCTTTGTCGTCAGACCGATTTAGTATATGGGGCTGCTAAAACAGGTAAATGTGTTAATGTAAAAAAAGGCCAATTTTTAGCACCTAAAGATATGAGTAATGTAGTGAAAAAAGTAGAAGAAGCGGGTAATCAGAATTTAATGTTGACTGAACGAGGTGCTACTTTTGGTTATAATAATTTAGTGGTGGATATGCGTTCCTTCCCTATTATGCGCAGTTTTGAGTATCCTGTAATCTTTGATGCTACGCATAGTGTACAATTACCAGGTGGTGCTGGCACAAGTTCTTCAGGGCAACGTGAATTTGTACCTAATTTAGCGCGGGCCGCTGTAGCTGCCGGGGTAGATGGCTTATTTATGGAAGTTCATGATAATCCTGAAGAAGCCTTATCTGATGGACCGAATATGGTGCGCTTAGATGATTTAGAAGCTATGTTACGAGACTTAGTGGCCATTGATAAAATTGTAAAAGGTTAATTGACGAATAGAGGGGATGGATCATCCATGAATGTTTTAGAACAAGCAGCACAAGTGCTTCATGAAGAAGCGCAGGCGATTGAAAAACTAATTACCACCTTAGACAGTAATTTTACAGAAGCTGTCAATATGATTTTGAATTCTAAAGGCCGTGTAGTATGTACTGGCATGGGTAAATCAGGTCATATTGCTCGTAAAGTAGCGGCTACATTAGCGTCTACGGGGACGCCAGCGCTATTTTTGCATCCTGGTGAAGGGGTACATGGTGATTTAGGCATGGTTACATCGGAAGATATTGTGCTTGCTTTTTCTAATAGTGGTGAAACCAGTGAAGTCATTAGTTTATTGCCTTCTTTACGTCGTATTGGTGCACGTCTTATCAGTGTAGTGGGTAAACATAATTCTACATTGGCTAAGAATTCTGATATTGTTTTATTAGTAGAAGTAGAGCGGGAAGCTTGTCCGTTAGGTTTAGCACCGACTACTAGTACTACAGTAGCGTTAGCTTTGGGTGATGCTTTAGCAGTTTGTTTATTAGATCGTCATAAATTTACGCCTGAAAATTTTGCAATTTTCCATCCCGGTGGATCTTTGGGGCGTAAATTATTGCTTACCGTAGAAAATATTATGCATAGCGGTGAAGATAATCCGATGGTTTATAAAGGCTCTACAGTACGTGATGCTCTTTTTGTAATGACAGAAAAAGGGTTAGGGGCTACCAATGTAGTTGATGAAGATGGTCGTTTATTAGGCCTTGTTACGGATGGTGATATTCGTCGTGGGTTAGATGCAGGGAGTAATTTTTTAGAATGGCCTGTGGAAGATATGATGACACCTATGCCTAGAACGATTACTAAAGATAAACTAGCAGCAGAAGCATTGCATTTAATGGAAAAAAATCAGCCCCGTCCAATTACCGTATTGCCAGTTGTGGACGATAATAAACATTGTTTAGGCATTGTCCATCTTACTGACTTATTACGTCGAGGTATTGTATAATGAATATAAAATGCTTAATACTAGATGTGGATGGAGTTATGACTGAAGGCGGTATTATTTATACGGCCAAGGGTGATGAACTTAAAGTTTTTAATTCCCAAGATGGACTTGGATTAGCCTTAGCTCGTCGTGGAGGCTTGAAACTAGCTGTTATTACGGGGCGTCATTCTGAAATGGTCGATCGTCGTACCAAAGAATTAAAATTTGATTTTGTCCGTATGGGCTGTCATAATAAGACAGAAGCGATTAAAGAATTAGCTGTCGAATTAGGCATTGATACTGATGAAATGGCATATATGGGTGATGATCTCAATGATTTAGGGGCCCTTTCCCTGGTAGGTTTTCCTATGACACCAGCAAATGGTGTGATGGAAGTAAAGGCAGTTGCTAAATTTATAGCAACTAAGAGCGGTGGTCATGGCGCCGTTCGTGAAGCTATCGAATATATTTTTAAAAAAGAAGGTTGTTGGGACCAATTAGTTGATGATTATAGAAATGAAATATATAGTCAAGGTCAGTAGCGAAAGGAGGTACGTACGGTATGTCAAATGAGTGGCAATACAAATTATTAAAAGGTTTGAGTGCATTGACTTGTAAGCTGTCGTATCGCACGATACTTCGTATAGGGGCGACATTAGGACCTTTATATTCACTCGTAGGGAAAAAACAAAAAAAACGAGGTATTTATAATGTAATGAAAGGCATGGATGTATCAGAAGCGGAAGCTTCACAAATTTTGGAAGAACTTTTCAAGAATTTGGGGCGGTCTGCTTTAGAAATTTTGTACATGCCGAATTTAACGAAAGAGTTTATTACTGAGCATATTGAAATGCACGGTTTAAAATATTTGGATAAAGCTTTAGCAGAGCAACGAGGCGTGGTCATTCTAACCGCGCATGTAGGCAATTGGGAATGGATGGGCGCTTCTTTAGCGGCTTATGGTTATCCATCGACAACAATTGTAAAGAAACAACCGAATGCACAAGTAACTCGTTTGCTTAATGAATATCGTGAGATGGTAGGTTTAGAAGTATTTGCGCGTGGTGGTTCTGAAATGATTCGGGCTGTAAAGGCCATGAAACAAAAGAAATTGTTAGGTTTTTTAGCAGACCAAGATGGTTATATTCAAGGCTTGCCTGTTGAATTTTTAGGGCAAGAATCGTCGGCTGTCACAGGGCCGGCTACGTTTGCTCAGAAATTTAAAGCCCCTGTTGTGCCTGTTTTTACCTATCGTAAAGCGAATGGGATTGGTCATGTGGTAGAAATTTTACCACCTTTATATTATGAAGATACAGGCCATGAAGCGGAGGATCTTTATCGGTTAACAGAGGCTACCGTGCGAGTAACGGAAGAGTTTATTCGTCAACATCCAACCGAATGGCTTTGGTTTCAGCATCGTTGGAATACTAAGCTCCATGAAATTGTTGATATCGATGAGAAATTGAAGGTGAGGGACGCAGTACATGCTAAAGAATAAGAAAACAATCTTAGGTGTAGCCATTGTGGCGTTACTCATTGGTGTTTTTGTTTGGATTTTCTTAATTAGTAGTGATGAAATAGCAGAAGATCCTACACAGCCAAAAGAGAATTTAGTTAGTTTTGAAGGCTCTACCATTACTGAAGAGCAAGCAGGAAAACTCGCTTGGTCAGTAACTGCTGAACAGATTAAGGTTAATCCTAAAACAAAGGAAGTATACCTGACTAATATGGAGGGTACTTTTTATGATGGCGAGAAGACATTAGTTGTTACAGCACCACGGGGCTATATGACAGGTGATCATAGTAAGTTTCAATTAGCCGGTGGTGTAAAAGGGACTAATGGTGCTGATGTTGAATTAACTACAGAAGCAATTGCTTTTGATAATAAGACGAAGAAATTAACGTCAGAAACTCCATTTACCTTTACTAATCAGGAAGCAACGGTAACTGGTGATAAGTTAGAAGCTGATACAGTACTTAATATAGTAACAGCTCACGGACATGCTAAATTGGTTAGAAAGTGATGGGAGGACTCATAGAATGAAATTGTCAAAAGTAATGACTATTACAAGTTTAGTGGCTAGTTTGGCTGTACCAGTGTGGGCAGCTACATCCAATATGACAATTACCGCTGATGTATTACAATACAATGGTAGTAGTGGATTAGCAGAAGCTAAAGGCAATGTAGTGATTATTAATGAAGATAAGACAATGACTGGTAAAGAAGGCTGGTATAATACTAAGACACAAGAAGCTCGCTTGACAGGTGGGATTAGTATGATTGGTACAGATACTTCTATGTCAGCTCAAGAGTTACATAGTACAAATAATGAACAGTTAGAAGCTAAAGGAAATGTACGCTTACAAAAAGAAAATAAACAAGTTTTTGGCGATATTGTGACATATAATACTAAGACTGAATATGGTACTTCCCGTGGTCATGGTAAATTAGTTATGGATGATGCTGTTCTTACTGGTGATTATATTGAAGGTTGGTTAGGTCAGATTCGTGCAACGGCACAGGGGAATGTAACATTGCATAGTGCTAAACATAATTTAGATGCTAGCGCTGATAATGCAGTGTATACACAAACTCCAGGACAAGATGACGGAGTGGCTTACTTAACTGGTAATGCTCATGCCGTACAAAATGGTAATGTGCTTAATGCACCAGAATTAAAATTAGAAATGAAAGATAATTCAGTACAAACTGTCGGTGGTCGCAGTACCTTAGTCATTACGCCACAACAGTAAGGAGTAGCCTTGATGTTTATTGAAACGAAGGATTTAGTAAAAACCTATAAAGGTCGTAATGTTGTAGATGGCGTTAGTGTGCGTGTAGCAGAAGGTGAAGTTGTCGGCTTATTAGGCCCTAATGGAGCGGGTAAAACGACAACATTCTATATGATTGTAGGAATTGAAAAGCCCAACAATGGTAACATTACTATTGGTGGCAAAGATATTTCTCATATGCCTATGTATAAACGAGCTGATCAGGGAATTGGGTATTTGCCACAGGAAGCCTCTGTATTTCGCTCCTTAACGGTAGAAGATAATATTCGTGCTATGCTTGAAACAACAGAAAAAAGCAAAAAAGAAATTGAAGAGACTGTAGAAGCTTTGCTGCAAGAGTTTCATATTGAGCATGTTCGACATCGACAAGGTATGCAACTATCGGGTGGTGAACGACGCCGTGTAGAAATTGCTCGTTGTATTGCATTAGCACCACGTTTTATTCTACTCGATGAACCATTTGCTGGGGTCGATCCTATTGCAGTGGCTGATATTCAATCGATTATTCGACATTTAAAAGAGCGAGGCATTGGTGTTCTTATTACAGACCATAATGTGCGTGAAACCTTAGGGATTGTTGATAGAGCTTATATTTTAAGTAATGGTAAAATTTTATTAGAAGGTTCAGCCGATGAAATTGCTAATAGTCCAGTTGCTCGTAAACATTACTTAGGGGATAGTTTTAATTTATAGGGGCTAGGTGATATAAGAATGCGTATATTAGATAAATATATATTGAAAAGCTTTATTGGCCCCTTTCTTTTTGGGATTTTTGCATTTACCAGTATTTTCGTAGGAACGGGCACATTATTCCGGATTGCTCAGTATATTACGGAGTATGGTGCTTCTTTATGGGCTGTTACACGGGCCTTTGTATTAGCCTTGCCGAGTATTGTGGTACTTACATTTCCAATGGCGGTACTGTTGGCTTCTTTACTCGCTTTTGGCCGATTAAGTGGGACTAGTGAAATTATTGTTATGCGGGCAGGTGGCCTTAGTTTTTTACGATTAGCTATGCCCGTATATATTGCTGCTTTCTTCATTTCTATTGGCGCTATTGCTTTTAATGAATATGTTGTACCAGCAGCTAATCATGCGTATCAGAACATTATTCGGAATGAAATTAAAAAGCAAGCAGAACCACCGGCGCAGGAACATATTGTATTAAAAACCATGGAGGGTGATGAGATAAGCACTCTTATGTATGCTAAAAAATATGATTCTAACACCAAATTAATTACAGGGGTGACAGCTCAGCTTTTTACCAATGGTAATGTAACACAGATTGAACATGCGGAAAATGCGACATGGAATGGTACATATTGGGTTATGCATGATGGTGTTATTTATGATTTAGCCGCTGATGGTAATGGAATTGAACGAACGCTACGTTTTAAAGATCAAGTCTTACCAATTGCTAAGGACCCTGATCAAATTTCACAGGAACAGCGAGATCCTGAAGAAATGACAATTAAGGAATTGCGTGCACAAATTAAAGCCCTTAAAGCTAGTCATGTAAAATCTACTAAATGGGAAATGGAAATGTATCAACGTTTTACGATTCCTATTGCTAGCTTTGTTTTTGCGTTAGTAGGGGCTCCGTTAGGCTTACAGAAGCAACGCTCTAGTTCTTCTATTGGTTTTGGCCTTAGTGTATTGATTATTTTTGTGTACTATGGCATTATGACTTTTACTGGTGCACTCGGTAAAGGCGGTGCTTTGCCACCAGTAGTTGCTGCGGTTATTCCTGACACGTTGGGTATTATTGCAGGGCTTTGGCTAAATTGGAAAGTTTCTAAATAAGAATATATGGATATTAGCGACCTTGACAAGTGAAGTTAAGGTCGCTTTTTGTGATAAATAATACTTTTTTCATAGTAATTCACTTTTTCTTTTTTTGAAAATAGAGTACAATAGAAACTAAGCATAATATATGCAGTACCGTATTATATATATTAGTTATGAGTAAGAGAAAGGAGTGAGCCTTGTATGTTAGTGGGTTTGAATATTATTTTAATTATCGCTATCATGGGTGGGGCCATTGCTTTCATTGGTGATAAATTAGGTACCAAAATTGGCAAGAAACGTATGTCTATCTTTGGGTTACGGCCAAAGCATACTTCGATTATAATGACCATTATTACGGGGATACTTATTTCTGCTTTTACTCTTGGTATTTTAGCGATTGCTTCTGAAAATGTTCGTACGGCTTTATTTGGTATGGAACAGTTGCAAGCTGAGATGGATCAGTTAAATAGCGATGTGGCGGCCAAAAATAAAGAATTAGAAGCGGGTAAAAAAGAGCTTAGTGAAAAGACGATTGCATTAAATACTATGCGTAAAGATGTGCAGGCTACGCAAGAAGAGTTAGAAGAAGCTCGAGCTGCTCGTAATTCTATGAGTGAAGAATTGATTTCTGTTCAAGAAGCGTATCGGCAAGCTGATGCTCGCTTGGCACAGTCTGCTAATGATGTGAAGGCCTTAGAAAGCACTAAGCAGGAATTAGAAGCTCATATTGAAGATTTAAAAGTGACAACTAAACGGTTGGAAGAAGGGATTACACATGTGCGCGAAGGGACAGTATTATTTCGTGTAGGTGAAGTATTAAGTGGTGCTTTAATTCGTCCGGGCCTTAATGAAGAAGAAAGTGCTAAAGCGATTACGAATGTATTAAATGATACGAATGGTTTAATTCTACGTCGATTAGGCATTGATGAAAATAGAGCTGTTATTTATGTGAGTCGTTCTAATTTGGAAGAAGTGGCTAAACAAGTTGCTAATGCATCGGAACCAATGACAATTCGTATAACGGCAGCCGCGAATATTATTTATGGCGAGGCAGCCTTGGCTGAAATTCATGCATACCCATATCGTAAAGTGTATGATAAGGGGGATGTCATTTGGTCGACGACGGTACAAGGTGGGGATGATGCTCAATTTGCCGTTTTATCTTTCTTAAAAGACGTAAATAGTCAAGCAAAAACACAAGGCATTTTACCAGATCCATTAAGTGGTGATGTAGGGTCTATGCCAGGGGACGAATTGTTTGATACTATTCGAGAATTAAGTCGTATGGTAGGTTCAGTTCGTTTAGAAGCTGTCGTTAGAGAGGATACGTATACAACTGGACCAGTGCAAATTGAATTGCGTATTAGTCCAGAATAGCTGATTGTTTATGCGCAAAAGTCATAGAAAGAATTAAAATTAGTAACTAAGTATTGTTGACTTTATGGTATAATAAGTATATCGAAAATATTCATTTTTAGAGTTTGGAGATGCTCTATAGCGAGTGCAGTATTTTCAGTGATTACTATGCCGGAACAGATTAAATGCTGCCGATAGCTTAGCTACCGACAGCATTTTTTATGGGAATTTTAGTGTGATGGGAGGCGGGCAACGATGAGTAAGCGATTGACTCAGCCAAGGGAGTATACTCAGTCGAAACCAATACAAAGATTGCTGTTGGCTGTAGATCCTGGTCGGGAAAAAAGTGGCGTTGCCATTATGACTTATGACGAGGCTGCTTTGGTGGAAAAAGCGATTTATCCGACAGCAGAATTAGAGGCTCATTTATTAGCAGTTAGTAGTCAATATGCAGCACAACTTGTAGAATTGATTTGTGGCAATGGGACCAATCATAAACATGTGTTTCATATTATAGAAACATTGGGCAACAAGTTAGGTATACCAGCTTATTTGGCTGAGGAAGCTCATACAACAGAGCTGGCACGAAAACGTTATTTTGAATTTCATCGGCCAAAAGGTTTAAAGCGACTCATTCCTAAAGGTATGTTATATCCACCAGTACCGGTTGATGATTTTACAGCTTGGATTATTGGTGAGCAATATATTTTTAATTTACATAAACATGCGTAAGTAGCATGTAGGATGTTTGACAACAAGAGAAAGGGGACAAATGATGGCTGCTTATAAAAAAGCACAAAAATTAACTTGGAAAGATATTTTAATTCGGTATATATGGATTGTGATTGGTGCCGCTATATATACTTTTGGACTAGATGTACTTTTGGTACCTAAGAGTATTATCGACGGTGGTGTCGTTGGTTTAGCCTTGATGGCGGCTGAATTAACAGGTATTTCGTTTAGTATTTATCTAGTACTGATTAATCTACCGTTTTTGTACGTTGGCTATAAGTTGATTGGCCGAAGCTTTACGGTAGCTACACTATTTGGTGTTGTATGTATTTCAATTATGTCTTTATATATGCATACGATTACACCACCGGATATTGATCCGTTCTTGGCGTCTATCTTTGGCGGTGTTATTTTAGGTATCGGGGTAGGCCTTATTATTCGTAATGGTGGCTCCCTTGATGGGGTAGAAATCGTAGCTATTATTATGGATAAGAAAAGTTCATTCTCTGTTGGTGAGATTGTAATGATTTGTAACTTATTCATTTTAGGGGCTGCGGGCTTTGTATATAGCTGGAATAGTGCTATGTATTCCTTAATTGCGTACTTTGTAGCTTACAAGATGATGGATATGACCATTACCGGTCTTGAAGAATCGAAAGGGATTATGATTATTACAGATAGTCCTGATGAAATTCGCGAAGTGTTGATGCATCGCCTAGGTCGTGGCGTTACTGTTTTATTCGGTGAAGGTGGCTATTCAAAAGAACCTAAAAAAGTGTTATACTCAGTAGTGACGCGTCTGGAAATCACAAAGATGAAAGATATTGTCTATGAACAAGATGAAAATGCGTTTATTACGATTACCGATGTGCACGATGTATTTGGTGGGCAGTTTGGCAAGAAGACTATTCATTAATCATCTAGCATTAGGTTCTTTGAAGAAAGGAGTCTAGCAATATATTTACAAATTGGCGTATTTAGTAAATAGCTAGAAAGTTATATGGTAGAAGAAAAAACAATTGGTAAACAAATCATACATGAAGTAGGCGAGTGGTTATATGCTATTATTATTGCATTGGCTATAGCCATTGTTGTTCATTTATTTGTCGGGCAAATTACTCGTGTATCTGGAGAGTCTATGGAAGATACTTTTCATAATGGTGATTTCTTAGTTGTTTCTAAATGGGATCATGTACGTGGTAATATGCCTACCTATGGTGATATAGTTATTATTGATAGTCGGGTTAATCGAGAACGAACTTGGCAAGATGATGTAACCGATGTAGTATCTAATTATTTATCGGTATTTAGTAAATCAGCCGAACGTCACGATGCATGGGTAAAACGTGTTATTGGTTTACCTGGCGATACTTTAGAGTTTAAAAATGGTCATGTATGGCGTAATGGCCAAGAGTTAGAAGAACCATATACGAAGGAACCTAGCATGAATTATACGCAAACGGCACCGGTTGTCATTCCTGAAGGTCATGTATTTGTGATGGGGGATAATCGTAATCACTCTAGTGATAGTCGTTTTATAGGGCCTGTGCCTGTTAAAAATGTAATTGGCCATGTCGTATATAATCTTAGTTTTTAAGCTGTGATATAAGTGATCGTTGTTCTTAGAGTCACTTGGTACATTTTATAGGAAATAATACAAACAGTTGAGTGCTGATTTTGTCGCATTCAACTGTTTTTGTTTTTTAGGCACTAAGGTTTTCCTGTTAATGTTTTAGTTGTTCGTGTTTAGTCAGGTAGGGACTGTTGATTTATATTTTATTTAAGCTCTGTTTATTTGCCAAAGTTTTAAAAATTTAGTAAAATGAAGTCGCAATCAAGGAAACGGAGGCAGTATATGTTATTGTCAGTAGTAGTGCCCGTATATAATGAAGAGGCAAATATTAAAAAATTTTATAGTTCTGTTAAAGCCGTGTTAAATACGTTACCTTATGAACAGGAAATCATCTTTGTAGATGATGGCTCAGCTGATGATTCGGCAACAATGCTTAAACACATTGCAGAAGAAGATAAAGCCGTTAAAGTATTGTTATTGGCTCGTAACTTTGGTCATCAATTAGCACTTACTTGCGGTCTTGACTATGCTAAAGGGGATGCTGTGATTACTATGGATGGTGATATGCAACATCCACCAGAGCTAATTCCTGAATTAGTTCGTTTATGGGAAGACGGCCATGATGTAGTTCGTACAATTCGTGACTCTACAGAAGATGCAAGTTGGGCAAAAGCTTTTACGTCTAAATATTATTATAAATTAATGAATAAAATGGCTAATGTGCCTATTGTGGAAGGTGGCTCTGATTTTCGCCTTATGAATCGTAAGGCCTTAAATACACTATTACGTTTTAGGGAACATGGTCGATTTTTACGAGGTATTGTCGGTGACATTGGCTATAATCAGGCAGAAATTCACTTTGTAGCGCCCCCTCGTTTTGCTGGTAAATCTAAATTTAGTGTGCGTAAAATGTTACATTTTGCGTTAGATGGAATTGCTGCTTTTTCTAAATTACCATTGCGAGCAGCTTTTTATGTAGGCCTTTTGTCAGGTTTACTTAGTTTGATTATGATTTTGCATATTTTATTTGTTCACTTTTTTACCGATTCTGCTGTGAGCGGTTGGGCTACCTTAGGCGTTGCTATATTCTTTCTTGGTGGCGTACAACTTGTTGGCTTAGGTATTATAGGTGAATATGTGGGACGTGTATTCGAAGAAGTTAAACACCGGCCTTTATATTGGGTGCGTGATAGCTTTAATTGCGAGGATTACAAAGATAAGCAATAACGGCTTTTTAGTAGGATATAGTCATTACTCTATATTTTATGATATAATAAAGAGTGAACAGTTTGACTATAAGAGTCAGAACTGATTAAGTAAGGTCTGTACTCAGAATTAGTTTGAGGATGAAATTATGAAATCAATTCAAAGAAAAGTCGCCTTAGCAGCGGCTATGGTAGTCGTAGTAGGATCTCATTGGATAGTGAGTGCTACTGGGTATACTTATGGTGCTAAGGGTGGCGATATTCCAGCGATTCAGAAGAAACTGATTGCGGCTGGTTATAATGCTCGTCTTAATGGCGAATATGATGCGAACACTAAATGGGCTGTTCGTTTATATCAACGTGATAATGGCTTACCTGTTAATGGTGTATTAGATGCGACTACTTATAAGAAATTAATGGGGAAGACATTGAACGAAAAGACGGTAGCTAGTTTAGGACGTATGTCTGATGAAAAAATTGCGGCCGAAATGGCGGCTAGTCGTAAAAATGCAAATGCTGTGAAAACTAGTGATAGTAAAAAAGCAGAGTCATCAAAAGCTACTAAGAAACAATCATCTAAAAAGGATAATAAAACGACTAAAGAACTGAAGAAGGTAAATGGTAAAAATAATCAGAATAAGGGCCATGATTCGTCTATTTTATTAGATCCTATTGAGCCAGATTTTATTTTTACTAAAACCGAGAATGTACCAAAGTCAGTTCGGACTATTTTGAAAGAAGCTGAAAGCTATAGTGGTGTGCCTTATGTATTTGGCGGTACTACACCAAGTGGCTTTGATTGTTCTGGTTATGTTCGCTATGTATTTGCTAAATCAGGGATTACATTACCGCGGAGTGCTGATGAGCAGTATACGGTAGGTAAAACAATTAGCAAGCATAATTTGCAACCTGGTGATTTGGTATTTTTCCAAACTTATGAACAAGGCGTATCTCATTCTGGTATTTATGTTGGTGAAGGTAAATTCATCAGTGCTACGTCTAGTCGTGGTGTGACCATAGCTAATATTAATGATGGCTATTGGGGCGAACGTTATATTGGAGCAAAACGTGTAATTTAAGGTATATATGAAGAGGAGGCCCTAGCCTCCTCTTTTAGCCTATAGAGCACAAGGAGTATTTCATGGGCGAAATTGCTTTAAACAATGTGAAATTTAATTATGAACAAGAAAACACCCTAATGGATATTTGTGTAACTATTCCTGAAGGACAATTTACTATTGTAGTAGGACCTAATGGGGCTGGTAAAACAACTTTTTTACGCTTAGTCGCTGGATTATTGCAGCCTGCCAGTGGCAGTGTGATGATAGATGGTCATGATGTTCAAACGGCTCAACGATTGGGTTTACTTCATCTGGTGCCCCAAATCTACAATAAGAATGCAGCTCAATTTCCTGCTACTTGTGGGGAAATTGTGGAATTAGGCTTGCGCATTAAAGGGATTAAACGGAAAGAACGACAAGCATTAGCTCATGAGGCCTTGGCACAAGTGGGAATGGCGGAGTTTACCCATCGGCGTATTGGCGATTTAAGCGGGGGCCAACAACAGCGTGTTATGATTGCCCAGGCTTTGGCTAGACATCCTAAATATTTGTTATTAGATGAACCTACAAGCGGGATAGATTATCAAGTGAGTGAGCATATTATGACCTTGTTAAGAACGTTGTGTGATGAAGGCATGACAATACTTATGGTAACACATGATATTGTAGATGCTTGCAAAGTAGCGGATCAAGTCGTTTGTGTTAATCGTCATGTTTGTTATGATGGCAATAGTCAAGGTTTTTTAGAGAGCCATATGGGCACCGCCTTAGCTTGGCATATAGGAGGTTAAGATGGATATTTTTTCCTATGAATTTATGCAACGAGCGTTTCTGGCCGGTGTAATTGTAGCTCTTATGTGTCCTCTTATAGGTACGTTTATTGTTATTAAACGACAATCCTTACTTAGTGAAGGGTTAGGCCATGTAGCCTTTGCTGGGGTAACGGGTGCCTCTTTATTACAAATATATCCACCGTTAGGGGCCGCAGCGCTTACCGTATTAACGGCCATTGGTATTGAACTGATTCGGCGACGCCAGAATCAGTATACGGATATGATTTTAGCGCTATTTTTCTATACAGGGCTAGCGTTGGCGGTTATTTTTGCCACCATGACTAAAATGCCAAGTACAGGATTATTGAATTTTTTGTTTGGTAGTATTTTAACGGTAACGACAGCGGATATTATGACAATTGCCATTGTAGCTGTCATTGTGGCGATAATGGTCTATGTGGTTTACTCTCGATTATTATTTACAGCGTTTGATGAACAAATTGCAATTACCGCAGGGATTCCAGTAGCCCGTATTAATATGTTGTTTGCTATTTTAACAGCTCTTGTAGTTGTTATGGGAATGACGATTGTTGGTATTTTACTTATTGGGGCTCTTATGATTGTACCGGTCGCAGCGGCTCATTTGTGGCGCCAAGGATTTGTTAAAACATTATTACTTAGCGAAGCCTATTCAATGGGGAGTGTGATTCTTGGTTTAATAGTTGCTTTTGAATTTGATTTGGCGCCTGGTGGTACTATCGTATTAGTTGCTATTTTAGGCTATGCTTTTACATTTGCGTTAGCTGTTGCTAAGGGGACCCGATAAAGATAGACAAATATAGGTTTAAAGAAGTATAATAAGGAGTAATCGTATTTATTTAGGAGGCTGAACTCATGAAGGGTAATGAGCTGCGTCAGGCTTATTTAAAATTTTTTGAAAGTAAACAACATTTAATCTTAGATAGTTTTTCCCTAATTCCGGAAAATGATCCCTCTTTGTTACTAATTGGGGCTGGTATGGCACCATTGAAACCATTTTTTACAGGTAAGTTAGTACCACCACGTACACGTGTAACGACCTGTCAAAAATGTATTCGTACAGGGGATATTGAAAATGTAGGACGCACGGCGCGTCATCATACTTTCTTTGAAATGTTAGGGAACTTCTCCTTTGGCGATTATTTCAAAAAAGAAGCCATTCATTGGGCTTGGGAATTTTTAACAGAAGTGATTAAATTGGATAAAAATCGTTTATATGTTACGGTATATCCAGATGACCAAGAAGCGTATGATGTATGGCATAATGAATTAGGCTTGCCAGATGATCATATTAGCCGTTTAGAAGATAACTTCTGGGAAATTGGCGAAGGCCCATGTGGTCCTGATAGTGAAATTTTTTACGATCTTGGTGAAGCACGTGGTTGTGGTGAACCAGATTGTGCACCAGGTTGCGATTGCGATCGTTATCTTGAAATTTGGAACCTTGTATTCACGCAGTTTAATCGTACAGCTGAAGGTGAATACGTGCCTTTAGAAAAGAAAAATATTGATACTGGTGCTGGTCTTGAACGATTGGCCTCTGTATTACAAAATAAAGAAAGCAATTTTGAAACAGATTTAATTTTCCCTATTATTGAAAAAGCAGCTGAAATGGCTAAAGTGACGTATCATACGGATGCTAATACAGATGTGTCCTTGAAGGTTATTGGGGACCATGTGCGCGCTATTTCTGTGCTTATTAGTGATGGCGTGTTACCATCTAATGAAGGTCGTGGTTATGTATTGCGTCGTATTTTACGCCGTGCTGTACGCCATGGTCGTTTACTAGGCATTGAAGGTCGTTTCTTAACGGATTTAGTTGATGTTGTTATTGATATTTTAGGTTCTGGTGTACCAGGCTTAGCTGAAAAACATGACTTCATTAAACGTGTAGTAGCTAATGAAGAAGATCGTTTCAATCAGACATTAGCGCAGGGGCTTGAATTATTAAGTGCTTTAATTACTGATTTAAAAGCAAAGAATGCGAAAGAAGTACCGGGTGCTGAAGTATTTAAATTATATGACACTTATGGATTCCCTTGGGAATTAACTGAAGAAATTGCTATGGAAGCAGGCCTAATCATTGATATGGCAGGATTTGAAAAGGCCATGGAAGAACAACGGACTCGTGCTCGCGCTGCTCGTGAAGATGTGGATGCTAAAGTAGCTACTCCAGATATTACATTCCTTCGTGATGAAGCGTTAAGTGATGATGAAACAGCGACTTCCTCTGAGGTCCTTATGCTTGGTGAAGGGGCTACTCGATTAGATAGCGCTTCTGATGGTATGGAAATTACTTTGATTGTTCGTACTACGCCATTCCATGCAGAAGGGGGCGGTCAGTTAGGTGATTCTGGTTTTATTGTAGGGCCTATGGGTAAAATGGAAGTGCATACGACGCGTAAATTACCAGAAGGTACAACATATCATGTAGGTACAATTGTAGAAGGTAGTTTACAAGTTGGTGATACGGTTACGTTTGAAGTAGATACGACTCGTCGCTTAGCGATGGCGCGTAATCATACGGCTACCCATTTATTACATGCGGCTTTGAAACAAGTATTAGGGAGTCACGTAAATCAAGCAGGTTCTTTAGTGATGCCAGATCGTTTGCGTTTTGATTTTACTCATTTTTCACCGGTAACAGCTGAAGAGTTGAAACAGATTACCAATTTAGTTAATGGTGAAATCCTTAAAGCAAGCAGTTTAACAATTCAAGAAATGTCCATGGATGAAGCTAAGAAGCTTGGTGCTATGGCACTTTTTGGTGAAAAATATGGCGATCGTGTTCGCGTTGTTACAGTACCTGAATTTAGTGTAGAACTTTGTGGTGGCTCACATGTTGTGAATACAGCTGTAATTGGCACGTTCCGCATTTTGTCAGAAGGTGGTATCGGTTCTGGTGTACGCCGTATTGAAGCGGTAACTGGTGAAGCAGCATTAGCATTAGCTCAACAAGAACAAGGACAGCTTCGTGAAGTAGCAACGATTCTTAAAACAAAACCTGAAGATGTGGTAACACGAGCACAACAAATTGTAGAGGAAGTAAAACAATTAGAACATGAATTAGGTTCGGCTCGTAAAGAGTTAATGTCTGGTGGTTTAGATGCTATTTTAAATAGTACATTTGAAGCGGGTGCCTTTAAAGTAGCCGTAGCTGAAGTGAAGGCTGCTGATATGGATGAACTTCGTAGCACGGCGGATATGGTTCGTGATAAATTAGGTTCTGGCATTGTTTTATTAGGCATGAAAAACGCAGATAAGGTGAACTTTGTGTGTATGGCTACTAAAGATGCCGTTAAAGCTGGTTTCCATGCAGGTAACATTGTTAAAGCTACGGCACAAGCGGCTGGTGGTAATGGTGGTGGCCGTCCTGACATGGCACAAGCTGGTGGTAAAGAGGCAAGTGCTTTAGGCGCAGCCTTAGAAAAAGGTAAAGAAACTATTTTATCTATGGTAAAATAGAATTGTGGTAAAATAAAGATAACCATTAATCATTCTGTGTATAGTTGATCTGTTCTTAGGAACAGTGACTATACCGTTGCAAAGGAGGCTTTTGCATGAGTGTATCAGACGAAACTATGATGTTTCAAAAAGTAAATGATGTTCCTTCCGCTGGTGAAGTATTACGTGATGTATATCACGCTTTACAAGAAAAGGGATATAATCCTGTGGAACAAATTGTAGGTTTTCTTATCTCGGGCGAGCCTACTTATATTACGAGCTATAATAATGCTCGTAGCATGATTCGTCGCTTAGATCGTGATGAATTGATTGAAGAGCTTGTTGTAGAATATGTAAAGGCTAAGAAACTGTAATATGAGAATTATGTCATTAGACGTGGGTAGTCGGACTATCGGTGTGGCATGCAGTGATGCCTTATATTTGACGGCACAAGGAATTGAAACAATTCGTCGTACATCCTTAGAAAAGGATTTTCAGCGATTACAAGAACTCATTACAGAATATGAAGTAGAAGAACTTGTAGTGGGGATGCCTAAAAATATGAATGGGACAAAAGGTGACCGTGCACTTAAGACGGAAGAATTTGTTGCAAAGATGCAGGAAGTCATTGCTACACCTGTAACGTTTTGGGATGAACGACTCTCTACTGTTATGGCAGAGCGTTCGTTGATTGCTGCGGATGTAAGCCGTAAGAAACGTAAAACAGTAATCGATAAAATGGCAGCCGTTGTCATATTACAGGGGTATTTAGATAGTCGCAAATGGCAGCGATAATGGTCGTTGTTGGCTGTATTTGTTAGAGCCGTGAAACCGGCTATTTGTAGTAATAGTAAGGAGGTCCTCATGGTAGAACAAGGGTATGAAGGCGAAATGTCGGTAGTGGTCATTGATGACGGCGAAGGCAATGAAATGTATTATGAAGAAGATATGATCATCAACCATGAAGGTAAAGAATTTGCAGTTCTTATTTCTTTGCCACCAGAAGAATGTGAACCTGGCTGTAAATGCCATGAAGAACCAGAAGTTATCATTGCTCGCATCGATCAAGAAGATGGCGAAGATGTATATGTAGCGCCTACAGATGAAGAATTTGAAAGCGTATTGGCCCTTTATGAAGCAGGTCTTGACGAAGAATAATTAGGTATTAAAATTTAGGGAAAGAGGGGCCTAGCCCCTCTTTCGCCTGTTTATAAACAGTTAGTGTTTATAAGATTGTGATTGTTAACTATAAGGAGTTAGATTGTTTATGAGCAGACGATTGAAGTGGATAGGAGTTTCTGTATTAGGAATACTACTTATCCTTTGCATCGCCGCCACCGTTATCTATTTAAAACCCAATAGTATGGTAAAAAAGCCTCAAGATGTGGTATTTACGGTCAATAAGGATCAAACAGGTGCTGAAATTGGTGATATGTTATATGAGAAGGGGATTATTAGCTCGCCTACTACCTTCCGCTTAGCCTTGCGTCTTACTGGTTCCGTAGATAAATTACAACAAGGCTATTATCAAATTCCACAAAATGCTAGTCTACGAGATGTGATTAAATTATTGCAAAAAGGAAAGTTACAAACTATTAAAGTAACAATTCCTGAAGGGTATACTATTCAGCAGATTGCAGATGAATTAGAAAAAGATGGGCTTGCTTCTAAGATGGCTTTCTTAGAAACGGCTAAAACGTATGTACCTTATCAATATATGTATGGACCTAGCAAGGTAGATTATCGTGTAGAAGGGTTCTTATTCCCTAATACATATGAAATCCCTGTGGACAGTACACCAGAAGATATTTTAAAGCGTATGGCAGGTGAACTCAATAAACAATTGACGCCAGCTATACGGGAGCAAATTGCGGCAAAGAATATGACTATTTTTGAATTCATTACACTTGCTTCCTTAGTAGAGAAAGAAGCTATGTTTGATGAAGATCGTCCTATTATTGCGGCCGTATTTTTAAAACGTTTGCAAATTGGTATGCCTTTACAATCTTGTGCTAGCATTCAGTATATTTTGGGGTATCCAAAGCCTCATTTATCCATTGAGGATACGGAATTGCCAAGTCCATATAATACATATCTTAATAAGGGCTTACCGCCAGGACCGATTGCGAATCCAGGCATGAAATCTATGGAAGCTGTGCTTAATGCACCAAGCACAGAGTATTTATTTTTTGTAGCAGATAAGGAAGGTCACCATCACTTTACTAAAACTTATGAAGAACATTTACAAGTAGTTGAATCTATTTATGGAGAGTAATGGCGATTGTAGTTTATGGAGATTAAAGAGATTTTAAATGAACAACGCATTTATGCAGTTCTTAATAAAGTGCCCATATTGCGTGAATCAGAAGTACATTTATTTGAAGAACTCATTGGCTTATACCGACCTAATCGAGTGTTAGAAGTAGGTACTGCTATTGGTTATTCTACCTTATTATTAGCTAAACATGCAGCCCCAGATGCTGAAATAGTGTCCATAGAACTAGATGAAAAGCGACATGGCATGGCGCAGTATTATATAGGGCAGTCACCTTATAAAGATAATATTACATTGCACTTAGGAGATGCTAATGAAGTGTTAACTTCATTAACCGGCCACTTTGATTTAGTTTTTTTAGATGGCCCTAAGGGTCAATATGGGCGGCAGTTAGAACTCATTTTGCCTCATTTGTCACCGCAGGCGGTTGTATTAGCTGATAATGTTCTTTTTAGAGGATATGTGCGAGGCGATAAAGAGGCACCTCATCGATATAAGACAATTGTGAAACGACTGCGTGAATTTTTAGCTGTCGTAGAAGATAAAACGAAATTTAATACGACCATTTATCCGTTAGGAGATGGTATGAGTGTGAGTATTTGGAAAGGTAATAAGTAATACATGAATAGACAAATTGAAGTATTGTCACCAGCTGGCAATATGGATAAATTAAAAATGGCCATTCGTTATGGCGCCGATGCTGTATATTGTGCAGGCCAATCTTTTGGTTTGCGTGCTAGCAGTTCAAATTTTAGTAATGAACAGCTAAAAGAAGCTGTTGATTTTGTACATAGTCATGGTAAAAAGATTTATGTTACATGTAATATTATTCCTCACAATGAAGATTTGGTAGGTTTAGAAGATTATTTGAAATTCCTAGAGTCTATTGGTGTAGATGCCATTATTGTAGCTGACTTAGGTATCTTTTTGCTCGCTAAGCGTGTAGCACCTAATTTGGAACGGCACGTAAGTACGCAAGCGAATACAACGAATTATTTAACGACTGAATTTTGGAAAGAACAAGGGGCAAGCCGTGTTGTAGTAGCTCGTGAAGTGAGTATTGCTGACATTAAAACTATGAAAGAGGCCGCTGATATTGAGATTGAAGCCTTCGTTCATGGCGCTATGTGTATTTCCTATTCTGGTCGTTGCTTATTAAGTAATTATTTTACGACTCGTGATGCTAATCGAGGTCAATGTACCCAGGCTTGTCGCTGGAAATACTCTTTGGTAGAAGAAAATCGTCCTGGTGAATACTATCCGATTGAAGAAGATCAACATGGGACTTATATTTTCAACTCAAAAGATCTTTGCTTATTAAAATATATTCCTGATTTGGTAGAAGCAGGCGTAGATAGTTTGAAAATTGAAGGTCGTATGAAGAGTGTTCATTATGCAGCTACCGTAACAAAAGTATATCGTGAAGCAGTAGATACCTATTTAGCAGATCCAGCGCATTATGAAGTGAAACCAGAATGGATTGAAGAATTAGAAAAAATTTCTCATCGTCCATATACGGAAGGTTTTTCTGTAGAAAAACCAGATGAAACGGCGCAAAATTATGGTGCTTCTAGTAATACACAGACTCATGACTTTATTGGTCTTGTTGAAGGGTATAATGCTGAGGAAGGGTATGCATATCTAGAGCAGCGTAATAATTTCAAAGTAGGGGATGAAGTAGAATTCTGTCAGCCTCATGGGGAATTAGTTCATCATGTGATTACAAAGATGACTGATGAAGATGGAAATGAAATTACAGTGGCTCCACATGCCCAGATGAAGGTGCGCTTATACATTGATACACCATTAGAAGAGTATGCGATGATGCGTCGTAAATGTAAAGTTAAAGGGCAATAGGGCCTGTATTACAGGTGAGGAGAGACGACTTTTGGATGAAGCTTATGTATATTTTAAGATTTCACCAGCGGAGACAAATTATGTAAATCGTATATTAGAAGGATACGAGTATTTAGGCGTTATGACGACTTTACAACGAGCGGAAGGGATTTGTATGGTTCGTTGTACGCCTGATACAGAACCTTTAGTACGTCAAGTATTAGCTAGTTTAGATATAGAATTAACCTTTTTGGAATCCTATACGAATGAGTTTTAAATTAAAGTAATTAGCAGATACACTAGGCGATAAAAGGGCTAGTTTGTCTTAATGTATAGTTAGTTTGTAAAAAATTAATAAATTGTACACAATGAGTATTGACACCATACGATTTTTGGTGTACAGTGTATACATCAAATGAAACAGGTAGAGCGAAGGACATGATACCTAATCCACTGTGTGACAGAGAGAGATGGCTGGGCTGTGACCATCTTACACAAGTTAGCGTGTTACCCCCTTCAAACCGATTGGTTGAACTAGAGTATGCCAATCCGCGAGTAGGCGTTATCGACAGTAAAGTGAGTTATCTATGGAGATAACTAACTAGGGTGGAACCACGAGACCTTCGTCCCTTGTCGGGATGAAGGTCTTTTTTGATGTTTGAGTCAAAGCCTATTAAGTGAAGCGTTAGCTCTTTAGTAGGCAGGATTTGGAATTAAGTAATGTATATAATGTGAGTTACAACGTGTCCCGCCGGTGTAGCTGATTTCTAAGGAGGAATCCCCATGAGTGAAGTAAAAATTATTTTACCTGACAACAGTGAACGTTCTTATGCAGCGGGCACTACTTTAGGAGAAACGGTTAAACAATTATCCAATAGTTTAGCGAAGAAAGTATTAGCCGCTGATGTAGATGGTGAGTTAACTGATTTACGGGAAGTCGTAAAAGATGGTTCTCATGTTAGCTTTTTGACATTTGAACAGCAAGGTGGTAAAGACACTTTACGCCATAGTGCGTCTCATATTATGGCACAGGCTATTAAACGCCTTTGGCCAGAAGCACAACTTGCTATTGGTCCAGCGATTGAAAATGGCTTCTATTATGACATTGATATGGAACATGTATTGGTGCCAGAAGATTTAGCAAAAATTGAAGCAGAAATGCAGAAAATTGTGAAAGCTAATTTCCCTATTGAAAAAGAATTGATTGCTCGTGATGAAGCACTTAAATTATTCAAAGAAAAGAATGAAGCATATAAAGTAGAATTAATTGAAGATTTACCAGTTGATGCTGAAATCTCTATGTATCGTCAAGGGGAGTTTCTTGATCTTTGTGCCGGTCCACATGTAGCTTCTACTGGTAAAGTTAAAGCCTTCAAATTGCAGAGCTTAGCTGGTGCTTACTGGCGTGGTGATGAAAAAAATAAAATGTTACAACGTATTTATGGTACTGCTTTTGAAAAGAAAGAAGAATTAGAAGAATACTTACATTTATTAGAAGAAGCAGCTCGTCGTGATCATCGTAAATTAGGTAAAGAGTTGGGTCTCTTTGTTATTAAAGAACAAGGCCCTGGGTTCCCATTCTTCTTACCAAAAGGCATGGCGCTTCGCAATGAATTAGAAAATTTCTGGCGTGAAGTACACCATGACTTTGATTATGAAGAAGTTCGTACGCCTATTATCTTGAATCGTCAACTTTGGGAACAATCGGGTCACTGGTTCCATTACCGTGAAAATATGTATACAACTATGATTGATGAAGAAGATTATGCAATTAAACCAATGAACTGCCCAGGTAGTATCTTGGTTTATCAAAATGATATGCATTCTTATCGTGACTTCCCAATTCGTATGGCTGAGCTTGGTCTTGTACATCGTCATGAATTATCAGGTGCGTTGCATGGTCTATTCCGTGTACGTAGTTTCACACAAGATGATGCGCATGTATTCATGTTGCCATCTCAGATTAAAGCTGAATTGATTAAAGTCATTGAACTTTTTGACCGAATTTATAGTCAATTTGGTTTAACGTATACTGTAGAATTGAGTACTAAACCTGATAATGCAATGGGCGATGATGCTATTTGGGAATCGGCTACTAATGCACTTCGTGAAGCAATTGAAGAGAAACAAATTCCTTACCAAATTAACGAAGGGGATGGCGCTTTCTATGGCCCTAAATTAGACTTCCATATTCGTGATTCTATTGGTCGTACTTGGCAGTGTGGTACTATCCAATTAGATATGAACTTACCTGAACGCTTCCAAATGGAATACATTGGTGAAGATGGTCAAAAACATCAGCCAATCATGATTCACCGTGCATGCTTCGGTTCTATGGAACGCTTCATCGGTATCTTGATTGAGCATTATGCGGGGGCATTCCCAACTTGGTTGGCACCAGTACAAGTAAAAATCTTGCCTATTAGCGAAAAACATGTAGAATATGCGCAAAAATTACGTGATGCTTTCAAAAAATCTTACATTCGTGTAGAATTAGACGATCGTAGTGAAAAGATTGGCTACAAGATTCGTCAAGCACAGATGGAAAAAGTGCCTTACATGTTAGTTGTAGGGGACAAAGAAGAACAAGAAGGTACTGTAGCGGTTCGCAGCCGCTCTGAAGGTGAAAAAGGAGCTGTTAAATGGGACGACTTCTTGGCTAACATTTTAGAAGAAGTTAAAAACCGTAAATAAGTAAAACTGTAAATAGGCTAAAAATTATAAATAAGTTAAAAATAGTAAATAAGCTAAAAACTGCAAATTAAGTAAATATATGTATTTATGTTGTTTTACAATTACATAGTATTATGACTGGATATATATAATAACCTTAAAAGAACCTAAAGTAGAAGAGAAATTCCACTTTAGGTTCTTTTTTATTGACTTAGAGTCAACTTTAAGGTATATGCTAATTATATAAAACAGTATTTTTATTAGAGGTATTAGACTTAATTTAGTCATTTGATAGGTATACTATAGGAGAGAGAACAATGGGAAAGATATCGAGACGTAATTTCTTTAAAATGGCGGGGATAGCAGCTGGTGGCGTATTGTTGCCTAGTTTTTCTAAATTGACAACGGCCAAGTCTAATATAGGAGGTGTGACTATGAGTCAAAATGATAGTATTTCAAAAGCAAAAGTATATTTTACAAAGCATATTGATGCGGAACATTTAATTGCTTTATATGATCGAATTAATGAAGGGATTTATGGCAAAGTAGGTATTAAATTACATACAGGCGAGAAACATGGGCCTAATATTTTACCTCGTGATATGGTAAAAGCTTTTCAAGGACATATACCCAATAGTGTGATTGTGGAAACCAATACTATGTATGGTGGCGATCGTTATACGACAGCAGACCATCGTGAAACGTTGAAAGTTAATGGTTTTGACTTTTGTCCAGTTGATATTTTGGATGAAGAGGGAGATGTGAATTTTCCAGTTCGCAATGGTAAACATTTACAAGAAGTGGCCATGGGTAAACATTTAGCCGACTATGATTCTTTGGTGGTATTAACTCATTTTAAAGGACATGCTATGGGTGGTTTTGGCGGCTCATTAAAGAATATTGCTATTGGTTGTGCTTCCGGTCAAGTGGGTAAGCGACAAGTTCATGGCTATTTAGAAGGGCCTATGCCACCGGAAGCCGCTGCTTGGGGTGAAATGCCACTGCAGGATCATTTAATGGAACGGATGGCTGATTCAGGCAAAGCTATAGTTGATTATTTTGGTAAACACATTGTCTTTTTAAATGTAATGCGCCGCATGTCAGTAGATTGTGACTGTGCTGGTGTTATGGCAGCGGAACCCACTATTTCTGATATTGGTATTGTAGCATCTACTGATATTTTAGCTGTAGATCAAGCAAGCATTGATTTAGTATGGTCTATGCCTGCTAATGAAAAGCAGGATTTAGTAGAACGAGTCGAATCTCGCCATGGTCTTCATCAGTTGCAAGCTATGAGGGATTTGAAAATGGGCAATGAAAACTATGAATTAATTTCTATTGACTAAATAATAAAAGTAAATTTGAGTGTTATATAGTTTTGAATAACCTCTTCCAGATAGTTCTATATAAGCTAATTGGAAGAGGTTGTTTTAGTTATATACTTGGAAGCAGTTATTTTAGCTACAGTTTTTGTATGTATACAATATTTTTAGAGATTTCTATAGAAAAAATTGGCTTTAAACTGATATAATAAATAATTATTACTTGTATAGGTAGATAGGAGGCGAGATTTTCGATGAATCAAGAATTGGAACCAGTGCCAGGCTCGCATACGAATGAAAAACAAACTCTGGCTAGAGGATTAAAAAATCGTCATGTACAACTCATTGCTATTGGTGGTGCTATTGGTACAGGTTTATTTTTAGGATCTGGTCATTCTATTGCATTAGCTGGTCCGTCCATATTATTTGCTTATATAATTACGGGCGGTATTTGTTTTTTGATGATGCGAGCTTTAGGGGAATTGCTTTTATCAAATACGAATTATCATACATTTATTGAGTTTGTTCAAGACTATATGGGAGAAAAGGCAGCCTTTGTTACAGGTTGGACGTACTGGTTTTGTTGGATTTCAGTGGCAATGGCTGACATAACAGCTGTGGGGATTTATGTGAAATATTGGTTCCCCAATATTGAAGCATGGATTCCCAGTTTAGTTACTTTGTTCATTTTATTATTGATGAATTTATTGACTGTTAAATTATTTGGCGAATTAGAATTTTGGTTTGCTTGTATTAAAGTGGTTGCTATTTTGGCCTTAATAGGTTTAGGCGCTTATTTTATTTTTACAGGATATCCTACTTCAGTGGGCGTCGCTAGTTTTAGTAATTTATGGAGTCATGGTGGCTGGTTTCCTCAAGGTGTTAACGGATTTATTCAATCATTTCAAATGGTTGTATTTGCTTTTGCTGGTATTGAATTGGTAGGCTTGACGGCGGGGGAGACAGAGAATCCTAAAAAAGTTATCCCTCAATCAATTAATAGTATCCCTATTCGCATTATTCTTTTTTACGTGGGGGCTTTAGGGATTATTATGAGTATTTTTCCTTGGGATTCAGTGAACCCTGATAGAAGTCCTTTTGTGGAAGTATTTTTAGCCGTAGGGATTGTAGGGGCCGCCTCTATTGTAAATTTCGTAGTATTGACATCGGCAGCGTCTGCTTGTAATAGTGGTGTGTTTAGCACAAGTCGTTTACTGTATTCTTTAGCTAAGCGAAGTCATGCACCTGGTATGTTAGAAATATTAACCAATAAGCAAGTTCCGGCTAACGCCCTCTTTTTATCTGTTTTAGTTATATGCTTAGTGGTAGCCTTACAATATGTGATTGCTGAAGGGGTTTTCGTTATTATTACAAGTGTGGCCACTTTTTGTTTTCTTTATATCTGGGGCATTATTACCATATGCCATATGAAATTTGTTAAGGCACGGCCTGATTTGGCCATTAAGAGTACGTTTAAAATGCCATTATTTCCAATTTTGAATTATGCAGTATTGGCGTTCTTTGCTTTTGTTATTGTTACACTAGCCTTTAATCCGGCCACTCGTGTTGCTTTATTTGTAACGCCAGTATGGTTTATTCTATTATTACTAATTTATGAATTGAAAAAAGAAATTTCGTAAATAAAAAAGCTATCACTATCCGATATTCAATCGGTGTGATAGCTTTTTATTTATTTTCCCTATTATAAAGCTTTGTCAAAGACAGCTTTAATTAATTGTTTTGTTTCCTCATAGCTTTCGCCAGGTTTAGCTTCATATTGTTTGTCTAAATCAAACCAAAGATTTGGATAGTATTCATAAGGATGTGTTTTGAATAATTCGTGTGCGTCTTGATCTTCAACCCAATTAATTTTAATATTGCCGTAGGCTGGATTTTCAGCTTTTAATTCTTCAATAGCTTTAAATGCATTTTTGCAATAAGGACAACCGTTTAAATGGAAACCTAAAATTTCTTTCATAGTTATTCATCCTTTACATAGTATTAATATAATCATAATGAAAGGGTAGTGGTTACAACTACCACTATAGTTAGTATACCATATAATTGCATAACATTCAATTTTTTAGATGTAAAAATTACATGATACCTTGATAAAATTCTAAGAATTGTTTGGCTACTAGGGATGGACTATGGCCTTTAATAGTAATAAAACTTTTATGAAAACCTGTAGCTAATTCTGGTAAGCGAATGCGTGTCATTTTACGTCCATGCACTTTCTCTTGTAAATCCATAGGGATGATAGCCACCGTACGGCCAAGTTGAGCCCATTCAATGGCTGAGCTTTTTGTCGTTGTTACAGAGATTACATTTAAGTTATTAAACAGACGACTGGCGCTTTGCATGAGCATTCGCACAGAACCACCAGATAAACTGAGGGGGCAACGTGCAATTTCATCCCAAGTGAGAGTTTCTTTTTCTTGGGTATTCCAAAATACATCATTACGGAAGACTGCATATAGTGATTCTGGTTGGGTAAAGAGAATGTCGAATCGGTTTGTATCGACCATTTGAGAGTTACATAAGCCGATTTCAGCACGGCCGTTTAATAGGGATTCGGTTACATCACTCATAAGCCCTTCGTAGACCTCATAATGCACGGATGGATATTTATGGGAAAAGTCTTGCAAATATTGTTGTATTAAGCCTGTTGAACGGGAGGCTGACGAACTAATTCGCAGTGTACCTTCAACTGTAGAATTTAAACGTTTCACATCCGCATAAGTGGCTTCTTCAATGGCACATAATTGTTGTGCTTTTTCATAGAATATACGACCTGCTTCAGTGAGACGAAAATTAGCCCCTCGTTGACCGCGTTTTATATGCAAGAGGGGCGTACCAAACTCGGCTTCTAAGTATTTGAGTTGTTTACTCAAAGCAGGTTGTGTGATGTGTAAAATATTAGCTGCTTGAGTCATATTGCCAGTTTGAACGAGAATAATAAAATTGTAATAGTATGATGTGTCCATGAGAATCCTCCCTGTCTATACAAGTAAGATTGTCATGACAATGTAGTGTGGGCGTACTACTTTATTATTTATTTACTATATTGTACTATGGGATGCGTTATTTGTCATTACCCCAGTAGGTATAAATGCGAATTGTAATACCTCTTAAGAGCTAACTTGTGAAGTACTTATTTAAATAAGTCAAATATGAACTGATTTATAAAAGACATTAATTAGATGTATCAGTATAGGGGAGGGCCACCAATTTTTCGTCTAAAAGAGTCCAGTTATGCTGGCCGCTAGTTAAATTGGCTAGCCTCGTTTCTAGTTGTGTTAAGCGTTTTGGTTCAACATATATAGTGATAGTGACGGTGTCGGTAAAATTAGTTTCATAGTAATAATTTTCATCCTGTAAATAACGTTCTACGGCACCATATAGGCCATAGTCGATGGTAATAGCAACGAGTTGTCGAGGTGCATGTAATGTTTTAGGTGCATTATGGATGACTTCGGCAGCACTATGGGAATAGGCTCTAATCAGTCCACCAGCGCCTAATTTGATACCACCAAAGTATCGTGTCACGACAATGAGGGTATTTGTAATTCCCGTCTTTTTTAGTACTTCTAGCATCGGTTTACCAGCTGTGCCTGAAGGTTCACCATTATCAGAAGAGCGTTGTTGTTCTTGGCGTGGTCCTAAGGCATAGGCAGTACAATTATGAGTAGCATCCCAAAATTCTTTAGTGATACGCGCTATAGCAGCTTGCGCTTCTACTTCAGTTGTGCAGGGAATGGCGGTAGCAATAAAACGCGATTTTTCTACAATATATTCGATGCGATGCTCTTCGCTGATAGTTATATAGGATTCCATGGATACCCCCTGTTAAAATATATGAGTATTCTATTGATAGAGTTTATCAATAGAAATTAGTGTATAGTTGGTAACAGCTATTGGCTACAGTCTTTCTCTGCGATATTAGATAGATAGTAGCTTTACTTTATGATACGTAATTTTTTAGAAATACACAATACCCCCTTGTTGACGTTCTTACTGAGAAGGTTTAACATAATAGATAGTTAAAATACTCCCTGGGGGTATTTGTTAAGAAAAGGAGTTACCTATGTTAAATGATATGGAAATAGATAAATTAAGTCGTCGTTTACGTCGAATTAAAGGGCAAGTAGAAGGTATTGAAAAGATGATTGATGATCATCGCTATTGTGTAGAAGTATTGCAACAAATTGGGGCCGTACGAGCTGCTTTATATCAGGTAGGGCTTATTATGTTAGAAAGTCATTCCCGTTCTTGTGTTGTAGAAGCTATAAAAAAAGGTAAAGAAGATGATGCTATTACAGAATTAATGGGTGTGTATAAATCGTTACATAAATAATTATGGCGATTATTGTTTATAAAATGGTAGTTATGTATTTAAACAATACAACAGATAATAAAATGAAACGAATTGGTATTACCTAGACTTATATAGGATTAGCGTTAGTAGTAAGTGTAAAATCGATGAGAAGGACGTGATTGTTGTGAGTAGTCGAAGTAATGAATTTGATATTACAGGGATGCATTGTGCGGCTTGTGTAGCTCGGGTTGAAAAAGTGGTGAGTCGTTTGGAGGGGGTAGCTGATGTAAAAGTTAATTTATTAACTCGTAAAGGTAGCGTAACGTATACTGATGATAGTACAGTAACCTCTGAAGATGTTGTTAATGCTATAACCGGGATTGGCTTTGGGGCGTCTTTAGCCGCTTCAGGACCTCATAAATTAGAAAAAGTAAATTATAAACCTCAATTATATCGCATGATTATAGCGGCTATTATGGCAGTACCTATGATGGCTAGTATGGTAGGTCATCATGCATTTGGTTGGCCTATGTTGCCTCATTGGGTAGAGTTAATCTTGGCTACCATTGCACAGTTTGGCCCTGGTCTTGTGTTCTATCAAGGGGCATGGGGCGCTATTAAAGGTGGTTCCTTGACGATGGATGTACTCGTAGCCTTGGGAACGACAGTAGCTTATGTATTTAGTATTTACAATATGTATATTGGCAGTCATGACATGTATTTTGAAACTTCGGCATGGTTGATTACCTTTATTTTACTCGGTAAAGTATTAGAAGAAGTAGCTAAGGGGCGGACGTCCGAAGCCCTTGAAAAACTTATGAATTTACAACCTAGTGTAGCGCATGTGCAACGAGATGGTCAGTGGGTTGATATTCCTACGGCTGAAGTCGTAGTCGGTGATGTACTGCAAGTGCGAGCTGGTGAAAAGATTCCTGTAGATGGTGTCATTTTAGAAGGACAATCGGCCGTTAATGAAGCTATGCTAACAGGTGAAAGTTTACCGGTAGAGAAAACGGTTGATAGCGAAGTGATTGGGGCCACGGTGAATGAAACTGGTATTTTTACCATGCGTGCTGAAAAAATTGGTTCAGATACGATGTTATCGCAAATTATTAAAGTCGTGGAAGCGGCTCAAACCTCTAAAGCATCTATTCAGCGAGTGGCTGATGTAGTGGCGGCCTATTTTGTGCCTACCGTTATTGGTCTTGCCATTCTGACCGCTTTAGTTTGGTACTTTGGTTTTGAGGCCACTTGGGGTGTAGCGCTTATGCATGGTACAGCCGTCCTTGTTATTGCTTGTCCGTGCGCCTTGGGGCTAGCAACACCAACATCAATCATGGTAGGTTCTGGGTTAGGGGCTGAACATGGTATTTTGATAAAAAGTGCGGAATTTTTAGAACGGGCCGGTAAGTTAAATGCTTTAGTCTTAGATAAAACGGGAACGTTAACTAAAGGTATTTTGACAGTAAGTAAGACGATTCAATTTAATGGTGAGGCTAAAGAGAATACAGGCATTATGACCGCCGTAGAAAATTGTACGACTCATCCTATAGCTAAGGCTATGGCCGCTTATGGATCTCAGGAATTAGGTAATGGTGTTTTACCGACAGTAGATAGTTTTAAAGAAGTACCAGGTCATGGGCTTGAAGCGGTTGTAGCTGGTCAAATGGTTCAATTAGGTCATAGTCGTTGGATGGACACATTGGGGTATATGAATGAAACTATAGCTCAGGCCGTACTTCAAGAAGAAGAACGAGGGGCGTCTGTCTCCTTATTAGCTGTAGATGGTGTAATTAGAGCTTTGTGGGCTGTTGAAGATGAACTTCGTCCGGAAGTGCCGGCTGTTATTAAAACATTACAACAGCGGGGCATCGAGGTATGGATGTTGACTGGGGATAACCGTCGTACAGCTCAATATATGGCTGATCAAGCCGGTATTTCTCATGTAATGGCAGAAGTATTACCGCAGGATAAGGCTGGCAAAATTGATGAACTTCGGAAGTCTGGCAAAGTTGTGGGTATGGTTGGTGATGGTATTAATGATGCGCCGGCGTTGACCTTAGCTGATATTGGGTTTGCTATTGGTAATGGTACAGACATTGCTGTGGAAGCAGCTGATATTGTATTAGTTCGCAATGATTTACAAACTTTGGTGCAAGCTGTTACCTTGAGTCGTAAGACCATGGGGAATATTCGCCAAAATTTATTCTGGGCTTTAATTTTTAACTGTATTGGTATTCCTTTAGCTGCCGTTGGTCTTTTGACACCTATCGTAGCTGGCACGGCTATGGCTTTTAGTTCGGTAGCGGTTGTAAGTAATTCCTTACGATTGAAGCGAGCTACTTTGCATTGAGTTATATATTGTTATAAAAACGAGTGAAAATTAAAAGGATTGTTATTGTTACTGTTACATTTATAAATAATTGATAAAAATATGATTATTTTATAAATCAAGTGTGATAGTTTTTACACGGTTCGTTATCAATATAACTTTGAGTTTTAGCAGAATGACTTCATTATTTCTAAAAGTAATAACTGATATAAATAACTGAAATTTCACAAAATAAATAACTCGGTATATACTAATTCTAGAGAACGAAACTAAGGGACTGAAGCGAGCAGATTCTTAGTAAGATTTTCTAGTCACCTTACTTAACGAGCGCTGCTAACTAAGTTACGTTAATAAGGCTGAACTTCAATATTCACTACCGAGAAAGAAAAGCACCACGGCGAAGCGAGCGTCGTGGTGTTTTTCTATTTTGAGAAGGTATTTATTAGCAAATTGGGGTTATAGGATAAAATTTAAGTAACTGTTAAGGAAAAACACTTGACACTAAGATATAACTCTGTTAGAATTACGTGTAAAGTTTTTTAGCTTGACACCGTGAAGGAGTGGTTTTACATGGAAGAACGAGTATTGATTAGCTTGCTATTAGACTTCTATGGCGCTCTATTAACGGAGCGTCAAAAACAATGTTTAGTGTTGCACCATGAGGATGATATGTCGTTAGGTGAGATTGCGGAACAATTAGGCGTTTCACGACAAGCCATTTATGATAATATCGAGCGAGCTAGACAGCTATTAGAAATGTATGAAAGTAAATTACACTTAGTCGCACAATATGAACAACGTGAATCCCTAGTGGCGGCTATGCGTAAGGAATTGGCTCATTTACAAAGTCGTATGAAGGATGCTGAGTTCCAGACTTCTACGAATACTTTATATCAATTAGTCGCACAGATGGAGGGATAAGATGGCTTTTGATAATTTAACACAAAAATTGGAAGAAGTCTTTAAGTCCTTAAAAGGCAAGGGGAAGATTAGCGAAGACGATTTAAAACAAGCCTTGCGTCAAGTGCGCTTAGCCTTAATTGAAGCAGATGTCAACTTAGGCGTTGTTAAAGATTTTATCAATCGTATTAAAGAAAAAGCCATTGGTGAAGAAGTATATGGATCTCTTAATCCGGTACAAACTGTTATTAAAATTGTTAAAGATGAATTAACAGAATTACTTGGTGGGGTACAAAGTGGTATTACTATTTCTTCTAAACCGCCAACAGTAATTATGCTGGTTGGTTTACAAGGGGCTGGTAAAACGACAACAGCTGGTAAATTAGCAGTGTATCTTCGTAAAAAGGGGAAACATCCTATGCTAGTAGCTGCTGACGTATATCGTCCAGCGGCGATTAAACAGTTGCAAGTTGTAGGCAAGCAAATTGATATCCCTGTATTTGCTAATGAAACGCCTGGTGCCAATCCTGTAGATATTGCTCGTGATGCAATTGCAGCTAGTACCTCTATGTTGAAAGATGTAGTGATTATCGATACGGCTGGTCGGTTGGCTATTGATGAGACTTTAATGACAGAGCTTGTTAATATTAAACAGTCGGTACGCCCACATGAAATCCTCTTAGTTGTGGATGCTATGATTGGTCAAGATGCTGTACAAACCGCCCAGACGTTTAATGAACGGTTAGGCATTGATGGCGTAGTTATGACTAAACTTGACGGCGATGCCAAAGGTGGTGCTGCTTTATCTATTAAATCAGTGACTGGTCGTCCTATCAAATTTATGGGGACTAGTGAAAAGATGGATGGTCTGGAAGAGTTCCGACCAGAAGGCATGGCTTCGCGTATCCTTGACTTAGGTGACTTAGGTGCTTTGATTGACCGTACTAAAGAATTGGTTAATGAAGAAGAAGCTAAGGAATTAGCCATTAAAATGCAACGCAATGAATTCACCTTAGATGACTTCCTCAAACAGATGAACCAAGTTCGTAAAATGGGAAAATTCCAAGATTTAATTGGTTTAATCCCTGGTATGGGTAAGATTAAAGATCAACTAAAAGATATTGATTTAGATAGTAAAGAAATTCGCCGTATTGAAGCGATTATCCAGTCGATGACGTCAAAAGAGAAAGCGAATCCTAAAATATTGAACGGGTCCCGCCGTAAGCGTATTGCTATGGGGTCTGGTACTCGGGTGCAAGATGTAAACCGCCTGATTAAGCAGTTTGAAGAAGCACAAAAAATGATGAAAAAGATGGGATCTATGCGTAAAGGTAAAAAAGGTATGCTACCAAAACTGCCAAACTTACCATTTATGGGTTGATCATAGAAGATATTCTAACAAGGAGGTGAAGTATAAATGTTAAAAATTCGTTTGACTCGTTTGGGTGCTAAAAAAGCTCCGTTCTATCGTATTGTTGTAGCCGACTCCCGCGCTCCTCGTGAGGGCCGTCCAGTAGATACGATTGGTCAGTACGATGCAACTAAGTCCCCAGCTATTATCAATATTGATGAAGAAAAAGCATTGACTTGGTTGGGTAATGGTGCACAGCCAACTGACACTGTTCGCTCCCTTTTCAAACAGCACGGTGTTATGCAGAAATTTGCTGACGCTAAGAAGTAATTCATAGAGAGGCATACTGTGATGAAAGAATTAATTACATTAATTGCGAAGTCATTGGTTAAGCAGCCTGAAGCCGTTTCTGTTACCGTGACCGTAAAAGGCGATGTGGAAGTTTATGAAGTCCACGTTGCACCGGAAGACATGGGTAAGGTTATTGGAAAGCAGGGCAGAATTGCTAAAGCAATCCGAGCTGTCGCAAAAGCAGCAGCTATTAAAGAAAACAAAAAGATATCCGTTGATATTGTCTAAAGGGTGAGAAAACATGGAAGAAATGACGGTACGCGTCCCAGTGACGATTAAGTCAAAAGTTACAGAAGGGCTCAAAGCTAAGCTTGTTGCCGATCTTCAGCAGCGTTTAGAGCTAGTTGAGCAAGACTTACAGCAAATTGAGTTTCAAGCAAAACGCTTATTAAGCGAACAGGCTAAACTTGATGCACAAGGCCTTATTCAATTACGCCAGCAGATTGAAGAAGAAAAGCAAAAACGTTTAAACTTTAAGGCGGAAGTAGCAGCCAAATTAAAGGATGCGGAAAAGCTTGAACTTGGTTCTGAGATTGCTCAGGGCACTATGGAACAGACCATTACGGTTAAAATCGGGGATGACCTTGATTCCTTAATGGGTTCTGAAATCTTGCTTGAAGATGGCAAGATTGTAGCATTTCGCCAGTAATGGATAGAAATGAACTAATTACCATAGGTATTATCGTTGCCCCGCACGGTGTGCGGGGTGATCTTCGTATAATGCCTCAAACCGATTTTCCTGATCGGTTTTTAACGATGGATGTTTGCTACATTGATGGTAAAGAATACCACATTACATCTGCTCGTTTTCATAAACAATTTATTTTAGCTACCTTTAAAGAAGTACCTGATCGTAATACGGCTGAATTGATGGCTCGTAAAGAGATTCAAGTCCGGCGTGATGATTTAGTAGAGCTTCCAGAAGGTCGTTATTATATCTTTGATATTATTGGCCTTACCGTGGAGGATACAAAGGGGAATGTGCTTGGCACAGTGTCTGATGTATTACAACCAGGAGCAAATGATGTGTATGTGGTAACACAAGAGGGGCAACCTGATTTGTTGTTGCCGGTACTGGATCATGTGATTTTAGACATTAATATTGAAGCAGGCAAAATTATTGCAGATCCACCAGAATGGATTTAAGAAGCAGCTAAGACTTAGGTATTAATGCTTAGATAGGCGCCCATAGAGAGTATGGCTATAGTATGGTGTTTATAAAGCATTGGAAAGGATAATGTGAGACTATGAAAATTGACATTATTTCTTTATTCCCTGAGTTCTTTGCTGCTTTTTTTGATCATTCTATTATTAAACGAGCTGTAGCGGCTAATCGATTGACTATGGCTGTGACCAATCCTCGAGATTTTGCTCATAATAAACATAATCAAGTGGACGATACACCCTATGGTGGTGGGGCTGGTATGCTTATGATGGCGCCACCCATTTTTGAAGCTGTGGAGCATGTATTAGGGGTTAAACCAGAACTACCGGCTACAGAGCTTCGCAAACGGGTGATTTTTTTAGGGCCTACGGGTGAAACGTTTAATCAAGCTAAGGCGCGTGAATTAGCAACATATGATCAACTTGTTTTAATTTGCGGACATTATGAAGGTGTTGATTATCGCGTTGAGGAACATCTTGTTGATGAAACAATTTCTATTGGTGATTTTGTGCTTACAGGTGGAGAATTGCCAGCTATGATTGTGGCAGATGCAGTGGCACGTATGATTCCCGGTATTTTAGGTGCCGCCTCAGGGGCTATGGAAGACTCTTTTTATCGTCCTATTTTAGAAGGTCCACAATATACAAAGCCACCAGTGTATCGAGATTGGTCAGTACCTGATGTATTGCGTAGTGGACATCACCAAAATATAGCAAATTGGCGACTGCAACAGGCATTATTACGTACTTTAAAGCTTCGCCCTGATTTATTAGATAGAGAATTAACGGGCGAAGAAGAACGAGCCATTAAAGAATTAAAAAAACAAGGTCTATGGAATCCATAAGCAGATGGAGACGGTGGCCTTGTTTTTTTTTAGCTACTTTGTTGTATAATGATAGTAATGAAATGATTTTAAATCCTCGTGTGTATAAAAAAGGTGATTATTATGAAACCACGTATTGCTATTACTGCTGATACTTATATGGAGGCTACTTCACGGACTAATTTGCAACGAGCTCCCTTTGTGTCTCGCGAATTAGTAGAGGTTATTGCTAAATTAGGTTGCATTCCTTTTATTTTACCAGATGTAACGAATGCGATCGGGGAAGAGTATTTAGATTTATATGATGGCTTAATCATTCATGGAGGTCCTGATGTGGACCCTCATTTATTTGGCGAAGAACCAATTCGTCAAATTGGTATGATCAATTATAAGCGTGATTTGTTTGAGCGAGAGTTGATATTAGCCGCTGCTAAAGTGAAAAAGCCAGTGCTGGGTATATGTAAAGGAGCACAGATGATTAATGTTGCTTTGGGTGGCACATTGTATCAGGACCTTGACTCTCAATGTGAAGATGTATATATTAAGCATTCACAAGAGGCACCGGGGGGTTATCCTACACATACGGTAAATGTTGCTAAAGATAGTTTTTTGCATTCTGTATTAGGTTTAACAGCGTTAGTTAATTCCCGTCATCATCAAGCCATCCGTGATGTGCCAGCTGGATTTATGATTACGGCTACAAGTCCTGATGGCGTGGTAGAAGGTATTGAAAATAAAGAGGCTTCTATTGTAGGTGTTCAGTGGCACCCGGAAAATATGTGGCAAGAACATGAGGAAATGTATGCTTTATTTGAGGCATTTGTGGCTAAGGTAAAGGATAGAATGTAGTGTGTTATAGATAAACATACTAGTTAGACTGTTCAGAATTTACATATTTCAAAATTTACATATGTATATAATAAAAGCGGCTCCTACAGGGGCCGCTTTGTTGTGTTAGTGTCTATTATGTTGTATTTGAGGTACTAGTTTTTCATCATTAGAGATGTGATTATCTCTAACTTTCTCTTTATGCATAGTAGGGCGTACTTCTGTTTGATACCAATGGTTAAGATTTGATAAATCGTTGACTACTAATGAGGTTAGCCCGATACCGAAGCAGAAAATAGTAAGTAAAACGGTAATTAAAATTCGTTTCATCCGAGAACCTCCTTCGCTTTTTGCGTTTTATAGTGTTTAAAACATTCTTGACCGATAAAAAGACAAGTAAGGCCAGCACCGATACCTGTTAGGCAAAAGGCACCTACCGTAACAAGTGAGACGGCTGGTAATGGCGCTACATCAGCTAATGGTTGCCATTGGATGCTTAATAGATACGTTATGATTAACGTTATAAACCAGCATAGAGCCGCTAACGCATAAGCTAAAGTACCACTGGTAAGGAAAACGGCTTTAGAAGCTTCTTGCCAATAATGAGGAAGTTGAGGTTTCATCGTTGTATGAAATTCTTCTTGGGCTTTATCAAACATATCTTTTAGGTCTTCTTTTAAATCACCTTTTAAGAGCCCCTTCTTTTCAGTTATGATACCTTCTGATAGATAGGCTTCATAAATTTGCTTAGGTTCACCAAGGGCGCGAATAATGTCTTCGTCTGTTAAGTTTTGTTCATAGCCGCTACGAAAGTGCTCTTCGTAGTCGCTAATAATCTCTTGCAGGTCTTCCGCCTTGGCTTGACGAAAGTAATAGCGTAATAAATCTAAATATTGTTCTTTAGTCATGCTGTTCCACTCCTTCTAAAAAACGATTGACTGCACTGGAGAAGTCTTGCCATTCTAATAACATTTCACGGTAGTTTACTTTGCCAGTGGCAGTAATTCGATAATATTTTCGTGGTGGTCCACTGATGGATTCTTCCCAATAGGTTTCAACTAGGGTATCTTTTTGTAAACGTTTCAAAAGGGGATAGATGGATCCTTCTGACATTTCTACATAGTCTGAAATAGTGTCAACAATTTCATACCCATAGTGGTTTTTTTGAGTTAATAGGCCTAATACTAATAGTTCTATAACTCCTTTCTTAAGTTGTGTTTTCATGGCAACTCCTTTACATCACTATTTTGTATTGACAACTATATAATAACACAAGGTATAAAACAATACAAGGTACTGAATATTAAAATGTTTATGAAGTTATAAATGCAAAATAGTTAGCGTTAATAGTTATTAGCGTTATATGTGATTATATTTAGTCGTCTTTCTGTTTGGTCTAAGGCTTAAGAAATGCTATAATATAATGATAGTATTAGATATAGTAAAGGAGTTTTAGCGTGCGTATTATAGGTATAGATCCGGGAACTGCTATATGCGGATATGGCATAATTGATGTAGAAGGAAGCCGGTTAAAAACGGTAGCATATGGCGCTATTACAACGACGCCACAAGATACTGATGCAATGCGCCTTGAAATATTATTTAATGATTTGAGTGATGTTTTAGAAGAGTATCGACCAGATAAATTCGGCATTGAAAAATTATTTTTTAACCGAAATGTGACGACTGCTATTACAGTGGCTCAGGCTCGCGGTGTTATTCTATTAGCGGCGAATCAACAACGAATACCTATTTATGAGTATACTCCTTTACAAGTAAAGCAAGCTGTTGTGGGCTATGGGAAAGCAACAAAAGAGCAAGTCATCTATATGACTATGAATATGTTGGGAATTCGTGAAAAGATTAAGCCTGATGATACGGCGGATGCATTGGCTATTGCCATTTGTACGGCGCATAGTTCTCATAATGAAGATTTACGGCGACGCATTCAAATATGATATATGTTTGTGTTATATAGGATTTAATAGATAGTAGGAGGCCTATCCATGATTGGATTTGTGCGAGGTATAGTGAGTCATATTTTTGCTGGCTCTTGTTTTGTTGATGTGCATGGTGTAGGGTATCGACTTTATATTTCTGGGAGTACACGTGATAGTTTAGTGGAAGGAACGGAAGTTCTTTTATATACACATATGAGTGTGCGTGAAGATGCTATTCAGCTCTATGGATTTGCATCACAAGATGAATATGATTTGTTTATGCTGTTGATTTCGGTATCCGGTATTGGTCCCAAGGTGGGTTTAGGGATTTTATCGGGGCTTTCGGTAGATGGCATTAAAGTCGCTATTATGAATGGTGAATTGGGAACACTTACAAAATTACCTGGAATTGGCAAAAAATCGGCAGAACGATTAGTTCTTGAATTAAAAGATAAAATTGGGAAATTTACAACGGCGCCTAGTAATGCTACTGTGGCAACTAGCGTTTCACCGGCCATTACTCGTTTAGGGGTAGCTGGTGAGGTGGCAGAAGCACTGCTTTCATTAGGCTATAAAGAGTCTGAATTTACTGAGGTGCTAACACAATTGGATGATGGGCAACAAGAGGTAGCTACCTTGTTACGTCAAGTATTATCTGAATTGGGAAAAGGTAGGTAACCATGAAAGAAGAAATACGAGTAGCTGATAATGAAATGCGTATTGTAGGTAAGGAAGAGCAATTGGGCGATTCCTGGCAATTCAGTTTGCGTCCGCGATATTTAAAAGAATATATTGGTCAAACGGATGCAAAAAATAATTTAAAAGTTTATATACAAGCTGCTAAAGAGCGGCAAGAAGCCTTAGATCATGTATTGCTGTATGGACCGCCAGGCCTTGGCAAAACGACCTTAGCAGGTATCATTGCTAATGAGATGGGGGTTAATTTCCGCATTACGTCAGGCCCTGCCATTGAGCGACCTGGTGATTTAGCGGCTTTGCTTACGAATCTACAAGCCCATGATGTATTATTTATCGATGAAATTCACCGCTTATCGCGCAGTGTAGAGGAAGTGCTGTATTCAGCGATGGAAGATTATTCTTTAGATATTATTGTTGGCAAAGGGCCGAGTGCACGATCTGTTCGCATTGATTTGCCGCCATTTACTTTGGTAGGGGCCACAACTAAGGCAGGTGCTTTGTCAGGGCCATTACGTGATCGTTTTGGCATTATTAGTCATTTAGAATACTATAAGCAAGAAGAGTTGGAATTTATTGTAAAGCGGGCCGCCGATGTATTAAATACTACTATTACTGAAACAGGGGCCTCTGAAATTGCACGACGTTCTCGAGGAACCCCGCGTATCGCTAATCGTCTTCTGAAGCGGGTGCGCGATGTAGCTCAAGTATTAGGGAATGGTGTTATTACCGATGTTATTGCGGATGATGCATTAGAGCGGTTAGATATTGATCAAATTGGCTTAGACCGAATTGATAGACGAGTTTTACTGGCCATTATTGATAAATTCCAAGGTGGCCCAGTAGGAATTGATACCATTGCGGCTTCGATTAGCGAAGAGCGAGATACGATTGAAGATGTGTATGAACCGTATTTAATGCAGCTCGGTTTTTTAGTGCGTACAAGTCGAGGTCGTATGGCAACACAATTAGCTTATGATCATTTAGGCATTGTAAATCCTAATGCAAGCGTTAATAAGGAGGGCGTATGATAAGTAAACATTGGCGAGGCGTAGTGGCGACGACATTACTTACCTCCGTCCTTATGTATGGTGCGGTAGCTGATGCGGCTATGATTACGGTGACAAAAGAAGGTAATTCTAGTACGACTTCAACAGCTACAATGGCTACAGCGACTACGACTAAAACTACGGCTGTAATACATTCGGGTAAGTCACAGACAATTACAAAAAATACGGCAACAACTCCAAAAACTCCAACAATTACAAAAACTTCAAAAGTTTCAAAAGTTTCAAAAGTACCTGCTTTTTCAGAAGGTGTAGAGGCACAAATTCCTGATATTCGAGTGTTACTTGGAACTCGGAATAGTTCATGGGTAGCAGCGGGTAGTGGCAAGATGGCTGTATATGCATTAAATAAATCAGCCTTACCTAAGGTTACCGCTGGTGATGCCGTAGTGGTAGCGGTGAAGAATCATAAAATTACTGTTAATGGTAAAGCGGTAGATGGTGGTGTGTATATTAAATCGTGGCAAGGCAATACCCCAGGTACTGTAACTGTGGATAGTAAACCGTATCGAGGCGCTATAAAAGTCGTACCTACTTCTTCGGGGGCGATGATGCTTATTAATGAAGTGGATTTAGAAGAATACTTATATGGTGTAGTGCCTGCTGAAGTTGTACCTAGTTGGCCACAAGAAGCCTTAAAAGCACAAGCGGTAGCTGCGCGTACGTATGCTTTGTATAATAGGCAACGAAGTACTAATAAAGCCTATGATGTGCAACCAAATACCAATCATCAGGTGTATAATGGACAAGCGGCTGAGTTTGTTAGCACTAGTAAGGCTGTAGATGCGACTAAAGGTATGGTAATAAAATACAAAGGGCAATTAATAGAAGCCTTTTTCCATGCTGATGGTGGTGGTTATACTGAAAATAGTGAAAATGTATGGGGCAGTGTAGTACCTTATTTGCGTGGTGTTAAGGACTATGCACAACATGGTGATAGTTCCGCTTGGACGGTGAAGTTAACTCGTTCCGCTATGGAGCAAAAATTGAAAGCCGCAGGTAAGGATATGGGCACGTTAAAAGAGATTAAAATAAGTACATTACGGAAACGACCTATGCAACAAGCTGATCGTGGTGTGTCAGGGCGTGTGTTAACGGCTCAGTTTATTGGGTCTAAGAAATCCTTTACTTTGAGTGGCGATACAATTATGAAAATCTTTGGTCTTAAATCGACTTTATTTGATTTTTATGTAAATGTTAAAGCACCGGCTACAGCAGATAGTTTTAAAAAGCCTAAAGCGTACCATACATTTAAGAAAGCAAGTGATACGGTAAGCATCCGTGGGTATGGCTGGGGGCATGGTTTAGGCCTATCTCAGTGGGGCGCAGCGGCAATGGCGGCTAAGGCGCCAGCCAAAGCTAACGATTACTATAAACAAATTTTGAAACATTATTATACAGGCGTTTCAGTAGAAAAAGAATATTAAAAGCATATTAAGAGTGGAAAGAAGGTTTACCATGCAGGTAACAGATTTTGATTATGAATTACCGGAAGAGTTGATAGCACAACATCCCGTAGAACCACGTGATACGTCACGTTTGATGACATTGGATAAAGTGACGGGAGCTCTTAGTCATAAAGAACATTTTTATGATATTTTAGATGAATTGACTGATAATGATGTTCTTGTATTTAATGATACTAAAGTCATTCCAGCTCGCCTGTATGGCCATCGCAAGGGTAGCGGTGGTAAGGTAGAGGTGTTATTATTGACACCTTGTGGTGATAATAAGTGGGAATGCTTGGTAAAGCCTGGTAAAAAATGTCCCGTTGGTCAAGAGTTGGTTTTTGATGATCGTTTGACGGGGCTTGTAGTTGATAAAACGAGTTTTGGTGGACGTATTATTCAGTTTGAGGCACAAGGTGTTTTTGATGATATTATTCAAGAAATTGGTGAAATGCCTTTACCTCCATATATTCATGAAAAGTTAGCAGATAAAGACCGCTATCAGACGGTCTATGCTCGTGAAAAAGGATCGGCGGCAGCGCCTACAGCGGGTTTACATTTTACGCCTGAGTTATTAGAACGTATTAAGGCCAAAGGCGTAACCTTAGCTTTTGTAACACTTCATGTGGGGTTAGGTACTTTCCGACCTGTGTCAGTTGATACTATTGAAGATCATGAAATGCATAGTGAATATTATGTTGTAACTGCTGAAACGGCAAAGACTATCAATGAGGCTCGACAAGCTGGTAAGCGGATTATTGCGGTAGGGACAACGTCAGTGCGTACTTTAGAATCGGCTACTAAAAATGGAGTATTACAAGCTGGACATGATTGGACTCAAATTTTTATTTACCCTGGTTATGAATATAAAATGGTAGATGCACTGATTACCAATTTCCATTTACCGCAATCCACATTATTGATGCTCATCAGTGCATTAGCTGGCCGTGAACATTGTCTAAAAGCCTATGAAGAAGCTGTTAAGGAACGGTATCGCTTCTTTAGCTTTGGTGATGCCATGTTTATACGATAAGGAATGGGTTTGTTAGATGAGAAACATCTAGGTATGCATGGTAAATTGTGTTATAATAATTACTTGATAGGTTACAATTAGCTATAGTTAGATAGGAGGATACGCTTGGTTATTACCTATGAATTACAAAAAGAATGTCCTCATACAGGTGCTCGTGCAGGACTTCTACATACACCTCATGGCACGTTTAAGACTCCTATGTTTATGCCTGTAGGCACACAAGCTACGGTTAAGACTATGTCGCCAGAGGAATTAAAAGAGATGGGTGCTCAAATTATATTGAGTAATACATATCATCTGTTTTTACGGCCTGGACCAGAGCTAGTTGAAGAAGCCGGGGGGTTACATCGTTTCATGAATTGGGGTGGTGGTATCTTAACGGACAGTGGTGGTTTTCAAGTCTTTAGTCTTGGTGATTTACGTAAAATTACTGAAGAAGGTGTAGCATTCCGGTCTCATATTGATGGGTCTAAGAAATTTTTATCACCTGAAATTGCTACCAGAGTACAGGAGCAATTGGGCGCCGATATTGCTATGGCCTTCGATGAATGTATTCCATATCCTGCTGATTATGCATATGCTGATCGCTCTACGGCGCGGACGACGCGCTGGGCAGAACGTTGTCGTAAGGCACATACATCGCCAACTCAAGGTATGTTTGGTATTGTGCAAGGTGGCATGTATAAAGATCTTCGGACACGAAGTGCTAAAGAGTTAGTGGCTATGGATTTTGATGGATATAGTATTGGTGGTTTATCAGTGGGTGAACCGCATGATATCATGTATGATATTTTAGAACATACGACGCCATTATTGCCTACGAATAAGGCTCGCTATTTAATGGGAGTAGGGACTCCTGATTGTTTAGTTGAAGGTGTTGCCCGAGGTGTGGATATGTTTGATTGTGTATTTCCAACTCGTGTAGCACGAAATGGTATGGCTATGACTCATAATGGTCGCGTAACAATTAAGAATGCTACGTATGCTCATGATTGGGGCCCTATTGAAGAAGGGTGTCAATGTTATGCCTGTCGTAATTATTCTCGTGCCTACATTCGTCATTTATATAAAGCGGAAGAAATTTTGGCATTCCGTTTAGTTTCATATCATAATTTGTATTTCTTATTGCATTTCATGCGTCAAATGCGTGCTGCTATTTTAGAAGATCGATTCCCAGCATTCCGTGATGAATTCTGGGCGGCCTATAAAAAGTAAGGGGCTTACGACGTTGAATGAGATAGATGTGTTGGTTTATGGAGGTGACTCAAAGTGGCAGATTTAGAACAATTATTTCAAGCTGGTTGGCCGATTTTGTTAATGGTAGTAATTTTTTATTTCCTTTTATATCGTCCACAGAAAAAGCAACAAAAAGCTCGTAATGAACTTTTAAATAGCTTGAAAAAAGGTCAAAAAATTGTAACAATTGGTGGTATTTACGGTACTATTAATTCTTTGACTGATGAAGTAATTATGCTTCAAATTGCGGAAAAAGTCGAAATTAAATTGGCTCGTTCCAGTGTAGCTCATGTGCTTGGCAAAGATGACAAATAATATGGATAAGCAAACGATGCGCCTTGCTTTTAAAGCAAGGCGCCAAGCCATGTCTGAGGCAGAATGTAAGGAACGTGCAAAGTCTCTTTGTGAACGGATTATGTCTAGTGAAGTGTATCAAAACGCACAGACTATAATGGCCTATTTGGCGATGCCGAAAGAGGCTAATCTAGATAGTCTGATTGAGCAAGCCTTAGCAGCTGGTAAAAAAGTATATGTACCAGTATGTATTAGTAAAACGGAAATGGTAGCAGCTGAACTAATAAGTTTAGATGCTGTTTCAGTAGGTGTTTTACGGATTCGTATACCACAAGAACCTTATAATTGCATTGCACCAACAGACTTAGATTTAATTCTTGTGCCCGGCGTCGCCTTTGATATAGCCGGTGGCCGCATGGGGATGGGAGCTGGTTATTATGATCGATTTCTAGCGGAGGTAGCTACTGAACGTTGTGTGGGTGTTGCTTGGGACATACAAGTTGTGTCGGAATCAATTCCCATGGATGTTCACGATAAGCGATTAGGTGCTTTAATTACGGATGCACGAAGTTTACAATTTTTTTAGTCGTTGTTGACCCTAAGTGGATTAAGGAGGGGGCATATTTTGAACGGTAAGGCGCTTGCAAAATTTCTTGCGGCCATTGCCATTATTGTGGCTGCGTTTATCTATTTCATTGGGCCATTAGCTCAATCGATAAAACAAGGCCTTGATTTACAAGGTGGTACGCATATTGTTCTTGAAGCAGAAGATGCAGGGGAGAACAAAGTAACAGATGATGCGGTAGAGAGAGCTCGTCAAATTCTTGAACGCCGTATTAACGAAATGGGCCTAGCTGAACCATTGATTCAGCGTGAAGGCAAAAAACGTATTATTATTGAATTACCAGGTGTTAAAGATCCAGATCAAGCGATTAAAACGATTGGTAAAACAGCCGTTATGGAATTTAAAGATGAAAACGGTGTTGTTCATTTAACTGGTAATGATTTAAAAGATGCAAAAGAGCAAATTGGTCAGAACAAACAGTTTATGGTTGGCATTGAGTTTACTGACGCAGGGGCCAAGAAATTTGGTGATTTAACGACCATGAATGTAGGTCGTCACATTGGTATTTATCTCGATGGGGAACAATTAACAAATCCTGTTGTTAATGAACCTATTACTGGTGGTAAAGCTGTTATTACTGGTAGCCAAACATTAGATGATGCTAAAAACTTAGCTATCTTACTTCGTTCAGGGGCCTTGCCAGTTAAGGTTAATGTCTTAGAAGTTCGTACAGTAGGACCGACATTAGGTCAAGACTCTAAAGATAAGTCTGTTACCGCCTTTGCCGTAGGTATTGGTTTAATTGTTGCTTTTATGCTTGTGTTGTATCGTGTATCTGGCTTTGTGGCAACGATGGCACTTTTAATTTATGTGTTAGCGTTGTTAGCAGTATTACATTTCTTAGATGCTACTTTAACACTGCCTGGTATTGCTGGTATCATCCTCTCTATGGGGGTTGCCGTTGATGCGAATATCCTTATCTTTGAACGTTTTAAAGAAGAAGTTCAAGTTGGTAAAACATTACGCATGTCTATGGAGTCAGGGTTCCGGCGTGCTTTTGCAACGATTGTGGATGCGAACGTATCCGTTATGATTACGGCGGCTATCTTATTTGTTCTTGGGTCTGGCCCTGTGCGTGGTTTTGCCGTTACGTTAGGGCTAGGGGTATTAATCAGTATGATTACGGCCGTATTTGTAAGTCGTTATTTACTCCGTATGCTCATAGAATGTAATTTAACGAATCATCCATTCTGGTATGGTGCTAATGTATCACCAACAGCTACTATGGAGTTATATAAGAAAGGAGGCAAAAAATAATGCGTTTTGACGTTATTAAACATCATCGCTGGTGGTTTATTTTGTCTTCAATCTTGGTTATTGCTAGTTTAGCCTCTATTTTTGTAAAAGGGTTTAACTGGGGCATTGATTATACAGGCGGTACGATTGTAGAAGTTCGCTTTGAACAACCTGTTCAAGTATCTCAAGTTCGTGAGGATTTAAAACAATTTGGCCTTGAAAATGCAATTATTCAGTTGTCTGGTGAAAGTTCTGCCACTGAAGGTGATGATGTTATCATTCGTACGCGTAACCTTGATTCTAATGAAAGTGCAGCAATCGTTGATAGCTTAAATAAAAATATCGGTCCTAACGAAGTAAAACGTGTAGAATCGGTAGGGGCTGTGATTGGTTCTGAAGTAACAGAACATGCGCTAATTAACTTAGCTATTGCCTTTTTGGTGTTGGCTGCGTATATTTCCTTCCGCTTTGAGTATCGGATTGCCTTTTCTTCGTTGGCGGCTATTTTCCATGACCTTATTATGGTGTTGGGGGTATTCTCTTTCTTCCAATTAGAAATTGATGCTTCTTTCTTGGCGGCTATTTTAACCGTAATTGGTTATTCTATGAATGAATCGGTAGTTATTTTTGACCGTATCCGTGAAAATACACACACACATAAACGGTCTGATACATTTGCTGATTTAGCGAATGCAAGTATTGCACAGAGTATTCACCGTAGTTGTTATACGTTATCTACGGTATTATTTGCTTGTTGTTCCTTATACTTCTTTGGTGGTGATACAACGAAGAACTTTGCCCTTTGTATGATTGTAGGTTTCGTAAGTGGGGCTTATTCTTCCATTTGTGTAGCTACGTCTATCTGGGCTATTTGGAAAAGTCGCAATAAAAAAGATATTCGTAATGCAGCCAAAGCTCATTAATTTTTGCATTGATGATGTTGGTTTGTCTATAATTTAAGTTTTGCAGATAAAAACACAGTGGTCTACGGACTACTGTGTTTTACCATTTTAGAAAGGAGAGAGTGGAATGGAAGAGACAGAACAAGCTATAGCTAAGGACAAAATTTGGTCTGCTGAATTTTTAGGTTGTGGCTTAAGTAGCTGTTTATTTTATATGAGTCAGTATATATTAATTGCTGGGTTGCCATTAATTATTACCGCTGTCTATGGGGGAACCGCTTTTCAGGCAGGTTTAGCTATGACGTATTTTCAGATAGGGACGATTTTATGCCGTCCGTTTGCTGGCGAAATTATTGACGGGTTTGATAAACGAAACATACTTTTTTTAACTACAGGTATTTTTTTATTAATCATGATTGCTTTTAATTTTACAACGTCTATGGATTTAATCTTTCTATTACGGTTGTTGCATGGCATGATATTTGCTATCGGTACTACGGCTGTAGCGGCTGTGGCTGTATTGGTATTACCTAAACATCGTAAAGGGGAAGGGATTGGCTATTTTTCGGTATTTGTTAATGTAGCCATGGTTATTGGCCCTTTCTTAGGATTAACTATATTAGATATGTGGGGGACTGAGGCTTTTTTTATGTTCCTCAGTGTTTGTGCTTTTTTAGGTTTTTATGCGGCCAATCGTAAACGACTTGATGAAACGTTGGCCTTACCACGTTTGGCAAAACATCGTCCGTGGAACTTTGACCGTTTTTTTGAACGACATACCTTGCCTTGGGCCATTATTGGTGTTTTCATTAGTTTTAGTTACTCGGGAGTCCTCGTATTTGTTCCCATTATGATGACTGAAATGGGTGAAGGCACTATGGCGAGTCTCTTCTTTGTATTATTTGCTATTATCATTGTTGTAACGCGGCCGTGGGTTGGTAGAGCTTTTGATCAGCTGGGAGCTAATAGTTTAATTTACCCTGGTTTTATATTATATTTTATTGGCATTATAATTTTAAGTTTAGCAAGTTCCCCTTGGTGGGTTATTGCGTCAGCACCTATTATTGGTTTAGGCTATGGGGCTGTTAGTCCGGCCTTTCAGACCTTGGGTGTGCAGGCGGCTTCAGCTGAACGAGCAGGGGCTGCTAATGCGACTTATTTCTTATCTCTCGATATTGGTGTTGGTCTGGGTTCAGCTATTTTAAGTTTAGTGATTGGCTGGGTAGGCTTTGCTATGATGTATCAAATTAATGCTTGTATTGCACTAGCAGGACTTTTTATTTATCATTTCTATGTTAAACAATTTTATAAGAAGGCTATTTAGTGGAGATAAGCTATATAGCATAAATTTGGTTATGAATAGCCTATTATAGAGTTATTTATGCGCTCCGTGAAGGGAATATCCTTTTGCGGAGTTTTTTGTATACAATATATATTATATACAAATGTTTACTGTCATTTGACATTCTATAGCAGGATTGTTAGTATGGTGTTAATACGAATAGATAGGCTAAATCCTATAAAGGAGGTGTGTCTTTAAGGCTTGTCAGGATAATCTATGTATTTTTGAAGCATACAAAAAAGGGATTTACTGATTAGGTGAAAGGGGTGTTTGTATGGCAATGCAACCATCTAATCAACCTAACCTAAAAGATGTGCAGCCTGTGGGCGGTTTTTTAGGCTGGTTGGAACGAATGGGAAACAAGATTCCAGATATTACAATGTTATTTATAGGTGCTTTTGTTATTACATGTGTAGTTTCGGCTATTTTCTCAACCATGCATTTTGGCTATATTCATCCAACTACGGGGAAGGAAATTATGGTAACCAATATGTTATCAGCTCAGTCGCTGGTTACCTTAATGACGAAAATGGTGGGAAATTTTGCTGGATTTCCACCACTGAGTATGGTTATAGTAGCCACATTAGGGATTGGTATTGCTCAGGGTTCTGGCTATATAAATACAGGATTAAAAAAGATATTAGTCATTACACCTAAGTTCTTGTTAACACCAATTGTTATCGTAGTAGGGATGTTGAGTCATTTAGCACCTGATAGTGGTTATATGATTATTATTCCTATTGCTGCGTATTTGTTTTATGCTTCAGGAAAGCATCCGCTAGCTGGGGTAGCAGCTTCGTTTGCAGGGATTGCTGGGGCTTTTGCAGCTAACTATACACCGTCAGCGATTGATCCGGTGATTCAAGGGTTTACACAGATGGCGGCTCAATTAATTGACCCATCGTATGAAGTAAATGTATTATGTAATTACTTTTTTTCTGTTGTGGCAACCATACCTGTTATTTTTGTTTGTTGGTGGGTTACTGAAAAGATTACTGAGCCTTGGTGTCGTAAGGCATGTCCACTAGACGCTGATTTAGATGTATCAGAAGAGGCAATGAAACCCATAACGGCTAAAGAAAATAGGGCATTTTATATTTCCTCTTTAGTACTTGTATTAATGGTGGCGGGATTAGTGCTTGCTTTAATGCCTGCCGATTCATTGCTTCGTGATCCCGATGGTAATATTGCCAGTTTTAAAGCACCGATTATGCAGTCAATTGTAGCTGTTATCTTTTTGTTAAGTGCTATTCCCGGTATCGTTTATGGGATTATTAGTGGTAATTTTAAAAACTCTAAAGATTTCACTAAATCTATGGAAGAAATTACTCATACACTAGTACAATTGATCGTGTTTTATTTCTTTGCTGCTCAGTTTATGTATGCATTTGGCGCTTCTAATTTAGGGGCTTTAATTGCTATTGCAGGGGCTGAATTTTTAAAATCGCTTGCACTACCACCACAAGTTACGATTTTTGGTATCATTGTGTTCGTAGGTTTACTTAATTTATTAATTACATCAGCTTCGGCTAAGTGGTCTATTTTAGCGCCAATCTTTGTTCCTATGTTGATGTCAGTGGGCATTGCACCAGAATTAACACAAGCGGCCTTTCGTATTAGTGACTCGGCTGTTAACGTATGTACGCCAATGTTTGCTTTTTATCCACTCATTATTATTTATTGTCAGAAATATTATAAAAAAACTGGTGTTGGTACATTGAGTAGTTTAATGTTGCCACATACAATCGCATTATTAATTGCATTGACGATTGTATTATATATTTTCTGGTGGCTAAATATTCCGCTTGGTTTCCAAGCTGATTATGTATATCCACGTCAAATGTTCTAAGGAGGTTTTTCATGTTGTTGAAACGGGAAGAATTGATAGAACGGTTTTTAAAATATGTACAGATACCATCTCAGAGTCAACCTAATGGAGGTATTGTGGTTCCTAGTACTGAAAGTCAATGGGACATGATTCACCTTTTGCGTGAAGAGTGTGAAACGATAGGCTTAGTTGATTTACATGTTAGTGATAAGGCAGTACTTACAGGACGTTTACCAGCTCATTTACCTAGTGACTTTGTAGGAACCGTGCCGGCTGTAGGTTTTTGTGCGCATGTGGATACAGTCGATGTAAGTTTATCACCGAAGGTACATCCACAAGTGATTCGAAACTATGATGGGGGCGACATTGTACTAAATACAGTAGAAACGATTGTGATGAAACGAGATGAGCATCCAGAGTTGGCTCCTTATGAAGGGCAAGATATTATTGTTTCCGATGGTACGAGCGTATTAGGAGCTGATAATAAATCGGCGATTGCTAATATTATGACGGCACTACATACTTTAATAGAGGATACTTCGCGGTACCATGGAGATATTTATGTAGCCTTCGTGCCTGACGAAGAATGCGGATTATTTGGCTCGAAGAATATGGAGTATGAACGATTTCCTGTAGACTTTGCGTATACGATTGATTCTTGTGAATTAGGTGAAGTTGTGTATGAAACGTTTAATGCTGGTAGCGGCAAGGTAACGATTCATGGGGTAAGTGCGCACCCAATGAGCGCGAAAGGTGTCCTGCTTAATCCTACATTAGTAGCCGTTGATTTTATCAATATGTTTAATCGTGAGGAAACACCGGAGTGTACAGAAGGTAAAGAAGGATATATATGGTGCCAAGGTATACAATCTAATCAATCAACGGCGATTGTGTCATTAAATATTAGAGATCATGATAAAGTAAAATATGAAGCTAAGAAGGTGTTGATTGAAGATAATGTAAAAGAATTACAGACCCAGTATCCACGAGCTACAATTACCTGTGAATTAAGTGATACTTATGGGAATATAGCTGATGCCATAACTGAAGAAAATAAGAAAGCTATTGATTATGTGTATGAGGCGATGAATCGTTTAAAGATTACGCCAAAAACAATTGCTATGCGTGGCGGTACCGATGGATCCTTTATTTCCACAAAAGGAATACTTACACCAAACTATTTTACAGGAGCATTAAACTTTCACTCTAAATATGAATTTTTGCCAATTGACTCATTTTATAAATCTTTTGAAATGACTTTGACATTGATTCAGCTTATCTATGAAAAATCTATCAGAG